>JBEKVC010000079.1:0-8631 GCA_049514395.1 Terriglobia bacterium
CAGCTTCGCGGGCCGCCGCCCGCACAGTGTTTGGGATGTCGTGGAATTTAAGGTCGAGGAAAACCCTATGGCCCGTGGTTACGAGGTAACGGACCGGCACGGGGCCTTCGGCGGTGAAAAGTTCCGAGCCCACTTTGAACATTCCTGCATGGCCATGCAGCCTTTCCGCCATTCGGGTTGCAGCGTTGCCGCTGGGCAGATCCAGCGCCACGATTAGTTTGTCTCGTGTAGTCATCTGTTTGATTGTAGAAGAACGTGGGAAGAAGGGGAATGGGAATTTACCTCAAAGGCAGGGTCGCGGCAGAGCCGCTTTGGGACGTTACCTTTCGGTGACTTTGACGCAACCCTGCTCCCCTGACGGAAATCTGAACCGAAATTCATGACTGGAGTTGTGGCCGCGCTGCACCGACGCGATAGTGTTTCGATTTTGGTCCACGGCAATAGAAGTTTACAGTCGACAGTCAACAGTCAAGGCGTTCTGGATTCTTAATGTGAACTGTAAACTGTGGACTGTGAACTCCTCGCCCCGCGGCACATCATCACGTCCAGCGTCGAGCATTCCTCGGTGCTGAATTATTGCACGGCGCTCGAGAAAGCAAGCTACCGGACTCCCCTCCTGGATCAGGAGGGGTGCAGGGATGGTAGCCCGAAGGAGGATGGCTATCGCGTCACCTACCTGCCGGTTGATCGCGACGGCTTGCCGCTTTTTTGCTGGTTCAACTGACCACTGACGACTGAGCACCGACCACTGCCTTTGAGATGTGGGCGAACAACGAAACGGGTGTGTTGTTCCCTGTCGATCGGATTGCCGAAATCTGCCGGTCGCGAGGCGTGCTGTATCACTGCGATTCTGTGCAGGCAGCGGGGAAGGTGGAAACTGACGTGCGAAAGGTGCCGGCGGATTACCTGTCGCTAACGGGCCACAAGTTCCATGCGCCGAAGGGGATTGGCGCGCTGTACGTCCGGCGCAAATCACCATCTCCTACATCCTTGATCTTGATCAGAAGCGCGCCGACTTCAAGTTTCGCGGCCCTCAGGACGCTAAGTGGATGGACTCCGAAGACGGGGCAATCGCGAGTCTGGCTTTCAGTGACGAAATCCCGGTGCCGGTGGAGAGTCCCAACCATTTCAGTCCATTTATTCTCACCGCCTTATCCTCTAGAAAGGCGACCAAGTCGCTGGGCAGTTTTGCGTATTTCGTTGTTTTTGTGTGGGGCGACGGAGCGCCTCGGACGCCCGAGGGCCGAACGCCGTTCGGCCCTACAAGCACGATAGAAAGGCACACGAACGTCGGGCCGCTGGGGGCGTCTGGCGGAGACGATGCCCCAGCATGTGTAAAAGCGAAATGCAGGCTCCGGCGATAAGGGTAGAACGTCGTGGGGAAGACTTGCCTTCTCCACTAGGTCGCACAGCACAAGCAGCAAAAGTGGTTTGTGGGGTGCGGGATCGCCTCGCGCGCCGTCAATCCTCAATTTCGAGAATTTGGTAAGCCAGTAGTAGGGCCGAACGGCGTTCGGCCCACATGGGCCAGCGCGGCTGGCCCCTACGAATCATCGTCGGGGTTCCAGGGCCATTCCTCTTCCGACCCCGGTCCCGCCTCAGGATTCTCCCGATCCAATTTCCAGCGCGCAGGGTTCGAGAGAATGTACTCGCGAATCCTGAACAATTCATCCTCGTCGCGAATGATATGTTCGAAATAATCCTCTTGCCACACCGCGGCGCGCGGTTGATCCCAAAGCTTTCGAATCCGACTCGTAAGCGCCGATTTGAACCCCGCCGCCCAGGAGGCCAACGAATGGGAGCGCATGGGCGGGATGGGACGCCGCCGGCCCCGCGGGGTTTGTAGGGCCGAGCGGCGCTCGGCCAAGGGGCGAGCGCGGTTGGGCCAAGGCCGAGCGCCGCTCGGCCCTACGGGTGTTTGGGCATCGGGCGGGCGGACGCCGTCCGCCCCTACAATTGGTTGTGGGAACCCGCTACCCAGCAGCACGCGCCCACCCTTCGGCCCCAAAATCCAAAGAATTCCGTGAAGATGGTTGGGCATGACAATGAAGGCATCCAATGCAAATTCCTGCCGGATTTGGGCGGATTCGAACCACTGTTCCCGCGCAAGCTTGCCGCAATCATTTTCATGCATGCGGTCTTCGACCACACGGCCGAAGATGCATTGTTTGTGGAACGCGCATAGCGTGACAAAGTATGCCCCAGGTAACCCGTAGTCATAACCGTGCAATCGGATGGAACGGCGATGGTGGATTCTCGCGTCGTATTTCATCGGTAGGGCCGAAGCGCGTTCGGCCATGGGGCGAGCGCCGCTCGCCGTTCGGTCATTGGGCGAGCGCCGCTCGCCCCTACCTCGCCGGGGGGCGACACCCGTTATCCCATAGCGCCAGCTACCGGAAGCAGCGGAAAGCGGCGCGTAGTGGCGCGCGAGGCGCCGTCAGTAGGCTATGTATGTAGCGTACTATCAAGCGGGGGAGCCGCCAAGTGTGCCAAAATGCCACACTCGCACGCTCGCCCCAAACCTCCCGGCATTCTTCTAACCCCTTGAAAACACATTGGAACATGATGTCGCTGGCGCAGAACACTTCAAAAAAAGCGGGATGCGTGGGGCAAATGGAAATCCCGTCCACATCAGATCAGAAATTACAACTTTGCCGCCTCCGCAAATTCCCTTAAACGCTCGGCAACGCTCTTTACGTGCCGGGCCAGCGGCAGCTTTGATCCCTCTTCGAAAATGGGAATCAGCTTTTCAAGCTCCGGGCCGGAGACTGCGCCCGTTAGGGCGACGCGAATGGGATGAAACAAATCCCTTCCCTTTTCTCCAGTCTCTTTTTGCACTTCCTTTGTGATCGCACGGAATCGCTCATAACTCAGTTCGCCTTCGGGCAGCGCCTTTGTGACAAATGCGTCTAGTACCGGACCCGCATTCGCCGCCGTCGAGAGCTGGAGTTCTTGGTTTGCCTTCTTAGCATCGTATTCAAAAATGATATGCACCGCATCAGGCAGTTGGCACAACGAGCTGATGTTCTTGAGGACAGCATCCAGCACCTGCTCAAGCCAAGCCAGGACGTCCGGGCTTGGATGCGCCTCCAAGTAGCCCACCTCCTCCAGGAATGGGACCGCAAGTTCGGCCAGGCGTCGCGGCGGGCATTCTTTCATATAGTGGCGATTCAACCAGTAGAGCTTTTCCGTATCGAACACCGCGGGACTCTTGGTGATGTGCTCCAGCGAGAACTGTGCAACCAGTTCCTGCAGGCTCAGAATTTCCGTCTTTCCATCCGCCGGTGACCAGCCGAGCAGCGCAAGGTAATTCCTAAGCGCCTCAGGCAGAATCCCCAGTTCGTGAAAACTCTGGAGCGAGGTGGCGCCGTGCCGCTTGGAAAGCCGCGTCCGGTCAGAACCCAGAATGGTCGAGAGGTGCGCGAACAGTGGCGGCTCCCAGCCCAGTGCGTGGTAGACGGCGAGCTGGCGCGGGGTGTTGGAAATGTGGTCGTCGCCGCGAATGACGTGGGTAATCTCCATCAGGTGATCGTCAATCACCACTGCATAGTTGTAGCCCGGATTCCCGTCCGAGCGCACCAGGATGGGATCGCCAATGACCTGAGCCGAAAAACTGGTCGGTCCGTGCACGAGGTCGCTCCAGGAAAACGCACTTTCCACGATTTTCAGCCGGATCGCGGCAGGCTCGCCCGCCGCAACCTTGCGCGCCGCCTCTTCGCGTGGACGCTTCCGGCAGCGTCCGGAATAGCGGGGCTGAAGTCCAGCCTTCAAAGCCTCCTGGCGCTCCTGCTCGAGTTGCTCTGCCGTGCAGAAGCAGAAATAGGCGTGGCCCTGGTCAATCAACTGGGTGGCCAACCTGTGATAGGTCTCCTTGCGCTCGGATTGGCGATAGGGCGCAAACCCGCCGCCTTTGTCTGGTCCTTCGTCCCAATCGATTCCGAACCAGCGCAGGTCCTCCAGCAACTGTCGCTCGTACTCTTCTTTGGAGCGCTCGACGTCCGTGTCTTCGATGCGCAAAACGAAAACGCCGCAGTAGTGCCGCGCAAAAAGCCAATTGAAAAGCGCTGTGCGGGCATTCCCCACGTGGACGTAACCCGTGGGGCTGGGTGCAAACCGAACTCGAACCTTGGACATAGTGTGAATGCCTTCCCTGGTCATGCGGACGAGGTCGCCGCGGCGACCGGCCAAACGTCTCGCACGCGGGGTTGTCCGTAGTGAGTAGTATAGCGCGGCCTTGTGGCCGCAACCAAAAACGAGGCTCACCGCCGAGGCGCTGAGACGCGGAGAAGGCCTTGGGGGGTCCCGCCCCTTTGCGCCCCGGTGCCGGTGCTCTGTGGTCTCCGTGCCCTCTGTGGTAAGAGCTTTTCAGCGCCGAGTGGGGAGGAAGCGCGCCACATGCTGACAACCCCGGTCCAACCTGTCACGCGGACGCGCACTCGGGGGAAGCGTGTTCCTTCCTTCCCCCTCAAGATTTGGGACGTCGGGTTTTTCCCAGAACGGCTTCAAATCGGAATTATCTGATAATAAAGAGCTTAGGTTCAATTTGGTTGCGGCTACGGACCGCACTGTGGTGTAGGTCTTTGTGCCCACCGAGAAACTCGACACTTTTGCTCAGAAGTTGCCTTTATCAGACGACCACTGTGGGGATGAGGGACGCCTAATTCCTTGAATTCCTTGAGTGTAGTTCCTGGCAGATGAGGCAGTACCGAGCCCAGGGGATAGCCTTGAGGCGATGGGGGGAAATCTCCCCGTGGCATCCCTCGCACGCACCATATGTCCCGCGAGCGTAACGACCGAGTGCGTGGTCAACTTCTCTCAGTAGCTGACTTCGCAGACTTGCGGTCACCGCTGTCACATCCTGCTCGGCAGTTTTAACTGCAAATTCAACAACATCCGGAGACTGAACACTTGTGGCCAGCGCTTCGGGCGCGCCTTTCGCCGATGCCAATAATTCGCTCCGCTTCCTCAACAATAAGGTTCGATAATGGTTCTTTGGAGACTTTACTAGTGTGCGCATTGATAACCACCCCTCTGGCCTCTGCTACAGAAGCCTTTTAACCAAACGCCCGCGATAAATGATGATTTAAGTAGCCCTAAGGTTGCACAGTTTTTGCGATTATTTTATTTATTGTGTCCATGATCTTTCTTTCAGGTTACCAGACGTTTGAGAGCCGTGATACAATCCCTCGGCTTGCGTTCGAGCCACTTGGCCACGCGAGGTGTTACGATTGGCAAGACGCGAAGAGATAATGCAACGGATTCGGAAGGCTTTGGGCCGTCCCTTGGATGGCTCCTCAGTGATTAGTGAAAGCACCCTACCACCAGCCTCGCCGCTGACCGGGATACTGCCTATCATCCCGCCCGAGGAACTGCTGCCGAAGTTCGAGGCAGAATTGACAAAAGTGGCTGGCATTGCCCACCGCGCCGCTAATCGCCAAGGGTTGGAAGAGATTCTGCTGACCATCCTCTCCCATGCTAAGGCCACAAGCGTGGTCCTTTCCCGCAATCCACTTTTGGCGGAGTTGAACCTCGAGCCGCTGCTCCGCGCCTGGGGCCAGGGCATCTCCGTTTGGCAGACCTCCGGGGGCGGAGATTCTCCTGGAGCCGGGGACGCTTCCCTGCGGGCCTTTGCCGAGGCCGGCCTCGCCGCGACTGTGGGGATCACAGGCGTGGAATTTGCGCTGGCGGAAACCGGCAGCTTGGTGGTTACCAGTTTGACGGAAGGCGCCCAACTGGCATCGCTAGCCCCGCCTGTGCATGTAGCTTTGTACCGGCGGAGTCAGTTGGTGGCGTCGCTCGATGAAGTCCTGGAAAGGCTTCCCATGGCGAGCCAACCTGACCTAGCTCTACCCGGCCGTTCGGTTGTTTTCATCACTGGGACCAGCCGCACTGCCGATATCGAACAGATCCTCATCCGCGGCGTCCACGGCCCGGGCGAACTCCACGCCATCCTAGTGGAAGCGGCCTGCTTTCCCTAGCAGGTTGCTGAAAAGCCCTTCCATTCCGTCATTCTGAGCGAAGCGAAGAATCTCGCCCTGTCTTGAAGAAAATACGAGATTCTTCGTTCGGCCTAGGCCGACGGCTCCTCAGAATGACAGCGCCGACGAGTTTTTCAGCAACCTGTTAGGGCGCGAAGCGTGTGAAAACCTCTTTTGAATCAGAACTCTTCGCGAAGTGAAATGTGGCCACGATGGCAAGCTGATAAGTGCGAGGTGTCGTTGTAGGTAATGAGCTGCCAACCATCTTCTCGGGACTGGATAATACTCAGCGCGGCATTTTCCATGATAAGCCTCCTTCTATAGTCGGAGGGAGACATTCCCAGGACGTGGCAGATCGCCAGGCGGCAAACGGTCTTGTGGAACACCACCGCCACCTGACCCTTGCGGTGCTTGGCCGCCAGAGAATCCAGGAAGGGCACGACGCGTTGCTGGACCTCAAGGCCGCTTTCGCCGCCAGGAGGCGCGACCCTGCCAGGGTCGGCCTCCCAAGCACGCAAAGTCTTGGGGTCGTTCTTCCTTATTTCCTCCAGCGTTTTCCCTTCCCACTGGCCGTAGTCAAGCTCGACGAGTCTATCGTCCACGACGGGTTCGAGGCCAATTCGCTCAGAGATGAAGCGGGCCGTGTCGAGGGCGCGCTTCAGCGGGCTTGAATAGAGCGCCTCAAAGGAGATGGGCTTCAGGCGCTCCGCCAACCTCTTCGCCTGCCGGCGCCCGGCCTCCGATAGCGGGACGTCGGACCGCCCACAAATCCGGTTCTCAGCATTCCATTTCGTCTCCCCGTGACGTACCAAATAGAAAAGTTCCATAGAATTAGACTGGGCAATCATTCGATCGGCACGAATGTCACGCAGACAGGCGAAGGCACCTCAAGCACTTGGCCGGTTGGGGTCAGGCGGCCGGTGTTCGGGTCGATGCGGAACTGCACGATGCTGTCGGAGTCCTGGTTGGCCGCGAACAGGTACGAGCCCGTTGGGTCGACCGCAAAGTTGCGCGGCGTCTTCCCCAGCGTGAGAGCGTACCCATTGGGCGTGAGAGTCCCTTTGCGATTGTTGATCGCGAACACGGCGATAGAGTCGTGCCCGCGGTTGGACCCATACAGAAACTTCCCTGATGGGTGCACTTGCACTTCGGCGGCCGTGCTTTCACCCTCGAAGTCCTTCGGAAGCGTTGAGATAGTCTGCAGCATGTGCAAAGCTCCGCTGGCCGGCTCATACGAGAACACGGTGACGGTGGACTGCATTTCGTTGATCACATATCCAAATTTCCCGCTGGTATGAAAGGCAAAGTGCCGCGGCCCTGCGCCGGGGTTGACTTTGGCGAAGGGGGGATTGTTTGGCGCGAGCGTCCCCTTCCCCGGATCGAAACGATAAACGAGCACCTCGTCAAGCCCCAAGTCTGCGCTGAGGGCGAAACGGTTGTCAGGTGACGGGTAAATCGAGTGCGCGTGTGGCCCCTCCTGGCGTTGAGGGTTGATGCTGGCACCACTGTGCCGCACAAAGGCCGAGGCCTCTCCCAGGCGGCCGTCTTTCAGAATTGGGAACACAGCCAAGCTTCCGCCACCGTAGTTGGCGACCAGCACGTATCTCCCAGTCTTATCCACCGCTATGTGGCAGGGCCCTGCGCCGCCTGACGGCACCTCGTTCAAAAGGGTGAGCTTGCCAGTCCCAGGATCAATGGCGAAGGCGCTGACTCCGCCGCTACTTCGCCCCTCGTACTTCGATATCTCATTCACTGCGTAAAGGAATCGCCGGCTGGGATCTATCGCTAGAAACGAAGGATTGACGCTTTCGGCTGCCAGTCCCAGCGAGCTCAACTGGCCTGTGGCTGGATCGAAGCGGTAAGCATAAATGCCTTTACTCCTCTTTTCGGTGTAAGTGCCGATGTATAGAAGATACTTGCTCTTGGTTGCCGGCGTTTCAGTGCCTTGAGCGTACAGGGTCAGTAGGAACGGCGCCGATAGCGCCGCAAGAACCAAGCAGAAGCATCGAATGGTTTTCATACTGCTATGAAACCTCACTCGACCCCCTGAGCGCAAGGGCTAAACAGTGTATAATTTGCAGTGGCTAGTGGTCAGTGGTTAGTGGTTAGTGGTCAGTGGCTAGTATTCGGTCAGCGGCCGGGCCCGTGGTCTTAGTGATTAGTGCTTAGTACCACCAGCCTAATCACTTGCCACGAACGACCACTGACTGGACCTCTCGACTTCTCCACTCCTCGACTTCTAAGCTTTTGTCTAGCCACCAGCCACTAACCACTAGCGACTGACGACGACAGGACAAATCACCGTGACCAGCTTGATGGAAGAGATTGCTCAGCAACCGGCGGTCCTTTCGGGCTTGCGGAAGTTCTATACAAGCCCCGGCGCGATTCCCTCCAAGGCGTTGCGCGCGCTGGTGAAGCACTGGCCGCCCACCGTCGTGTTCACCGGAATGGGATCGTCCATGTACGCGGCCTACCCCGCCCAGGCCTATCTGACTGCTCATGCTATCCGCGCTCTGGTCTGGGAGGCTGGCGAACTGGTGGACCATCATATGAAGATCCTCGGCCCAGACACCCTCCTGGTGGTGGTCTCACAATCGGGCGAAACGGGGGAAGTCCTCCGGTTGCTCGGCGCCCTGCCGAGGAAGGATGGTTT
>JBEKVC010000080.1:0-8571 GCA_049514395.1 Terriglobia bacterium
TTAGGACGGCATTGTCGTCGTACTCGACGTAGTCCTTACTGCTCTTGTTACAATCGCAGACCGCGATGACCTGGACGTCGGGGCGAGCCAGAAGATTCATCGTGACCTCGAACCCTTGGTGTCCCATGCCAATCGCCGCCAGCGTGATCTGGTCGCTGGGCGGAACATAACCCGGCCCTCCAAGTACATGGCGTGGAACTATCATGAATGCGGACGCCGTCGAAACAAATTCGCGGCGTGTCAGCAGATTGGTTTTCCTATTGTCCATAGCATAGCTCCTCGCGCGTGACTATACCCCAGAGCGTCCAAAAACTCAAATGAAGTGCAGTTCCGGTAGTGGTGTCATTTGCGAGACAGGGGCGCTCCAGGCCGCAGTCATTCCCGCGAAAGCGGGAATCCACTCCGCCAACCTTGGGAAATGCGCTGTTCACGGACTGGATTCCCGCTTTCGCGGGAATGACCGGCGTTTCGTAAGGCATGATATTCCAAATGACACCACTACCTGCAGTTCCCTCGCCCCAGCAATGCCCGGACCGCCCAGGCGGGCTGGGCAGCCTAAGAGCGACAGTTTTTTGTCGATCTGAGTGCCTCAAGGGATCAGTTCGGTGACCCCATTTCGGATACTGTTGATGTCCTGGTTCTCAAGCACATGTTTTGGGGCGCCGAGCTTGGCGATTTTGATCATCGCACGGCCTACCTGTTCCGTCGTCGTCACGTACTTTGGCAAAAGGGCCTTCCACACGGGATAGAGCGGCGCCATCACAGCGTAAAGCGCTCGGTACAGTTTCGTCTTCGACTGAATTCCGTGCATCGGCTGGATATATGCGGGACGCAACATATACGCCGCCTTGAAGGGCAACCGGAGCAGTGCGTTTTCGGTCTTGCCCTTCACGCGCGCCCACCTCACGCGACCGCGCTCGGAGCTGTCGGTGCCCGCTCCCGACACATAGAGGAACGTCATGTCTGGGTTTAGCTTGGCCAAGGTTTGCGCTGCCGTCATCGTGATCTCGTAGGTCACGCGTTGATATTCCTGCTCCGTCATTCCTGCTGAGGAGACACCGAGACAGAAGAAGCACGCGTCATAACCCGAGAGGCTCCCCGCGATGGCCGAGAAATCGGAGAAGTCCTTGTGCACGATTTCGCGCAGCTTCTCGTGCTTTTGCCCCGTCGCGCTGCGCCCAATCGTGAGGACGCTTTCCACCTCGCGATCGAGCAAGCATTCTCGCATGGCACCCTGCCCGACCATACCCGTAGCCCCAAAGAGAATGATCTTCATGTTGATTAGCCTCTCCCTTCCAGCGGCTTCTGGCAGGATACTGAAAAACCTTTGTGAAGGTTGTCATTCCGACCCCTTCGCTGTCATCCTGAGCGCAGCGAAGGATCTCGCTCTGCCCGCTCAGGGTAAACCCCGCGAGGAATCTCTCCCTGGATACAAGGGACTTGCGAGATTCCTCGTCGTCCCGCAGGAATTCCCCTTTTGTTCTGACCAAGTTACCTGTTCATACAAAGTTCAATAAGAGTTCACCTCTGGTGCATTGAAGTCGCAGTGGACCTCAGGGAAACTGGCTGTGCGTGGGTGATACACCCGTCCCCCGCCAGGGCAGGACGCAGCCGTCGCTGCTACATTGAAACATGGAGGACCATTATGACTCTGAATCGAAGTTTCAAGCTAGTTGCGCCTCTCGGCCTTGCGCTTTTGGCCGGTTGCTTCACTGCAAACCTCGCAAGCGCACAAGAGGCTTACCACGGGAGATTCACTCTGTCCGTCGAAGCACGGTGGGGACACACAGTTCTGCCTCCCGGCGACTACTCGTTCACCCTCGACCATGCCACGAGTACGGGGATGGTCACCATCTGGCGAGGAACCGAGGCCGTGGACATGATCTTGAACCAAGCGACCTACGACCACCAGACTTTTGACCGTAGCGAACTGATCCTTGTCCGCAGTGGAGGAAACTACACAATCCGTGCCGTGCGGCTGGCAGGACTGGGCTTGACTCTCGAATACTCAGTACCTAAGACTGGGAGACAGCTCGTCGTTCAGGCGCCCCAACTCCTCGAACGCATCCCGGTTATGATGGGTGGGTAGTAAGCACCGTTGGACGGTCCGATATGGAGGGCAGGCCTTCTTGCACCATCACTTCAATTGCAGGACAGGCTTGCCCCCGACCCTTTTTCGGGAATCTTTGGCTCTGAGACCCAAACACCAGTTTGGGCGCGGGCAACGCTCGGAGGGAGCATGCCTTGACGCACCACACAAAAGTCCTTGCCGCGATGCGATGGGCTCCGTTGTTAAGCTTCTGCCTCACGGTGCTGGCGGCACCCCAGCCGCCAAACCAGGAAAAGGAGATCAATTCGCTGCCGCAAGCGACCTTGAAGGTTTCAACTGTGGTAGTCAACGTCTACGCGATCGTCAAGGACAAGAGAGGCCGTTTGATCCCGAATCTCAATAAGGAAGATTTCAAGCTTACCGAGGATGACGCCGCACAACAGATTGGTTATTTTTCTCGCGAGACAGACAGCCGACTGACCCTTGGCATCATGATTGACACGAGCTCCAGCCAGGAGCAACTGTTGGCAACCGAGCAAGAACAAGCCCGGGCGTTCATCCAACAAGTGCTGCGCCCCAAGGATTCGGCTTTTGTCCTCCGATTCGACGTGGAGGTTGAGCTGCTTCAGGATTTCACCAGTGAACAGCGCCTGCTTGGGCGCGCCATCGACAGCACAGTCATTAATGAAGGCGGGTACAAGCTTCTACCGGAGCCGTCGGCGGGCCCGAGTGTCGGCGGCACTCACCTTTACGACGCTCTGTACTTGGCCTCAAATGAGCTGATGAAGAGTAATGTGGGACGTAAGGTGCTCATCATGCTCACCGACGGCGAAGATCAGGGCAGCAAGGTGACGTCCAACGGGGCGCTCGAAGCTGCGGAGAAAGCCGATGTCATCATCTATTCTGTGGCCCTCACCGACGACTCATTTTATTGGGCGCAAGGTCTGGCTTTTAGCGGCAATCCGGTTTTGAAGAAGTTGTCGGAGGAGACGGGGGGCCAGATGGTTCGGGTGAACCACGCGCGCGACACCGGTGCGGCCTTTCGGGAAATTGCCGACGAGCTGCGCGCTCAGTACTTCCTTGGGTACTCACCCTCGAATAAGCTGCGTGACGGATCTTTTCGCAAGATTCGTGTGCGCGTGCGCAACCGGAACTACAGAGTCCGAGTTCGCCGCGGCTACTACGCTCAAGCCAACTAGATGGTTCGGCGAAGGTGACTTGTTCGTTCGTACAAGAGCCTGAAGCTCAGCCGGCATCGAGCGAGACCCAGCCCACTGCAACTGGTATTTCCAGTCAGCCCCCAGCTCATTTGGACAGCCTGCATTCACACGATTGAAACGAAGGTTGCATAAAGAAAAGGCACAGTCCCGCGCTGAAGCCACCCACCTGCGCCCAGCGATAAAGCGCGGTATATTCAGAACGGGGCCGTCTGCGAGTGCCTGTAAGGGCAGGCGGGTGGCGCAGACATCGTGGTTTGACGTCTGCGATGCGCCGATGTCGCGGCGCGGTGAAACGTGAGGATGGGACGGCAACGGCGTCTCTACGGGCTCAAGCATCTTCATTACCTCACCACCCGCACCTGTCGGTGCACCCGCCCTTTCGACCGCCGCCGATGGAGCGCTTTGGAGTGCGGCAGCTTGCTGCCGCTTTTGCGTCTCGAGCTTGCTCGATGGGATGCCGGAAGCAAGCTTCCGGCGAAGGAAAGCGGCAGCAAGCTGCCGCACTCCAAAGCCCCCGCTATGCGAAACAGCCGCTTTTGGCGGTGATCCTCCAGGAGGGTAACGAGCGCCCGCCTTCAGCCGCGCCCTTGTCGGCGTCGGCTGGAAGGCATTGTTCGGCTACTCGTACTCCTGCTGGGCGAACAGAACTGGATGATAGCTACTGCCACCGTCTCCTCCATCCCGTTCCTAATCCTCTGCATCGCTTTCCGGATTCTCCTGTTCCCAGCTTGGTTCCCGAGTTCCTTCTCAACAATCTCCCCGATAGCGCGCTCTCTGAATTCTCCAATGCGAATTGGCCTGGTCAACCCTTCCTTCTCGCAGTTTTGTCGTATCATCTCCACCTGAAAGTTGTTGGGTTCCTCAACGCAAACGAATGGCACGCGGCACGCGATGGCGTCATTGACGATTCCGCCTCCAGCCCTTGTTATGACAAGGTCGATCCCTGGGAGCAGACCTTGCACCGTCGCGCCGTCGATAACACCACCCTTGAACACGTTGTCACCCACTCTCACGTATTCATTGGGTTTGGCGTTTCGGTCGAAGACCACGACATTGTAGGGCAAGCTCTTCTCCTTCAGTTGCAGGATGATCTCCGGTAACTTGGCATCCCATACTGGTGTCCCGCCTCCCAGTATGTAGACGGTCTTGGCTGGAGCACCTTCAGGAATCCCCATCCTGCTCCTTGCTTTTTTTCTGGAAACAGCAGGCCGGCCGAAGACACCGCCAATAGGCTCTATTCTGACACGGAGAGACTTCCAATGTTCGCGGTAGGGCCTCGGAGCCATGAACTCCGGGAACAGAAAAACGGCCTGGGCCGTGCTTTCGTCCTCCTTGAGTTGGTTGATGGCCTTCGCAACCTCGTAATCAGCGAGCGTCTTAATGATCGGCAGCGCGGATGTTGTCGGACCAAGCACGCCGGCAGTGAATTCCTCCAGAAGCATTTCATATGTCTTGCCCCAGGAATGATCGAAGATCGTTAGTGCGGGTTTGCCTACCAGCCGAGCTGCCCTGGCTGCGCACGGAGTCCCTATGTCGACAACTGCATCCACATCTTCTGGAACCACATATTTTGCGGAACGGGTTGGGTAGCTTCGGATATCCCGCAGCGAGGCGGGAATGTCGACGCCCTCCGCGGTCTTCCGTAGTCTTATGCCGCCAAAAGCCGGCTGGAGTGTGACCTTTCCGTTGTTGATCTCATCTTTGTTGAAAGAGGCATTCAGAGCCAACGCCGACTCGTTCACGATGACCAGCGACACTCCTTGCTTGAGAAGAGCCTTAGCCACATAGAATCCAAGAGCCGACGGCCCATACCCGTCGTCGTTTGGAACCAGTGCAATCTTCACTGCATTTCCCCTTTCTTATCATCTTGCCGAACGATACGGCGTGAGCCGCGCCGCCGGGCCTTCCATGCAACTTCGCGAGCGAGCCGACAGGCGGCGTCGGGACTGCACAATGTTAGGCGCCATCCGGTTTCGCGGACGATTCCGTGATCGTCTTCTCCGGTCCCGTCCTGCGCCACCAGTCAGGCCGCTTGCTTGCGAGCGCTGAATGTCAAAATCGAGCCAGATACTTCCGGCTGGAAGTCCTTAAAGCCGGAAGCGGTCAAGTACTGCTCCATCTGAGAAAGGTCGAATACATGAAGGCCGTGATCCCTGAGACTCCACTCACGCACACGGCGAAACTTTAGGATGCCTCCGCGACCTGCGGTGAAAGTGAAGACTGCAAGAATAGCTCCTGGCTTCATGACGCGAGCCATCTCGCGCAGAGCAATCACGGTATCCGCAAAAAGATGCAGCGAGCCACAACAGAGCGTGGCGTCGAAAAGGCCGTTTTCGAAGGGAAGGGCCTCCACTCTTGCACGGGCGAAATGCACGTTGGGAATGCCTTCCTTTGCCGTGTAGGCTGCGCCTTGCCGAAGCATCCCCATGGATACGTCGATCCCGAACACCTCCTTCGACGGTGACGCAATCCGCCGGCCAAAGGTGCCGGGGCCGCAGGCGATATCTAGCACCCGGCCTTGGGTCGCTTGGACTTTCTGAGACACTGTACTCACCAGTTGCGCAAGAGATGGGCTGTGAAATCCACCGTAGACATTTAGAACGATCGGATACCATAACCTCGTCTCGTAAATGCGTGCCATCCGATCGATGAAGCGCATTCTCCTCAGTACGGGGTCCGCACTTCGGGATAGTTCTTCAAGAATGAAGTCGGGGATACCCTCCCTGATTGGGTAGGCCTGGGAACAGGTGGGACAGCGGAGCACACCCTCTTCTTGGCGCAAGAGACGCTTGCATACGGGGCACGCGTAGATTCCGAGTTCGCTAGCCACGGATGTGTCAGCAGTCATGTCCAGCCTCCTATCTGCTGCGGATCGCGCCTAACAATAATAGACTGATCCGCACAAGGTGCGGGATGTTGCTTTCCTAAGCCTCATAACACGCCGCTGGATTATCTGGCAGAGGCGTGCTAATCCGCAAATCTCAAAGATTTGCTTTGGAGTGCGGCAGCTTGCTGCCGCTTTTGCGTCTCGAGCTTGCTCGATGGGATGCCGGAAGCAAGCTTCCGGCGAAGGACAGCGGCAGCCCGTCAGTCGACGGGCCGGCGGGCGAAGGCTTAGGCCGTACGGCCCGTATGCACGTCCCTGAGGAGTCGGACAGTGGCATAGTACCGATGAATCATTCGAACTAAGCGAGGATGTCCGCTGGAAATATGGCGTGCCGCCGGTTGGCAATGCCAACTTCGCGTGGGTGCAACACTTCATCTATCGGGAGAAATCCGTTTGACCTCGTCCAGTCCGCTATTTTACTTTCTGCCCCTTGATGGTCTGGGTCTTGTGCGCGCCCTTCATGGTATGCACGAGGAATCCATCCGCACCCTGCAGCCACACTTCGGCCAGCACGTAATCCGTCACATATTCCGTATAGGACGGCGCGAAGTTCCCAACCACGTCGAATACAAGCTGGGGCTCTGCGAGAGGCGGACTCGGCTGCGCCAGCCTCTTCGTGAAGGGGACCTGGAATTCCTTGCCGGTCGCTTCCTGCCGCAGCGTAATCTGGCCGTCGTCCTTTTGGGCGCCCCGGTATTCGCCGGTGGGAAGCTTTTTGCCGCCGACCTCGAACGTGAACGGGATCTTGAACGTGCCCTGGGCAAAGGCCTCCGTAGCCCCCGCGACGAGGGCCAAGGCCATTGCCGCCACCGCCCAAACTGCCAAACGCTTCATCTGAACCCTCCTTTTCCCGGGCCACGGAGGGTAGGGCAAGCCCTACCCCTACAATTTGTAGGGGGACGGCTTGCCGTCCCCTGGCCGTGCCGCTCCCGTACGCGCCGCAGAGTCTCTGAAGAACGAGACTCTGCGCTACACGGCGCCCGGGACCACCCGGACTCTAGCTACACGAACCATTCCTCCGCAGCGCCGCCCGACGCCTGCGTGGAAGGAACGCCGTTTTTCAGTGCGTCTTCCATGCCCGTGACGAACGTGTCGATTTCCTCGAGCGTCGTGTAAATGTTCGGCGACACTCGGAGGGCCTGATAATCAAAAACCTGGTTCGGCGGGGCTCCGCCGACGAGCGGGACGACGATGATCCGGTACTTGTCCATCAGAAATTTCGCGAGGTCCCGGACATCGATCCCGTCGATGTCGACCGCTGCTACTGCCCACGCCTGAGCGGGCTCGCTTAGATCCGTCAGTATCTTGACGCGCGGATTAACCTTGAGGGCGTTGGCCCAGCGCAGGGTCAGGTACCGCAACCGGGCCGCCTTGCGCTCCGTGCCGATGGCCTTATGGAAAGCCAGAGCCTCCCCGAGCGCCGCCCGGATGGCCCAGGGGTGCGTCCCGATGGCCTCGAACTTTCGGATGTCAGTGTCCTGCTGTTCGGGGGCTGCCTGGAGGGGCCAGAATCTCGGGATCATCTCTTTCCGAACGTACAGGCAGCCGTTGCCGATCGGCGCCAGCAGCCATTTGTGCAGGCTGACGCCATAGGCGTCGCACTCGAGGTCCCTCAGCTTGAACGGGAAATGCCCGAGAGCGTGGGCGCCGTCGACGATTGTAACGATCCCCCTCGAGCGGGCCAGGCGGGAGAGCCGCGCCACCGGAAACATCTGGGCCGTCAAGTTGGTGACGTGGCAGAAATGGAAAACTTTCGTATTCGGCGTGATGGCCTGCTCGAACCGCCGGTAGAGATCGTCCGCCGTCGTCGGGACGGGGAATTGAATGCGGTTCACTTTGATGCCTTCGCGCCGCATGCGCTGGTCCCACGTCGTCAGCATGCGGGGGTAGTCCTGCTCGGTCGTGAGCACTTCATCCCCGGCCTTAAGGTCGATCCCGTTCTGCGCGATTTGGAGCGACTCGCTGGCGCCGCGCGTCAGGGCCATCTCCTCCGGGTCACATCCGAACTCCGCGGCCATGCGCAAGCGGATCGTCTGGATGTGCTCGGCCACTATGCCTTGATAATAGATGGGCGCCATGTTGATCATGTCCATGTAGCGCCATTCCGATTCGAGCGCGACCCGGGGCGTCGGGCAGGTAAAGCCGTTATTCAGGTTGATCAGCGTGCGGTCCAGCTTGAAGGCAAACTGGATCTCCCGCCAGTAGAACTCGTCTGCCGCGACCTCCCCGGGCGATATGTTTGCGACCGACTGGGAAGCTTCCAGGACGCGGGCGAGAGCCATCCCTCTGGCCGCGGACGCGACCGTCCCGGCGGCTCCGGCCGCACGCAGAAATGACCGTCGACTCCACATTGTAGACCTCATCAAAAACCTCCTTGATCTCTCTGGCGTTCATGTTGATGATCACATTCAACT
>JBEKVC010000081.1:0-8526 GCA_049514395.1 Terriglobia bacterium
TCCATAACTTTCCGGATGCGCACATCCACCACGGCTGTCGCGTCCTTCACCAATTCATCGAGTTCAGCCCTGGCCTGTTCTGCCGCGCCTTTGCACTGAGCTTGAAACTCCAGGGCCGCCTTGGAGAAGCTCTCCTGAGCCAGCGGTGAAAGACGATCGCCCATTCCCTTGGCGACATTTTCGACTATGCCGGCGGCCTCAGCCTGCAAACGCTGCTGCGTTTCACCGGCCAAACGCGTGGATGCTGACTCAAGCCTTTGCTCTACTTCCTGGTCCAGCCGGGCGAGCACAGATTGGAGCTGCTTGCCACTCGCCTCTTCGAGTTTCTTTGCCAATTGTTCAGCTTCAAATGTCCAATCGCGCCGCGTCTCGTGGGCTTTCAAGAGGAGATTCTCCACTTCCACGCGCGCCGACTGCACGCGATCCGTAAGGACGCTCCATTCCTGCCTGAGCGACTGTGCCTCGCCTATCTTCTCTTGCAGGGCCTTGAGGACAAGCGGGTCCGGGGCTTGCGGATGCCCAGCGGGCTCTTTCGGAACTCCCATGGCGTCCTGTCTATGCGATGCCGGTTGAGCCGGCGGGGCGTTGGCTTCCCCGGCGAAACGAGACAAAGCATTTACAGCCATGTTGAATTGACTGAGTCCTCCGGTCTGCTCTCCCAGGTCCGCTGGCGATCCTCGTGGCGCGAGATGCGCCGTTTCGACCACTCCGCCTCTCTCAGCAGTTGGCGCGGGCGTCTTCGGAGCTTGCGGCGCAGCCTGCGGGGTGGGGCTTTTCTGGTCCCCCGGGACGATCTGCCGCTCCTTCTGCCAATCCTCGGGTGGGAGCTTGACTCCCCAGACGTTCTGCGCTTCCAGCAGTTCAACGCAGACTTCGTAGGGGTCCTCAGCAAAGCGCTTCTCACAAACCCTTTTGACCCGGGCCTTGGCGGTCCGGCCCAGCAGTGGATTCTCGATAACAATCTGGTCGTCGTCGGCTAGCTGATGGAAAGTGGCGATCCTGCCACCGTGCTTGTTAACGCAAATCGTCCAGGTGTTCTCTTTGAAGGCCTGCCCGGCCGCGTCTGTTCCGCGCACTGTTACGGGAACTATGATCGAAAGGCGGGCGCTGCGACGCCCCACCACACCGGGAATATCGGATTCGTCAGGACTCGGTTCCATATTCACTTACGGGCAATGTTAGTGGATTAACATGGGCAAGTCAACGGACCCGCGATGGTACGGAAGTACCGCGACCATCGGTGCCTCGGGTGACTTTCAAAGGGTTCGCCGCCACTGCACAAAACTCTTGGGTACTTGGGGACTTCCGCGGCCGCATGCGCCAGTGTTGTGACCGATTCGCTTTTTGGCTGCGTCATCCTGGGCGCTGGATCTGCCTGCCATCACGCAAAGCGGGTTGGCCGATAAGCTTCCAGGGAGAGAGAGGTGGAGCGGGCGAGAACCAGCTCGGAGATTTGCTGAGCTGTGACGGGAGCCAAAAGGATGCCGTGGCGAAAGTGACCAGTGGCCAGGATAAGGTTTTGCAGCTTGCTATAGCCCAGAACCGGCAGATGATCTGCCGTGTCGGGCCGCAGCCCCGCCCAGGCGCGGCGGAAAGAGCAGTCCTTCAGGAAAGGCGCGAACCTCATTGCCCCGTTGAGGATGGATTGTAATCCCTCGGCCGTGACCGCTTTTTCGAACCCGGCATATTCCGCCGTGGTGCCCACCACGAGCCGGCGGGCAGAGCGGGGCACCAGGTAGTGGGTTCCGGCACGAACCACATAGGGGAGTTCATGGGGCGATTCGAATTCCATCATTTGGCCGCGACAAGGTTGCATGGGGAGCGCAAGCCCGACCTGGGCGGCAAGTCCTTCCGACCAGCAGCCCGCCGCAAGCACGAAGCACCCTGCTGAAAAGAGTGTTGTTTCGCCGCCGGCATGGCCGGAGTTGGCGTGAATTGCTTCCACACGGTTCTCGCGGACGTTCACTTCCTCCGCCGGGCAGTGGGCGTAGAATCTCACGCCCAGGCGTTGGGCGGCTTCGATCACGGCCCGCGTTAACTTCTCGTTGTCCACCCAGTAGTCCTCAGAAATGCCGAGGGCAAGCCGGATCTCACTCGAAAGCCCCGGCATCTTGTGCTGAAGGCCGGCCGGAGTGAGTCTTTCCAGTGGCAGGCCCGCGCGCGTCTGGGTCCAGAAGAGCTTTTCAAGTTCTCCGACCTGCTTTTCCTCCACCGCGACCAGCAGGCTCCCTTCGCGACGAAAGCCTACCTCCTGCCCGCTCAATTCCTCAATTTCCGAAACGAAGTCCGGATACAGAGCATGGCTTGCGGCGCACAAGGCGAAGAATGCGTCGGGTTCAGGGGTTTCGCCCTGGGGAGCGATCATTCCCGCTGCCGCGCTGCTGGCTTCAGCCCCGGGCTCGCCGCGATCGAAAACCAACACCCGGAGCTTGGCTTGCGCCAAGCGCAGTGCGATTGAAGACCCGATCAAGCCACCACCGATAACGATCACGTCTGCGGTGCGCGAATTGTCCAGGGTGATAGCCATCCCTGCAAGTGTACCAACGGGAGGGTTGGTTGGCTACCCTTGTGGGGCCGGGGCGAGGCGTGTGGCACCCGTGTGATTGAGGGTGTGCCAAGCGTCACGCGGGTAGTGGTACAGTTTGAAATTCTTGGGGCTTGACTCCATCCCTGACCGTGGCATGATAGGGGCATGGACAAAAAATCAGACCCGAAACCGAAAATCAAGGCAAAGGCCCACCCGAAACGCCACCCAAGGGAAGACTTCAATCAGGCAACGTTCCGGGTTATGCAGGAAGTGATTAGGCGGAGCGAATCATAGCGCTACTCGTGCAGTTGTGTGGCAAGGTGCTGCATGAAGAGGCAGATTTCATGAAAGATGTTCTCTGCTTGGGTGAGATCATAGCGCTTATCAACGTGCATACTTGGATTTCTCCAGGCCACCTTGATGTGCCCAATGTGAATCGCGGACTGTGACAGGAACTCTTCTTCGGGAGTGTGCTTTCCAGAAGCCTTGTATCTTTTTGCCAGTTCCTTTTCGATGTCCTCCAGGTGCTTTCCCCAATCATGCCTCTTGGGAAGTCCTAAGTTATCCGCCGTCACCCTCAGACCAACTTCCACGACCCGGCTGAGATGCATCACACATGCTGTTCCACGATCAAGAGACAAGCAGGTACTTGCCTCGAAAATATCATCATTGGCCGAGGGGAACGCATTAAACACGGCGTCGCCAAACGCTTGGGGATTCTCGAAAAGGTCAGCATGTTTCGCATCTATTTGAAGCGAAATCTTGTCCTCTAGTTCATCAACGAGACGTTGCCCAAGATTCTCCATCATACGGCAAAACTGGCCCAGGGTAACATTGCCGGAGCTAAGTATGGCCAACATATGCTCGGCCTGCTTTTTGCTCATCGCAAGTTGAAGTTGCTCACACCCTCCGATGAGCACATTTGAAAGATAGCTTTTCCACGTAGCAAGGGCGTCAGAGGGCAACGGCTCGTTCCGCACGGCTTCTGTCTCGGGTTCTACTGAGATAATTCGCGCTGGCTTGCCGAAACCACCTTTGTCAATCTTAATATTTAGGGAGGGAAGCGGACGATGGAACAAGGATTCCTCGGAGATAGCTCCCAACAAACTTCCTAGTTCCATTAGAATGTGTGATCGAAATTTGACCATATCCAATAAGCTCTGTAATTTTTCTTCTTGATTTTGGCCGCGCTGCATGGCATCCTCTTTCTGAGGGTGCCATACTTGCACACTCCCACTCCCATGCTAAGAAAGCGACATTGCCCGCGAATCCCTGCCAAGAGCCTCACGGGTGAGCCGCGTTCTGCTACGCTTTAGACTTCTGTTTTGCCCAGCGAGCCAAGACTGCTTTCCTTGCGCTCTCGCTGCGCTCTTCTGGCGTCATGGCTGCGGCCCTTGCGGGTCCACCTTTCTTTCCGCCACGTCGCCCTAGAGCTACAGCATAAGGGTTTTTTCGTTTCTTCGCCATATCCAAATCATACGTGAGCGCTCCTGAATGTCAAGAGAAATCTTTCAATAATTCATGACCGCTCACGTATATCTTTGAAAACAAGCCAAATATAGTTGTGTTTTGGATGCATTTTTTTCTTGACATATACGTGAGCGCTTGCGTATAATTGGCTTGTAAGTTAGGAGACGTTATGAACAAACTGAATCGCACAAAACAAGCTCAAGTGATCGCGGCCCTGGTCGAGGGGAACTCAATCAACTCCACGGTTCGCATGACCGGAGTCCACAAAACTACAATCCTGAAACTGCTCGCCAGTGTCGGGATCGCTTCCGCAGATTATCAGGATCGCACACTCCGCAACCTTACTTGCAAGCGCGTCCAGTGCGATGAGGTTTGGCAGTTCTGCTACGCGAAAGAGAAGAACGTCCCCGCCGACAAGAAAGGCCAGTTCGGATACGGAGATGTTTGGACCTGGGTTGCGATTGATGCTGACACAAAACTGATTCCCTCTTGGACACTTGGAAATCGCGATGCACGCACGGCCAAGATTTTGATTGACGATCTCGCCTCACGTCTAGCGCATCGGATTCAGTTGACCACGGACGGACACAAGGCTTATTTGGAAGCCGTCGAAGGCGCATTCGGATGTGATATTGACTATGCGATGCTGATTAAAACTTACGAATCAACTCAAGAGGAAACACGCTATAGCCCAGCCGATTGCACCTCTTGTGAGCGAAAGCCAATCATGGGTGACCCTGACCCGGAGCATATCTCGACCAGTTATATCGAGAGACAAAACCTCACAATGCGGATGACGATGCGGCGCTTCACTCGGCTGACAAATGCCTTCTCAAAGAAAGTCGAGAACCACGCCTATGCGGTTGCCCTCTACACGATGCACTACAACTTCTGCCGGATTCACAAGAGCCTGCGAGTCACCCCCGCGATGGAAGCCGGAATCACCGACCACGTATGGACAATCGAAGAAATGCTGAGTAAAATCGGCCTGTAATGAATCAAGAGACTGGCCAAGTCTCGACCGAGACTATCTACTGCGGAGATTGCCTTCAGCAGTTGCCCCGCCTGCCTGACGCCTGCATTGATCTGATCTATATTGACCCGCCGTTCAACTCCAACCGGAACTATGAAGTTTTTTGGGGCGAAACCAAGGAGAAGCGCGGATTCGAGGACCGTCATGCTTCAACAGCCGCCTACATCGAATTCATGCGCCCCCGATGCGTGCAACTGGCGCGAGTGCTCAAGCCGACCGGGAGCTTTTATTATCACTGCGACTGGCACGCTTCACACTACGTCAAGGTCATGCTCGACCAGATTTTCGGGGAGAACAATTTCCAAAATGAGATTGTGTGGAAGCGCACATCTGCCCACGGGAACGTGGGCAAACGTTTCGCCATTGTGGAAGACCGCCTGCTCCTTTACGTGAATTCACGCGAATGGACGTGGAATACACCGTACCTGTCCTACACCGATGAATACATAGAGTCGCATTATGGCCAGGCCGAACAAGGAAGCGGGAAGCGTTTTACGACACGTGATCTCACGGCATCTATGCAACGCGCGTCAAAGGGACAGTTGTACGAGTGGAAGGGAGTACGCCCAGTCGCAACGCGCTGTTGGGCGTATACGAGAGATAAGATGCAAGAGTTTGAAAAACAGGGACGCCTAGTTTATGGAGACGCCGGAGTCCCCCGCCTGAAACTGTATCTTGATGATATGCCCGGTGTTCCTTGCGATACCGTCTGGACGGACATCCCACCCATAAACTCGCAGGCAGTCGAGCGGCTAGGATACCCCACGCAGAAACCAATTGCGCTCTTGGACAGGATCATCAAGGCCAGTAGTAATTCAGGAGACTTGATCTTGGATGCCTTTTGCGGCTGCGGGACCGCTTTGGTATCGGCTCAGAACCTTGGGCGCCGATGGATTGGAATTGACATCTCTCCGACCGCTTGCCGCGTCATGGCGAAGAGACTCCGTAAAGACTGCGGGTTAATCGAAGGCAAGAATTTTGTGGTACGTGATCTGCCCTGGTCTGAGGAGCAATTGCGTAAAATCCCGCCGTTTGAGTTTGAGAATTGGGCCGTCATTGCGCTAGGCGGCATCAAGAACAAGGTCCAGGTCGGTGACATGGGGATTGATGGCCGAATCTATCCGGCACACGCCACACCCAAAGGTGGGAAGAAAGCGGGTGAGTTGGGCTTCATGGATGTGTGGTATCCAATTCAGGTAAAACAGAAAGATAAAGCGGGAAGGCCCGACATAGACTCTTTCGAGGCTGTGATGCTGAGGGAAGACCGGACCAAGGGCTTCTTTGTCTCGTTTGATTACTCTCACGATGCCATGACGGAAGTGGACGCATTCTTTCGGCGATCTGGCCGGGTGATCGTACCCCTCACTGTGCGGGAAATTTTAGAGGAGGAAATAGCCGCAAAGCTAGCGTAAAATGGAAAAGGCCCGATTCGCAGTCGGGCCTCGTGAAACTCTTGTGCGCATTTCGAGAGTAGCACAGGAGTGTGCCTTATGCAAACGGAACAATCTATAACCCTATCAGAGGCTCAGCAAAAAAGGGTATGGGAAGGATGGCTTAGCGCGGAAATCAGGGGATGTTATTTCGCGGAACTGGTAAGCGGATACAGGAGCAAGCAAAGGGGATTTACCTGGGTGATCCTTGTTTGTTCTTCTGGAGCGGCTATTGCCATCGCGAGTCACTGGCCTGCGTGGTGGCCCAAATTCATTTTGGTTTTGATAACTACAGGGATCAGCCTATGGTTACTGATCCAAAGGTATGAAGATCGCGCGCTGAAGTCTTCCGACTTACACGTTGAATGGAATCGGATTGCGAACGGCTATCGGGACATCTGGGAGAATGTGTATGCCGAGGATGCGGAACAGAAACTGCGGGCCTTGTCAGAGCAAGAATTAAGCGCATCAAAAAACGGACTAGATATTCCCGATGACGATAAGCGCTTGCTAAAATGGCAACAGTACGTTGAATCCCAGCACGGAGCCACATGAGCAAAAAACAACAACTGACCGATAAAACGCTTCACCCCCGCATCATAAAACCCTTACCTCCACCCCCTCCTCCACCCCCTCCACCTCCCGTAAAAAAGAAGGATGAATGACTCAAGGCCCATCAACGCACTTCTCAAGGCAATTCCCTTGCCAAACTTTCCGTGCTGGATTTCAAACTGTACCACTACCGTCACGCGCTCCACGGCGAAGAGGCCGCGGGAACTATGGCATAATAGGAGTTTTGGCGCAGCGGCAGTTGCGTACGCCCCAGGGAGCGCTCATTGACCTGTCCTATTTGTAGTAAGCGCAAAGTGAAGAGGTTTTGCCCGGCAAGAGGAGAAAAGATCTGCGCGGTTTGTTGTGGAACCGAACGCGAAGTGAGCATCGACTGTCCCTCGGACTGTCCCCACCTCGTGGCCAGCCGCGAGTACGATGAGGGGCGCCGCCAGGTCGATTGGGAGAAGGTTCCCTTTCCTGATGTCAGGATTCCATTTGAGTTTGCCCAAAGCCACAGCATGCTCCTGATGGCGTTGATGTCTTCCATTTGGGAATATGCTCGGGACCATCGCCAGGTGGTAGACACGGACGCGATTGCGGCGCTCCAGGCGCTGGCGGAGACTTACCGTACGCTTTCGAGCGGCCTCTATTACGAAAAGCCTCCCGATTATCTCTACCGGCGGGAGCTCTACGAAGAGCTCAAGGCGGCCCTGAAAGAATTCAAGGAAACCGAAACTCAAAGGCTTGGTTTGGCCACCACACGCGACAGCGAAATCCGGGATGCGCTGACCTTCCTCACCCAACTCGGCGCCACGCGCGAGAACGGCCGTCCAAAGGGCCGCGCCTTCCTGGACCTGATTCGGACCCAACTTGGTCCCGAAGCATCCGCCAAACCCGCTTCAAATATCGTGCTGCTGCCGTGACGATCAAGGTAGGCGGTTGACTATGGGTGTGGGGCAAGGTTTGCTATGCAACCCTGGGAAGCTCTGTCGAAAACAGATTTACCCCTTCCGCCGCTTGCAGCTCTCTGAAAAGACGAGCCTTAAGGCGACTACTGGGCGCAGGATCGCCCATTTTCATCCCCGTTGCGAGCACCAGCTCATGATCGGCTGTGAAATAAATCCTCGGGGGAGGTTTTGCAAAACGTAAAGTATTGGATAGCCGTTACCGGCATATGACCTTGTCTGGATTATTTCACAGCTTCTGAGGCTTTCCAGGAAAGGGCGGCCCCCTGGCGCAGGGTTCGCCTTGCAACCCTGCGCAAGTTTCTCCGCCACGATGAATGGCTCTTAATCTCCACGTGGCCGTGGAGCAGGAGGCCCAAATCGCGACCGGGCGTGGAACTTGCCGACGCCCCGTAGGTCCTTAAGCTTCTTCCACTGCTCGACGGTGAGAACTCGACGGATCGCGAGTAGCATCAGTGTGTTCGACTTTTCCAGGTTGGCCCTCGCCTGAGCAACGTTATCGATTTGGGCGACCACCTGCGACTCGTCGGGCTGACCAGCTTCAATCAG
>JBEKVC010000082.1:0-8033 GCA_049514395.1 Terriglobia bacterium
ACCGAAAGCATCCACGGCGAGGGCTTGTTCCGCCGTGGCCTGATCGTCACGGCGGTTTGTACCAGTTGCCATACTGCGCACTTCGTTTTGCCCCACACCGACCCCCGGTCTTCGATTTCCAAACAGAACATCACCCGGACCTGCACGAAGTGCCATGCCCAGATCGAAATCGTGCATCGCAAAGTCATCCGCGGCGAGTTGTGGGAGAAGCAGCCGCACCTGATCCCCGCCTGCGTGGACTGCCACGAACCGCACAAGATCCGGCGAGTCTTTTATGCGCAGGGGATGTCAGACCGCGACTGCCAGCGCTGCCACGGCAACCCGGAGTTGAAAACCGCCAGTGGTGGCCGCATGCGCTCCCTATTCGTCAGCGAGCAGGAACTCTCCGCCTCGCGGCATGCCCGGGTCGCTTGCGTGCAATGCCATACAGGCGGTGACCCATCCCTGCTCCGGCCTTGCGCCACTATAACAGCCCGGGTCGATTGCTCGACTTGCCACGCCAGTGCCGTCGAACAGTTTCAGCAGAGCGTTCATGGACAGTTGTTGGCCAAGGGCAGCCCGGATGGGCCCGCCTGCGCGGACTGTCATGGCACGCATGCCGTCCTGAGCCGGAACAATTCCCGCTCCCCGACCTTTTCCCGCAATGTTCCCGCTCTGTGCGGCAAGTGCCATCGCACGGGGCAGCAGGCGGCGGTCCGTTATAAAGGGACGCAAACCAACGTGGTGGAAAATTACGAGGAGAGCATCCACGGCAAGGGTTTGCTGCAAAGTGGCCTGACCGTGACGGCGAACTGTGCCGACTGCCATACGCCTCATGATGAGTTGCCCCGTGCCGATCCACGCTCCAGCGTGAATCCCAAGAATGTGGCCACCACCTGCGGTCGCTGCCACCAGGGGATCTACGAGGCCTTCACCGCCAGCGTCCATTCGGCAGCGGTGACCAAGACGGCCAAGCCCCTGCCGGTGTGCAGCGACTGCCACTCCGCGCACACCATCAAGCGGACCGACCTCTCGGACTTCCGCCTCCACATCATGGAGCAATGCGGTCGTTGTCATGAGGCCATCGCCAAGACCTACTTCGAGACCTACCACGGCAAGGTCTCCAAGCTGGGTTACGTAAAAACCGCCAGGTGCTACGACTGTCACGGAGCTCACGACGTCCGCGCGGTCACCGACCCCGCCTCCCGGCTCAGCCGAGCGAATGTGGTGAAGACCTGCGGCCAGTGCCATCCAGGCTCCAACCGGCGCTTTGCGGGATATCTGACGCACGCCACTCACCACGATCCCAAAAAGTATCCCATCTTGTTCCTCACCTTCTGGGGAATGACCTCGCTGTTGATGGGCACACTGGTCGTGGCCGGTATGCATACGGTGGCTTGGCTGCCGCGCTCGCTGAAGTACAGCCGGGAATTGAAGGCCAACGGCCATGCGACCGGCGCGGCCTACGTGCGCCGCTTCCGGCCGTTCGAGCGCAACCTGCATCTCATGGTCATCGCCAGTTTCTTGGGCCTGGCCCTGACAGGCATGATGCTGAAGTTCTCCTATACGCGCTGGGCGCAGGTGCTGTCACACTTGCTGGGAGGGTTCGAGGCCGCCGGGGTCATCCACCGGTTCTGCGCTGTGCTCACCTTCGCCTATTTCGGCCTGCACCTCTGGGACGTGGCCCGCCAGCGCCGGGCGAGCGGTAAAAGCTGGCGGCAGTTCATCTTCAATCGTGAGAGTACGGTGTTCACTCGCAACGACTGGCGGGAGTTCGTCGCTTCGCTCAAATGGTTCGTGGGCAGAGGGCCGCGCCCCGAATACGGCCGCTGGACGTACTGGGAGAAATTTGATTATTTCGCGGTGCTTTGGGGCGTGGCGGTCATCGGCACCACGGGGTTATTCCTCTGGTTCCCGGAATTCTTCACGCGGCTGCTGCCCGGTCGGTTGATCAACGTGGCCACCATCATCCACAGTGACGAGGCGCTGCTGGCGGTGGGATTCATCTTCACCGTGCACTTCTTCAACACGCACTTCCGGCCGGAGAGATTTCCCATCGATACGGTCGTGTTCACCGGCGGCGAGCCGCTGGAAAAGTTCAAGCTCGACCGGCCGCGCGAGTACCGGGAACTGCTCGAGCAGGGTGAACTGGAAAAACGTCTGATGCCCGCTCCGCCGCCGGTCGTCGTTCAGTTTTGGCGACGTTTCGGCTTCACGGCCCTGACGATCGGGCTCGGCATCATCGCCCTCATCCTCTATGCCGAGATCTTTGCTTACAAGTAAGGTCCACTCTGCGATTGCCTGAAGGGAGTTACTCGCTTGCCCGCCATACGTACCGTTTTTATCGGGGCGCCCTGCCTCGGCCGCAAGCTATCTCCAGCCTAGTCAGTGGGTTGGAAGGTGCCGACCAATCATCTGGCTTGGCGCATGTATGTGGCATTTTGCCACACTGGGCGGCGCCCGCTTGGGAGGCGCGTTATCTCCTGAGGCGCATCGGCCTGCGCGCCATCTTCCGGCTGCCCCGCGGCATTTTGTATATAGGTAATACACATTGATAAATTACTATACTAAGAACCAAAGAGTCAGGCAACCTGCGCCTGACTCTGCAAGGCAAGGCCGTAAATTCTTGTTTTCTTAGCAAACATTTTGCGCAGCTCGTAGGGCCGAACGGCGTTCGGCCTGCGGGCCAGCGCCGCTGGCCCCTACGAATTGGGCTGCGGCCTTCAGGCCGCGCTGCGCTACTTGCTGCTGAGTGGATCGTCGATGACTTTTTTCGCCTGCGGGCCAAGGCGTGGATTGCCCTCCAAATGCCACACGAGGAGGGAGGCGCGCCTTCAGCCCCAAAGGGGCGACCTAACAAAGCCCAGGCCACCGGCCTGGGTCGAAAAGTTCACTCCGTTGGGGTTCGCAAGCCCTGAAAGGGCGTGATAAATCCACCGATAAGGCTTAGGGACCCTCCGCGTGTGCGCCGCAACCCTGTTTCGCCCTTTCAGGGCTTACGGCCAAAGAAAGGAACGGATTCCTCGGACCCAGGCCGTTGGCCTGGGTCGAAAAGTTCACCCCACTGGAGTTCGCAAGCCCTGAAAGGGCGTGATAAATCCACCGATCAGGCCTAGGGGCCGTCCGCGTGTGCGCCGCAGCCCTATTTCGCCCTTTCAGGGCTTCCGGCCAAAAGAAGGAACGGATTTCTCGGACCCAGGCCACCGGCCTGGTCCCGCAGGGCGGGATCGTCCGCCCCTTCGGGGCTCATTTTGGCATCAGTAGCGCTCGTACCCCCGGTATCCAGCAGAAGATGTGGGACATGCTCAGGGGAAGGAGGGAGGCGCCCCATGAGCGTTAACTTGAGCTCTCTGGGCTGGAGGTCGACATCGAAGAAACGTCGCCGGTTTGAGACGGGATCACAAACAGTTGCTTACGAATAGGCGACCATTCGGGACTTGATCGGTCAACACTACGGCGTTGCAGGGGATTTATCTGGCATATCCGGGGCACGGTGCGTATCGCCAGCACAAGGCGCGGAAGCAGCTCGGCGAGGCGCCCATCTGCGCTATAATCTTGTCAAGTAAGTGAATATAATAACATATAGTTGGAGCCATCGCCATGAAAGTACGCTCTTGGCTTTCACGTAGGCCGATCAGGCCTCCCTTTCTGCCCCCGGTCCAATCTAAGTGGGAGCGTGTGCGATTGTCTTTATTGGTAGGTCTACTCGCTGCACTAGCTGTCACTGTTGCGTTACACATAGTTTTTAGCTGGCTTGGGCAGTACCTTGGTGCAGATTTGCTAGTCTCCGTATTCGTGGCAGTATTCATTTCAGTGCCTGGGATCGTTGTCGCCGAAATAATTCTCCGCTCGCCCGAGCCGCCAGCCCAAGCGAGGCCTAGGGCTTCCCTGGTGGTGAAAAACTCGGAAGACTTGTCAAGGCTAGCGACGGGTGACTACCTGGAGAATCAGCTTTGCCGGCGATGAGGCATGCTATGCTGAGAGAACCTACCAACCTGTGGGAACTGTACAAACGTCCCCTGCGCGGCTTCACGCTCGACATCGCAAAGGAACTATTCTCGCGGCCGGCCTCGTGGGCAATCCTAGGGCCCCCGGGCGCGGGCAAATCTACCCTTCTACTCTGGGCGATTAACGCGGCCCTCGACAAAGGCTCCAGAAGCTCCGTACGCCCGTGGTTCGAGAAGGTCGTGTTCTTAAGCCCAAAGCAGTACAAAACATGGTTACAGGAATTTGCGCCTTCGCAATTCAGTCCTGGCGACACTCTGATCGCGATTGACGCTCCGTTCCGCCTGGGGGACACAGATGCTGTGAAACGCGAGAAAGCTGATCAGATTTCTTGGCTTGAATCGAATTTTCAGGTCGGACTTCAGGAGAACGGTCCGTTTCACATTTTAGTCACAGTTCGCGAAGAGGAATACACGTACTTGCCTGAGAATCTCCCTCTAGGGCGATGGAGATGCCATAAGCTGGAATGGTCCGGGTCCCAGTTATGGATAATTTTGCGATGCTACTTGGACCAGTACGGGGTCAAGAACGAATTGGGCCAAGACGCAAGTGCCGAAGTGCTTGAGAAGCTGAAAGAGAAAAGCCAGGGCCTTCCCCTCTATTGCGAAGAGCTAGCGGTTCACCTGAAGGCCGTCAAGAGAAGCTTCAGCGAAGATGCACTTGAGGAGTTTCCGATAGGCATGGCTGATCTCACTTTGCACGTATTCGAGAAACTTTGGCCGGAGGCCGAGCGGGGTTCGGTGCTCCCTCTCATCTCGCTCCTGGCCCAGACGGGGCGCGCTTTTTCGGACGATTTTCTTGACCTCGCCTTCGATATGTCAGCTGGCAATCATCAAGGGCGAGAATCTCGAAGAAGCTGGGACATGTTAAAGGCCTACTACACGATCCTTACCGCGAGAATTGACGGTAGCGCCTGCCGCAGCCTGGGCTCCCACTGGGCTCATTCATTTTCTGGGCTCGCAAGAAGTGAAATCAGCGCTGAGCGTCGGTATCTCCATACACACCAAGAGATTATCCGCCAGTGGAGGACCCTCGCCGAATATTGCGACCAGCTCGCCGGAACAGTTTCTGCCCGTCTGCAAGGGGGTCTTCGACACAAGAGTGACGCGCTCTTATGTGTTGACCTCGCGAAGCTTGGCGATAAGTACGCCGATCAAGCTCTGGGCCTGTGGGGGAGAGGGGAAGTGCTTGGCGAATTCTCGGAGGGTTCTCAAGGTATCATCAAGGAAGACTTTTACGACACCCTAGCTGCCCTTGGTTTCAGGGCGCGCGACCAAGGTCAGCGCAACATTTCAAATATCGAGCACTACTTTGATGCGGCTTTCAGCATCCTCCCTGACCCCAAAGACATGATGCAGTACATCGGTCTCTTACGCAGATATGGTCTCCGTGAAGCCTCCTCAAAAGAGGCGTATGAGGATTACAAGAAGAAGACGGCTGGAGTTTTCGACAATCTTGTTAAGTACGATCCACGCGACAAGATCTCCCTTAGCTACAGGGCGGATTTTTGGGAGGAGGTGGGGGATTACGAGAAAGCGGAGGAAGACTTCCGCACCGCAATAGGAATCGAATCACAAGACGCGGTCAAGAATCTATCGACGATTCATGCTTACGCGGTCTTCTTGCAAAGGCGAGGAGATGTTCTCTGGGAAACAAACCCCAAAGAAGGCGATGCGAAGTTTGATGAGGCCAAGAATCTGTTTAGCGAGGGGATAGGTAAGCTTGATAAGGAGCTTCTGGAACCTGATGTAAAAAAAAAGCTAAAGACAATGTTTTTCAACGCATACGCTTCCGCGCTCATTAATGAAGCGACCAAACAATTGGACATGCGTCGCACGGTGGACTTGGACAGCCAAGCCGTGGATTTGTTGGAAAAAGCACTCAAGATCGATCCGGACGATTCAGCTTCGGTCAATGTTCTCGCAACTGTGTTGATTAAATACGGCTGGATTCTGCCCGAGTACGAGCACAACCGAATCGGTGCCGCACTCAGGGCGAAGGATCTGCTCGAAAAAGCAATCGATCGTCGGGGGGGTTCCCCCGATCCGAGAACGCTTCATATCCTTGGTCGGCTACTTTATCTTCCTACAATCCTACCGCCTTCGCTGCGGAGCTTCGAATCTGCCAAACACTATTTGGAAGAATCAGCAGACAAAGGCGGGGGGTTCCAAAGGGCCGTTGCCAACCATGAATTAGGAAAGCTCTTCATGTGCTGGGCGCATGAGGAGCCAAACCGCGCCGAGCCATTGCTGAAAGCAGCACGGGAGCGCCTCGATGTTGCAGCGAGTGTCCCCTCTACGCCTTCGTTCCACTACCATCTGGCGGGCTTGGCCGCCTCATTTGTCCGGCTGAGCTACCTATGTGGAAAACCTGATGAGGCCGCTGCTTGGCTTGACAAAATGGCAGCGATTGCGACTTCCACTAGAAAGACGGGTCGCTTTGTTCCCGAGCCTATGGGTTCCTTGCTAGTGGAAATAGGTGACGAGCTTTTGGCCGATGGGGATGCCCGGACCGCCAAGGCGGTCTTCCAGGAGGCTTGTGAGAGGGGTGACAAATCATCGTACGCGAGGACGCGTGTCGCGAATTGCTGTCGTCTATTGGGAGAAGCCACCCAGTGCCTGCTTGAATATCGCCAAGCCGTAAGCATTGCGACGAGATCCTCCGAATTCGGGGGTATTCGAGAGGGATTGAATGCGACAAAACAAGAGCTCTACGCATCGTTGAGCCGGGAACAGCTTAAGGAATGCCAACGGATGATGCTCGAATGCTCGCAAAGGGCCTATGCGCAGCGCCCGACGTTCTAGAAGAATGCATCGGATCTGGCTGAAGATTTACTCGCCCAGGCAAAGGGCGATGAGGCGTTCGATTTTGCGAAGCGAGCCGCATCGCTGTTGGCTGCCGATTTGCGCAGCCGAAAGGCAAAGAACAAGGAAAAGACAAAGCACTGGATTCGAAAGAACCTTCGCGTGATTCGGAGTCACTTGAAGTGGATGACTGCGAAGGCGAAATCGGTTGCCAATAGGGATATTGAGGCTAGGAGACTTGCTTGGTGTGGCACGAGGCTGGCCACTGCCAATATCGAGCGGTGCTGGTTCGAGCTCGCCACCTTTGAGGATGAAAGACTCAAGGATGCACAGATGTTCCTCCGCGCGTATGAAAGTTACTTGGACTCCTTGCAGGGACTCCGCGACGATGCCCGGCGCGACGCATTCCGACATCGCCTACCACGGCTAATGCGTCGAGCAAGAAATTGCTATGGGCGTCTTGGCGAGCGGGCCCCCCAGGCGTTGGCCTCAAAGTACTTTGAGGTGATTCGGATTTCAGAGTCTGAGAAGAAGTTCAGCAGAAGCACCAAGCAGCACCTTTGTTGGATTGCTGGAAGTAAGCTGTTCGAGGCCGGTCAGTACGAATTTGCGTTTGAGCTCTTATTGAATGCCCTTCGTCTGGGGTCCGTGAATAAATCTGGCCTAATCAAGTTGGCCGAAGTGGCCAACGAGTTGGGGTGGCACGGCATGGCTCAGGCATTGTGGGGCATCGCATCGGGGCCTACGAGCCCAAGAATAGAGGACGCAATTTCGCCAGGCACGGTTGAGGAAGCTGTCCTCTCCGAGGTCTGTGGCCACGCCTCCCGTGCCGTGAGTTTCTACAAGTCGGTTTTCGCGAACCTTACTGACTGTCCCGTGGGTAAGGACCTCGCGTCTCTTCCAAAGATCGGGGCACTCCGCATCTGCGCCGACGGATTAATAATACACGCCGAGCCGGAAGTAGCCGCCGCAGCCGCTGCCGCGGTAGGGTGCCTAGCGCAGGTTCCTGAGAACATCTACTGCGAGTGCCTGGGGTATCACTTGGGTCCGCCGAAATCGGTGGAAATGTCATAGCCAGCAATTGAAATGAGGCTCGCTCAGACAGTTGCATTTCAGCCGTGATTCTGTCAACCTGATTTGGCCCACTTTGATGCTTAGAATTGGTCCACCCCTGGGTTTAGGTTTCAGTTCCATCCTGGTTTCGCTTCCTCCATTGTTCTTTGCTTCTCCTTCGTGCTTTTCGTT
>JBEKVC010000083.1:0-7839 GCA_049514395.1 Terriglobia bacterium
ACGTTTGCTGGCATGTTTATCCTGTCCACTTTTGGAGTGCGGCAGCTTGCTGCCGCTTTCGTGTCTCGAGCTTGCTCGAGGTCCTGCCGGAAGCAAGCTCCCGTCAAAGAAAGCGGCAGCAAGCTGCCGCACTCCAAAGCCGTGCCCCGGGGAACTAGTCCTTCACCCACAGACTGGAGCGACTCGATCTTATCTTTGGAGAGCCTGCTATACGGAATCCCAGCATTTGCGCAATCGACAACGTGCCTCCAAACGCTTCTCTCGAGACGTGGCCGGCGGGTTCCGAAAACAAGAGCAACCCACCTTTTCGGAGTGACCTTTGGATTTCAGCGAGAAATCGTTCTGCATCCGGGACTTCGTGCAGAACTGCAAATACCAATGCAAAATCGACCTTTTCCGCCAAATCATCAATGCCAAGGGATGTGGGCGTGCAGACGCGCAATTCAATTCTATCGATCAATCCTGCGCTGACGGCACGTTTCTTGACTGCCCTGATCATCCTTTCTTGCAGATCAACACACACAACATGGCCCGATTCTCCAACGAGGCGCGCCATCGGCAAAGTAAAGAACCCCATCCCACTTCCAACCTCCAGCACCGTCATCCCCTCATTGATGTACGGCTTCAGAACGTTCTCCGGTTTGTAGAGGAGCTTCCTGAGGGGGTTTACTAACAGGTATCCTAGCCACCACGGACAGACTCTTTGGCTCATGATTGTTTACAGGAGATGAAAGCCCTCTCGATAACTCGGACCACGAACATCCTGGAAGGTCAGAGGTACTTATCGAGCAGCTTGCTGATGGCCTCTTTGGAGGCGACCCCTGGGATTTGGTCCTGGATTTGACCGTCTTTGAAAAGAAGAAGGGTGGGGACACCTCGGATTCTGTAACGGCTGGTGACCGTGAGGTTTTCGTCCACGTTGAGTTTTCCAACCTTGGCACGACCGGCATACGCCTCAGCAATTGTATCGACAGCAGGCGCCATCATCCGGCAGGGTGCACACCAGGTGGCCCAGAAATCGACCAGAACCGGCTTGTCGGATTTCAAAACTTCCTCCTCAAAGTTCTGCTCAGAAAACTCCAGAGTATGACCGCCCGCCATCGTCTCAAAACCTCCACAGATGAGTGATCCCTCAGAATGACACGCCAATGAATTCCTTCAGCAACTCGCTATCCGTTCGAGGTCTCAGCCTAGGATTCAGGAGTGGCCTTTCGCTTTTGCAACGCTTCATAGATCTCCAAATACTGCCCTGCCGACTTTCCCCACGAGAAATCTTCTCGCATTCCGTTGCAAACCAATTGCTGCCACACCTGGGGCTGGTGGTAGGCTGCGATGGCTTGGTCGATCGCGTTGAGCAACGCCGCACCGGTGTACTCGCTGAACTTAAAGCCTGTGCCCGACTGGCCGTCAAAAGCTTCAATCGTATCATCCAGACCACCGGTGGCCCTGACAATGGGCACGGTCCCATATTTCAGGCTATAAATCTGGTTGAGCCCACAGGGCTCGTAACGCGAGGGCATCAAGAACATGTCCGACCCTGCTTCAATCTGGTGCGCCAGGGTGTTGTCGTAAGCGACAGCCACCAGAAACTTGTCCGGATATCGGGCCGCCATGTCCCGGAAAAGTTCTTCGTAAACAGGGTCGCCCGTTCCCAGGGCGACAATGTAAACGTCCAAGGCCGCAAGCTGCTCGGCGATTTCCGCGATGAGGTCGAAGCCTTTCTGAGGCGCAAAACGCGAAACGATGCCGATGCCCGGCCGGTCAAGCACCGGCCGATTCACTCCCATTCTTTCCAGCAGAGCCTTTTTGCACGCTACCTTGCCCTTCATATCCTTCGCACTATAGCCGGCGGGGAGCAGTTTGTCCGTGGCCGGACTCCAGGCGTGGTAGTCCACGCCGTTCAGAATACCCCGGAGACGGTCCCTTCGCGAGCGAAAGACTCCCTCGAGGCCACAGCCGAACTCGGGCGTCTGGATTTCCTCCGCGTACTTCCGACTGACCGTGGTGATGGAATCAGAAAAGACGATTCCCCCTTTCAGGAGGTTGACCTTTCCATAATACTCCAGGAAATCCACCGTGAATAAGCCTGCGGGCAGAGAAATCTGCGGCAGGATATGCGGCGGGAAAAGGCCCTGGTACCCCACGTTATGGATGGTGAAGACGACGGAAGTGTTGCGGAAGAATCCGTCGTCCTGGTAGAGATTGCGCAAATAGATGGGAACCAGCGCCGTCTGCCAGTCGTGGCAGTGGATGATATCCGGCGGGGTCGCCGACCGCTTCATCAGCTCCAGCGCAGCGAAACTGAACGCGGCAAAACGCTGTGCATTGTCAGGATAATCCTCACCCCTCTCCTGGTACAGTCCCGCGCGGTCGAAGAAAAAGGGGCATTCGACCAGAAACGTGCGCACCTTACTCGCCACACCAGCGTTCTGGATGGATACAAACTTGTAACCGGAACCCAGCGGGATGGTCAGACTTTGCATCCCGCCTTCAGGCTTGCCGGGCTTGGTCATCCTGTAGCGTGGCAGCACAACCTCGAGCTTATGACCCAGCTCTGCCAGAGCTTTCGGCAGTGCCCCCACCACGTCTGCCAGTCCACCGGTCTTCGAGAAGGGCACACCTTCAGATGCTACAAAGACAATACGCACAGAACTACCTCGTTTGGTGGCTTAAAGATTCCAGTGCCTCACTAAGCTACGTTAGAGGATGCTCCCCAGCCTTGTCAAGGGCAGACGACTTCTTGCGATCATAAGCAGACATAGTGCTCTCACTCTGACCCCAGGAAAGCTGAGAAGAGGGGGCCGATGCAATTCCAAATTGCGAATTGAATTGCATCTTCCCTCTCACCACAGCCTGCTGCCGACTGCCCTCTTTCCCCCAAAAACTGGCTCCTGCTCTTCCCCCACCTACCCCTTCTTAAGGTACAATCTCTTTCCGTGCCCCAGCCTGCTCGTCCCAAGCTTGGCCAGCATTTTCTCCGCGACCGGCGGTTTCAACGCCGCATCGCCGAGAGCCTGGCGATCCAGTCCAATGATTTGGTCTGCGAGATCGGCCCAGGGCGAGGGGCGATGACCGAGCTTCTGGCGGCGCGAGCCCAGCAAGTCGTCGCCATCGAAGTTGACCGTGAGCTGGCGCGGATGCTTCAACAAAAGTTCTCAAACAAGCTGGGGATTGAAGTCCTTGAAGCCGATATTCTCCAGAGCGACCTCGCCACCCTTTGCCGCCGCTACCAACGGGAGCGGTGTTTCGTTTTCGGGAATCTGCCCTATTACATCACTTCGCCCATCCTTCATCACCTCTTGGATTTTGCCGGCTCGATCAGCGGCATGGGACTCGTGGTGCAGCGGGAGGTCGCCGACCGGCTCAGCGCCTTGCCGGGCTCGCGCCATTATGGATATTTGACGGTCCTGACGCAGCTCCATACGAACCCGCGCATCAAGTTCGGCATCCCCCCGGGGGCATTTTCGCCTCCGCCCAAAGTCGATTCTGCCCTGGTCACCTTTCAGATGAAACCTGAAGGAACCCAGCTCCCGGCCGAGCAGCGGAAAGCGCTGCTGGAGTTCGTGAAGTTGTGCTTCGCGCACAAGAGGAAGAACCTGCTGAATAACCTCGCACCTGTTTACCCGCGCCAGCGCGTGGAAACAGAGCTGGCAGGTCTTAAACTACCTGAAAGCATTCGGGCAGAACAGTTGGCGCTCGAGCATTTCGAGAACCTCCTCGGGCGTTTGAGGTAGGGCGGACCTCGTGGTTCCGTTCGTAATTGCTGCTAAGTCCGACCGCTCCCGGCAGCACCACCCCCTGACCCCTCCTCAACTGAGGAGGGGAGTTCCATATTCCCCCCCTTTGTTAAGGAGGGGTCAGGGGGTGGTTAGGGTTGGGGCGTGGCCAGGCTCGACAGGAATTGCCTGACCGCAATCTCATATTGTTCCGTCGCCTGATTAAAACCTTCGCCGTGGCGGTGGCCAGGCAGGACGATCAAAGCTTTGTTCGGGCTGGCTGCGTGGGAATAAAGGTCTCGAGCAATGGAAGGAGGCATCCTGCGATCATCCTGGAGAGCGACGAAGAGAATGGGGCGATTACCGATACGGGTCACCGCGCTCGCGAGGTCAAAGTCGGAAGGGCGAAAACCTCCCCGCCAAGCAATCCCATGGACAATTTCATTGGCGAAGGGAAAGCTCGGAAGATGAAAGAATAGCTTCCAGTGGTGTTCGACAGTTGCCCGCAAGGACAGGAAAGAACTATCGGAGATTACGGCTGCAACTTCCGGCGACTCCGCCGCGGCCATCAGAGCGGCCGCCGCACCCATCGAAACGCCCCACAGGATCACGGGGCGCGGCGCACCTTGTTGGTAAAGGGCATAGCGAACGGCGGCTATCACATCCAAACGCTCTTTGTACCCCAAGGTCGTCAGCTCACCCCCACTCGCTCCCTGGTGCCTGAGGTCAAAAAGCAAGCCATCGTAGCCCAGTGCGTGGCCGAAGGCCGCCATGGGCAACATCTCCGTGCGCGTGCGGTTCAGCCCGTGGCAATAGACAATCGTGCCGCGCGCCCCGCTCGTGGCAGGGACATACCAGCCCTTGAGCAGCACGCCATCACTCGAGGGGAACTCAACCCATTTGAAATCCATGCGGTACGATATCGGTGTCTTCCCATCGTTTGGGTCGGGGTAGTGATAACGCCCCGTGGTGCCAATGTTTACGATGAACCAGGGAACGAAGAGAAAGAAGAAACCGGCGGCCAGCGCAGCCAGTATCAATATCACGTTTCGGATGATTTGCCAGATTCTTCGCTTCGACACCAATCGACCCTCCCAGGAGCCAGAAGACAGCAAGCAGGCAGTAGGCAGTAAGCAGAAATCAGTCGGCAGCGGCCTCGACCTGGCGGCTTGCGCCTCTGTCAACCCGCCGGCGCCGGCTACCTGTCTCCTGACTTCTGACTCCTGACTTCTTCCCTACACACGTTCCTGGATCGGCTGCGGCTCCACAATATGTGTAATCAAGAGGAGAACAACCACGCCCGTCATGACCGCACAGAGTGTTGTCACCGCCCCGTAGCCGTGCCGTTCGTACAGCAATCCACCCAGGAAGGCGGCGATGCCGATGCCGGTCTGGGAAAATATGTTTCTGAGGGCAATGAAGGCGCCGCGCTGGGTCGAAGGAACGAGCTCAGTGATAAGCGCTGTCAAAGGACCCTGCCGAAGGGCGGCGCCTAAGCTGGCCACGGAAAAAGCCACCAGCAGCCAACCCCCCCAGGAAAGGAGAGGGATTAACGCCACCGCAAGCGCAAGGATAATGTTACCGACAATCGCCACCGAGCGTTTCCCGATGCGGTCAGAAATGATGCCGCCTAATGGAGCACTTCCGACAGCCACCAGGCCGCCCAGCATAAAAACCCATCCTATCGTTCGGGTGGAGATGGCGAATTGACTGTGCAACCATTGGCCGACATAAGTGAGGAATCCGACCAGCCCACCGGACACCAGGAAAGCGATGCCCAAGGCAGCAGCCGTGTCACGCCGAACAAGGAATGAATGAAAAGATCGGCCGGCCGCCCTCAACTTGTCTGAGGAGGGCTGGGGATTCAATCGATCTTTCGGCAAGCTGACGGAGAGCGCCGCTGTGGCTAAAGCCAGAATTGCGAACAACAGGAACGCTCGCCGCCAGCCGTAGCGGTCGGCTATTTGCGCTGCCAGCGGCACACCCAGGATGGGAGCAGCAAAATAGGCGCTCGAGATCAATCCCAGCGCTCTACCCCGCACGTGGTACTCAAACCAATCTGCGGCGTAAGTGATGGAACATGTGGAAAGCGTCCCGGCAGCGAACCCCGTCAGGGCTCGAGCCAGTACAAGCTCATTGAAGGTTCCGGCGCGGGAAGCCGTCCAAGAGGCCAGCGCGAACAGGAGGACGCCAAAGAGCAGGAATCGCCTGCGTCCATAGTGGTCCGAAAGAACCCCCGAGATAAAAGAAGCCAGGGCCGCCGTGAGGGAGTAAACCGCAACCAGCAGGCCGGCAACTCCGACGCTGACATGCAGCGAACCCAGCAGCGAGGGAAGCAGCGCGGCGATCATCTGATTGTCAGCTAACCCGAGGAACAGCAAAACGAATAAGTCGGCGATTACAAGTGAGTCCACGTGCGCCCCGAAAGCGATGCTGAATTGCGAATTGTGAATTTTGAATTATAAATGCTGTGAATTGCCCTGGGTACGTGCCACCCACGCCACCGCAGTGCGGAGAAGAGTATTGCAAACTTTTTCTGTAGGTCCGCGATTTGTTCGAGCGAAAAGAGCCCCAGACATAGAGGACAGACTTGCGCTACACGTCTCGCTCGGGTGCTCTGACGCCGAGGCCGTCAGGCGTCAAAACAAAGGCATTTCATAATTCAGAATTCATAATTCACTATTCACCATTCACTATTCAAAATGGTGGAGGTCGAGTTTGATGGCAGCTTTATCGGACATATCCACAACCGCCGCCGCTGCTATGCCGACCGCAACCACAATCGCGTCGCTAATCTCTTGTTTCGTCGCCCCGACTTCCAGCGCTTTTTTGATGTGCCCCTCCAAACAGCCCTCGCACTTGGCCACCAAGGAGCAGCCAATGGCGATCAGTTCTTTAGTTTTCAAGTCAAGCGCGGTGGGCGTAAAGTAGCTCTCCTTGTAAAACGCCAAATAGATGTTGCGAAAGCGCGGTTCGATCATGCTCATCGACTTTGGGGGTGTCTTGACCTCCTCAGATCCATCGTTCGCCATACCAGCATCCTCACGTGTTCAAGTTTAGTCGCTCACAAGCGCACCCGGGTCGACGCTAGAGTGGTGACGGGCAGCGAGCCGGAGTCAGGAGTCAGGAGTCAGAAGGTAGGGGGTCAGGAGAAGGCAGTCGGCAGCCTCCCCGCGGGCACGTCTCCCGAACCGCCACCCCCGACACCTCTCACCTGATACCTGCTACCTTGTATTCTGACTCCTGACTCCTTCGCTCAGAACGACATGCTAAGAAATCTTTTCGGCGACCTGTCAGGGCGAGACCTGCGCCGTCTCGACGGAAAGAGGCTGCCTGGTTGTAACCAGTTCTGGGATCTCAATGCGAATTACGGTCCCCTTCCCCGCTTGGCTCTTGATCTCCATGGAAGAATCCTGGCCGTAAAGGACCTTCAACCTTTCGTGGACGTTGCTGATGCCAATGCCGGATTCGAGAATGTCGTATCGACGTTCCTCCGGAATCCCAACTCCGTCGTCAATGACTTCGATGACCAAGTGCCCTTTGCCATGAGTCGCACGAAGCGTTATCGTGCCTCCCTCAATCTTGGGCCCGATTCCATGCCGGATGGCGTTCTCCAGCAAGGGTTGGAGGATCATGCTGGGAACCATGACGTCCAACGTATCGGCTTCGATCTCTTTGCGGATTTGAAGCTTATCCTGACCGAATCGCACCACCTCAATATCCAAATAATCGTCGATGAATTCCAGTTCCTGTTTCAATGGTACAAAATGAAATTGGCTTTTTAGCCTGCGACGCAGGATGTTCGCCAACTTGAATAGTACCGTCCGCGCCGTGTCCGGGTCAAAACGTATCAGAGAAGAAACGGTATTGAGCGTATTAAACAGGAAGTGGGGATTGATCTGGCTGATCAGTGCGTCCATGCGAGCTTGCATGAGGGCCTTTTCCTGTTCAACGAGCTTGCGCTCAATCCGGGTGTTGTTCCATATACGCACTGGAAGGCCGACTGCAATGAGGGTGGCGAGCACAATCAAAACCCTGGTCCAGAAATGCGGCGAATCCGTATAGTAAAGCAGCTTGCCATGACCCATCCTGCCGAAGGTCATGCGCGCGACTTCGAGCATGA
>JBEKVC010000084.1:0-7809 GCA_049514395.1 Terriglobia bacterium
TGCCGGCGTTGTCAAACATGGAGAGAAGGTCGTCGAGATCTTCCGCGGAATGAACGTCGGAGGGGAGAAGGTCGTTGACCTCATCATAGAGGAGGTAGCCCTTCTCCTTTCCCAATGAAATGAGCTTACTGACTTGATCAAACTTGTCGTCAAACGCCAAGGCAACGGCCTCCCTGTGGGGGAAGAAGGATTAGTTCGATACTAAAAAAGTATGGCGACACTCCACCTCGGTTCCGGCGGTGCCGCCTTCAGCACAACTGAATCATCCTTATGACAAGCCGTCAAACTTCTCCGGCTCCATTGCATTAGATGTAGTATAAACCATTTCGTTTGTCAGTGGATGGATATTTTTCTACCTTCCTCGAGCCCGCGCAGCTCATTTTCCAGGTTGGACTTAGCTTGATCAAGCTCTCGCGCCTTGGCCCAATCATTCGACTGAATGGCCTCCTGCATGGCTCCCCGCAGTTTATCGAGTTGGCGTCGCGCTCTGCGAGCTCGCAACGACCGAAGGTGTCGGTCTATTCGTCCCCTGTCGGGGGGCTCGACAGCCCAAAACAGACTCTCGTAAAGTGCGCGGCGTGCCTCAGCGCTAAGTGATTCTTCTAAGGCAGCCGCTTCAGTCCTCTCTCCGCGCCGTCGCAGCTCTAGGAACCGCTTGAAAATCGGTTCGGTCACTAAACCCTCCAGCATCCCCTGCTCCACAATCTGAGGCAGCAGCTCATCCGCGAGCCCCTGGTCTTCCATAAACGCTCGAAGCAATTCCTTCTCCGCCGTGGTCGCCTTCGGAGCAGCCGATTCAGGTTGAATGTGCATTTCCGATCGCGCCGCGCCCGCAACGTGCCGAAGCTCCTCGCGCAGCAGGCGCTCGTCCAGACGCAATCGTTCGGCAAGCCGGCTCGCCAGCTCCGCCCGCAGCATGGGGTTGGGAACCCGGGCAAGATAAGGCATGACGGCATTGGCCGCCGCAACCTTCCCTTCCGGCGTGTTGAGGTTATGCCTGGCCACGGCGCGCTCAGTCAGGTAATCAATGTAGGTGGGCACGGTCGCCAGCAGTTGCCGGTAGGCTGCCGCGCCCTGCTTCCGAACGAAGGAATCGGGGTCGAGCCCTCCCGGCAACGCCAGCACTTTCGCTTCAAAGCCCTCCTCGAGCAGCAATGTCAGGGAGCGTTCCGTGGCCGCCACTCCTGCCGAGTCCGGATCGTAGTTCACCACCACGCGGCGTGAGTAGCGTGCCAGCAAGCGAATCTGACTCTCCGTCAGGCTCGTCCCGCAGGAAGCCGCAACGTTCTCGATTCCGCTTGAGGCCACCGCAATGCAATCCATATAGCCCTCAACCAGAATGGCGTAATCGAGCTTGCGGATGGCTTGCGCGGCTCGATCCAGGTGGTAAAGCACGCGCCCCTTGGTGTAAATAGGAGTTTCAGGCGAATTCAGATACTTGGGCTGCTCGTCCCCCAACGCCCGTCCCGCGAAAGCCACCACTTTTCCACTGTCGTTGGCGATAGGAAAAATGATGCGCCGCCGGAAGCGGTCGTAGTGGCGGTTCCTTTCTGCGTCGCGCACCACCAGCCCGCTCTTCTCGAGCAATTCGGACTCGTATCCGGCCCCGCTGAGCTGCCGGGTCAGAGCTTGGCCATCGGCGGGCGCATATCCCAACCGGAAACGGCCCACCACCTCGTCCGTAAGCCCCCGGTCTTCAAGGTACGCCCGCGCCAGACGGCCTTCTGTTGTACCACTGAGTTGGCTGGCGAAGAACTTGGCGGCGGCTTCGTGCATTTTGTAAAGCCCCGCGCGCACTCGGGCGTTGGCGTCGTAGGTCGCGTCGCCGAAAGTATCCGAGAGCGTGACGCCCACTTTCTCCGCCAGCCGGCGTAGCGCCTCGGGGAACGTGAGGTTGTCCATCAGCATCACGAACTTGAAGACGTCACCGCCCACCCCGCAGCCGAAGCAATGGAAAATCTGCTTCGCCGGGTGAACCGCAAACGAAGGGGTTTTCTCCTGGTGGAACGGGCAAAGGCCCATGTAGTTCGCGCCGGCCTTGCGCAGCTTGACGTAATCGCCCACCACCTTGACGATATCCGCCGCCGCCCGTACCTCGTCCACTTGGCTCATGATCCCCTACGACTCCATCCTTCCTGAATATAACCCATTCCCGAAGCAGTCGTCAGTTCTCAGCTCTCAGTTTTCAGTCGCCAGCCGTCAGCTATCAGCCCAAGAGACGGGGCTGGGGATTAGGGGCCAGTTTTCCGGTGATGTCAGCCCCTCACCTAGGTAAGCTCAAGTCGCAATCCTTTCCACCTCGTCTAGGGTGATCTCGTCACTAGAGCGGTCGTAGAGGTGGCGGGACGTTCCGCGCTCAGTGGCCTTGGTGAAGCTCCCTCTGTACCTCCGACTCCCGTTGCTGCTGTAACTCCGGCAAGTCGAGGAGTGCCTTCAGTTCATCTGAGGGGACGACCAACGAAATCCCGCTGTTTGCGTTGGCGGTTCCCGTCAACGTTGTCGCGATTTCTAACCGAAGATCCTCAGTTTCGTAATAATACCCGCTCACGACTCCGAGCAAAAGATATGGGAATCCCACAAGCTGCAATGCTCCATTCCTCATTCCGCCTACATTGACGAACATCGGTGAGCCGCTGTTGCCAAGGAACACGTGGGCATCAGCGAGGTAAATTCGACCTGGCTTTTCCAGTGTAGTCCTAAGCTCCTCGTCAGGCATCATAGCTAGTATCCCTTGTCTAACGATCGACTCTATTTTCTTCTGACCCGGATATTGGTAAAAGAAGCCGCAGAACAACACGGGATCACCTTCCGCGATCATCCGCGACGCCACAACGTCCTTGGTTGCAAAAAAGGAGATTGGGAAAGCTTGATAGTCGAATATGTTGGAATCCGGTGCCATTGGCAACACAGCCAAATCGACGGCGTCATCTTTCGGGAAGTACCAGGGGACATTTAGCGGGATAATGCCTTCCATCGAGTTAAAGCCGTCACCCTGCTTTTTCAGGTTCAGCCGAAGTGATTGTCTCGTTACTCTAAGCTTACGGTGATCCCTTTCGGGCTCTACCACGTGGCGATTCGTTACCAAGTAAATAAACGCCTTCTCGCCGAGGCGCGCATCTGGGACGGCGACGAAAAATCCAGTTCCTCTGTCCTGTAGCTGTTCGTTGCCGTCTTGGCAGTCCAGCGTGATAAACGCTACTGTTTTCTTCAGTAGCGTCGTCTGCGGAACGGCGGCTGCCTGTTTCTGCTGCTGCGAAGAATCAGCCTTGACTGGGGAAGCCTGCGGTTGCGGTGCGGCATTCTGGGGTGCTTGGCCCGCAAGAAGCAGTGGTACAAAAAGCACAAACAGTTGAAGCTGCACGAATTTCGTTGTTCTCATTCAGGTCTCCTAGTTGGAAGCTCAGCGTTAATGCTACATAGATCACTTCCACCCACTGAACGATCACGATTCAGCATCTTGCAAGAAAAGTGCGAATTCAATCCGCCCGTCTCAATGTCGCGATAGATCGCCGTCCAGTACTTAGCGTAGATTGCGATTCTCTCTACTTCATCCAATGTGATCTCGTCGCTCGTGCGGTCGTAGAGCTTTGTGGTGCGTGGCGACTCGTGGGCGGCGATTGCCTGCGCGTTCTTGATTGTACCCCCATTTTCCAAGTAAGCGGTGATGCCCGTGGCCCGAAAGGTGTGGCAGGCCGAGAATTCCGACGGGCTGCACAGGTTTCATTCTCTGGAGTGCACTCGGGAGGCCTGGTTTGATGAGACTTATAATACCCATCCTGTAATTGCGCGAGTGGTTTCACGGGGCCAAGATAGCCATGCTACGTAGGCTACGGTTCGAAGTACACTGCATGCCATCGCGCAGGGTGGCGCGGGATCCGGGGGCTCACACGCCGCCCAAGCCGTGCCACTTTGGGGGGTTGACACCCCGAGGGGAAAATCGCCCAAGCCGTGCCACCTTGGGTGGTTGACACCCCGAGGGGAAAACCGCCCAAGCCGCGCCACCTTGGGTGGTTGACACCCCGAGGGGAAATTTGAGATTTGAGATTTCAGATTTCAGAACCATGCACCCACAGCCATCAAGTTTCGGTCTTCCAGTTTCCAATTTCCAGTTTCCATTTTCCAATTCCAGTTTGGGTCTTCCAGTTTTCATTTTCCAGTTTCCAATTCCCAGTTTCCAGTTTCCATGTTCCAGTTTCCATTCACCGGCTTCATTGACGCCGCGCAATCATTCCGATAGAATGTGGAATTAGAAATAAGGAAATACTGAGAGACCGGCTTTGAAGCCCGTACACTTCAATCTCCGTTTCCGCACGCGTCTTGCCCTGGTGATGTTTCTCACCATGACCTGCACCGGCGCTATTCTGACCTGGAACTATGTCAAGCATCGGCGCGAGATCCTGAATTATGTGGCTGGGGAGACATCGCGGTTATTAACCTTCAGCCAGCTTGCGCAGACTCAGATTCCACCCAAAACCAGCGTGGATGACGCGCTGAAGATCTACCAGAAGAAGCTGGAGGATCTGGGGCTCGCCAGTGTTTCCACTACCTCCACGGAAGGCAAGGTAGTGGCGAGCACGAATCCCGGCCAGGTCGGGAAGAAGATCCCCATTAAGAAGAGGCGCCTTGAAACCAGGAAGGACCTGGTGCGTCTTCCCGCAGAGTTTCCGGAGCTCGATCCGTACCCCTCGATTGACCAAACCGCCTTTGTAATTCAATACCCTCTGGTGCTCGGCGATAAAGTGATCGGGTACGCCGTAATAAAAGGTGAAAGCGACCAGGTAACAACCTTATCCCGCTTGTGGTACAAGCAGCGGCTCTACTGGATTCTGGGAACGATGCTGGCGGCGTTGTGCGTGGTGCTTTATCTTGCCTTCCTTTTCACCAAGCCGATTGAGCAACTGGTGGCTGGCGCGCGGCAGGTGGCCGCAGGGAACCTTTATATCTCGCTACCTTCCAGGGGTTCAGACGAGATGGGCCGCTTGGCTCACACGTTCAACCAGATGGTCGAGCGGTTGCGGGAAAACCGGGCGCTCCAGGAACGTTTAAATGAGGCGGAAAAACTCTCCTTGCTGGGCCGGTTCGCGGCTACGGTGGCGCACGAGGTTCGCAACTCGCTGAATTTCATCAACCTCACCATCGATCAGATCCGCGCCAAGCATTTGAACGGCGACGACCGCGCGGCGCGTGACCTGCAGCGGAACCTTGTGAACATCAAGGACGAAATCAGCCGCCTGAATCACCTCGTGAACGACGTGCTGGCAGCCGGGCGTCAGGCTCCGCCCACCCTGCTCCCTTGTGACTTGAAGGCCACCCTCACCGAAGCATTGGCGCTGGTTGAGAGGCAAGCGCGCAACCAGAATATCAAGATCGAACTGGACCTCGCGCAGGAGCTGCCATTTTTCCGGTTGGACTCAGCTCAGATAAAAACCTGTTTTTTGAACATTCTTACCAATGCCATCCAGGCCATGCCTCTGGGAGGCCAGGTCCGCATTTTTGCGGTTATCACCAAGGCGCCCAACGGCGAGGAGTCCCTCGATTTGCATTTTGCCGACACCGGGCCCGGCATTCCCCCCGGCGAACGGGAGAAGGTTTTTGCGGCTTTTTACTCGACCAAAGCTACCGGCTTCGGCCTGGGGCTGGCCATCGCCAAGAAAATCATTGAGGACCACACGGGGCGGGTCTTCGTCGACAACGGCGACACGCCCGGCACAGACCTCGTGGTCCAACTTCCATTTCCTCAACCCTCGCGGCCCGAGCACGCAGCACTCGCTGCCTCCCCCGCCGCGTGAGGACAATCCACGATGCCTTCCGGAAGTATCCTGGTAGTCGACGACGAGCAGCGGCAACGCGAAATCTATCACGACATCCTGCAAGATGAGGGCTACGCCACCGACACCGCTCCCAGCGGCGAAGCGGCTCTCCGCTTGCTCAATCATCACCGCTTCGATCTGGTCATTACCGATTTGAACCTCACCGGCATGACGGGAATTCAATTGCTGAGTGAGATCGTGGCCGAGGACCCGACCGTCGCCGTAATCCTCATCACCGGTTACCCTTCCATCCAGTCGGCGGTGGAAGCAACCCGCCGGGGCGTTTACCAGTATCTCGAGAAACCCGTTGACCGGGCGGAACTGCTGAGCGTGGTGGACGAGGTTTTCGAACGCCAGGCGACACTCAAGCGCACCATCCTGGGTGACTCACCGGCGACTAAGGCCATGATGCGCATGATTCTGAAGGTCGCTCCCACGGCTCACACGGTCCTGATCCTCGGGGAGAGCGGTACGGGCAAGGAACTGGTGGCGCGCGAGATTCACCGCAACAGCCCGCGGGCCGAACGCCCATTCCTGGCCATCAACTGCGCCGCACTCACCGAAACCCTTTTGGGAAGCGAACTCTTCGGACACGAGAAAGGCTCCTTCACGGACGCCCATCAGCAAAAAAAAGGCTTGTTCGAAAGAGCTCACCAATCCACTTTGTTCTTGGACGAAATCGGAGACACCAGCCTGGGCATGCAGACCAACATACTTCGCGTGCTTCAGGAACATGAGTTCATGCGCGTGGGCGGCACCGAAGCCATCAAAACGGATGTGCGCATCATCGCGGCCACAAACAAGAACCTCGAACAAGGCGTCAAAGAAGGCAGGTTTCGCGAGGACCTCTACTACCGATTAAACGTCATCCCCATCCTCTGTCCACCCCTGCGGGAACGGGGGGATGACATCGATACGCTGGCTGGCCATTTTATGCGGAAGGCAGCCTTCGTCTCCGGGCGCAGGGTGGAAAAGATCTCGCCAGTCGCCATTCAGGCGCTAAAGAATTACTCCTGGCCCGGAAATATTCGACAGCTTGAATGGGCCATGGAGCGCGCCGTGGTACTGGGGGAGACGGAATGTGTCGAACTTCGGGACCTTCCACCGGAAGTCCTTCAGCGTGCCCCGGCTATGGCTGCCGCCCCGGCCCAACCTGCCGGCGAAGCCCTCCGTCCGATCATCCCCGAGGGCTCCTGGGAAGAACACGAGAAGGCCAAAATCCTGGAGGCACTCCAGCGCTCCAACTGGAACATCACCCGCGCCGCCCAACTGCTGGGCATGACCTTCCGCACGCTCCAATATCGCCTGGAAAAATTCGGCATCAAACGCCCGAGTGCCTAAACACCTGCGCACTCAGCGATTCTGCTCCGCCGCGGCAGCCTTGGTAGGACCTGCTCCGCCCCCAGCCCCCACTTGTCGGGGCAGCTCCCCGTGGGTACTGTGGATACTACGGAGGGCTGTGAAGCTGTAGAATAACCAGCATCAGTTGTTACAGAATTGTTGCAGGCTGGAAAGACTCTCCGGCGATAACGCGCCCTGGGGTTTGCGCCACCTCTCTGCTCACGCGGGTCTGTCGGTTGGGGGGGGGGGGAAGTTCCCCGCCCGTGTAACCGGGCGTGAACCCATCTCCCAGGACATCGTGAGGCCGGAGTTTCGAGCGTACCGTTAAAGGCGCAGGGCCGGAGATGGCGAACTCCGGCGCCGGGCGGAACGACACGGGGGGCGGCCAAGTGAAACTGAAGATTCCCCGCCCCTCCTCATAGACCCCTAGGACTTTTCGAAACTGCCGATGCCCTTGGCTTCGTCATCGTGGATGTCGAAAACGGTGTAAAGCTTGGTAATCTGCAGAAGGTCGTGAACCTTTTTGGTGAGCTTCAGGAGCTTCAACTGTCCCCCCTGGTTTGAAACCGCCGTGTAGGCGCTGACCAGTTCACCGATGCCGGAACTGTCGATGTAGGTGACATCCGCAAGGTTAATCAAAACCCTCTTATTCCCCTTG
>JBEKVC010000085.1:0-7773 GCA_049514395.1 Terriglobia bacterium
TCCAGGCCATGCGTGATATGGAGACCGGCATTTTTTACGTCAACGCTCCTACCATCGGCGCCGAAACCCATTTGCCTTTTGGCGGCACCAAGCAGACAGGCAACGGCCACCGCGAAGCTGCCACCGCTGCGCTGGATTTCTATTCGGAGTGGAAAGCTGTCTACGTGGATTACAGCGACAGGTTGCAGCGGGCGCAGATCGATACGTAGGGACTGGGGCCCGGGGAGGAACAGTAGGCAGTAAGCAGTAAGCAGTAGACAGTAGGCAGTAAGCAGTAGCCGGAAAGCAGTTAACAGAACTATTTGGTTAATTCGTAACTAACAATTATAAGATATATAAACAACGACGCCTGGTACCTGGCACCTGACACCTGAAGCCTGCTCTTAAGGTTGAGGCCGTGCCGCAGGCGGGTTCTGTTGAGCGTCGGGAGGGGCGGCAGTGTCGCTGACTGCATCGGCGCCGGCCTTGGCTCCACCACTGGCATCCAGGTCTGCCGGCAGGGGATGCGGGCCGAGACCGAGTTTCATCAGGGATTTTGCCTCAGGAAGGCCCGTCACCGGGAACCCGTGATTGGCCTGGTAGCGTCGCATCGCCTCGCGCGTCTGATCGTCCCAGCGGCCATTGGGTTGCAGATTCAAGTAGCCTGCCTGGACCAAGGCTTGTTGGATTTCTTGAATGCGTTCCGGCTCCGGACGCAACTGTGCTCGCCGCCGCCGTGCCGCTGCGGCTCGCTTGGCCTTGGAAGAAACGTGCCGTGTCGCAGGGTGGTGCGCGGCCCGGTGTTGGCCCGTGCCAGCAGAGGCCCTATGAGTACTGTGCTTGGGGGGCGTGTGGGACTTCTGCTTCGCCGTGCCAGCGCTTTTCTGTGGCGTGGTGGTGCCAGCGGGTAACTGGACCGGCAATATCCACACCAGCGCGGCAAGGAGCGCCCCTCTTGCGTAGGTTTTCTTATTCCAGTGTTTCAACTTCCGTTTCCTCAGTCCCTTACGGCAGGCGATCTGCAAGGAACAGGGTGGTATACGAGTGCGGGCCGCTGCCGCGTGCAATAAGCAGCAGCACATCCTCCCCGGATTTCAGGGATGACTGTATGCGGTTGAAGTCCTCTGCTGAAGCGACCGCATGATGGTTGATGCCCAGTATGATATCGCCATGCTGAACGCCCAAGTCGGAAGCGAATCCGCCCGGCTGGACGTTCATCACCAGGATGCCCTGTTTGCTGTCCAGATGGAGTATATCAGCGAGCTCCTGGGCCTGATCGCGGGTGAGGCTCTTCGCTGAAATCCCCAGGATGCCGGAGCTTCCCTCCGCAGGAGTTTCCTCGCCCTTGTTTTCAGAACCTTCGCGCAATTCGGCAACGATTTTATTACGGTCGCCCACCTCGACATCCGTGGTCAGCGGTTTTCTGTCGCGAAGGTATTCCACGCGGAGTCTCTTGCCTATTTCGGTATCGGAGACAATAGCCACCAATTCGTCCGCGTTCTTGATAGGTTTCCCGTCGATGCTCAAGATGACATCCCCGCGCTTCAACCCAGCGCGCTCGGCAGGGCTGCCTGCTTCCACGACATTAATGACGATGCCGTGATCAGTTCCGAAGCTTCGCAGTAAGGCCGGATTGTTCTGGCTATAAAACTGAACACCGATGGCGCCGCGCCGCACGCTACCCGAGGTAATTAGAGCGTTGTAGACCTTTCGGGCCGTATTGGAGGGAATGGCAAAACATATGCCATCATAGGTGCCCCGTTGCGTGGCAATAGCCGTGTTAATCCCAATCACCTGCCCCGCGAGATTGACCAGCGGCCCACCGCTGTTGCCGGGATTGATCGCCGCATCCGTCTGGATGAAGCGCTTGAACTGTCCCTCGACTCCACCCTCGATGTCGCGTCCCTTGGCGCTCACGATACCCGCGGTTACGGTAGAATCCAAACCGAAAGGACTGCCGATTGCTAACACCCAATCGCCAACTCGCATGGCGTCAGAATCGCCAAACGGGGCGGCCGTCAGCGGCTTGTCCGTGTCAATCTTGATAATCGCGAGGTCCGTCCATTGATCGGAGCCGATGATTTTAGCCTTGTACCTGGTACTGTCGTCGCCGTGCAGGGATACGTTGATCCGATCAACGGGTTTATCCTCACCATCCTGCGTAACCACGTGATAGTTCGTCAGGATGTAGCCATTCGTACTTAGGATAACTCCGGAACCTAGACTTTGTTGCTTGAGATCCCCCAATGGGGCGCCGGGCGATTCGAAGAACTTGTCGAAGAAATCACCGAAGGGTGTCTCGTCGGGCCCACGAAAGCGTCGGCGGGCGACGCGAACCGTGCTCTCGGTGTTAATGTTCACAACGGCAGGCGCGAGGGCATCCGCAACCTGGGCAAAGGAGCTTGATAGCTCTGCCGGTGAAGGAGGAGGAAGCGGCTTGGCGTCCCGAGCCACGGGCGAACTTCTGGCGGCACGCACCCCGTGGGAAACCACCGTGCCGATCAAGATTCCGATCCCCAGCGTCACGACGATTACGACCGCCGGGAAAAACTTACGTCCGCTTGTGCTCATTCCGCTTGCCCTCCCAACGCCCGCACCGTTCTTCAGGGGGCGCACAAATCCATTATAGCATCACTCTGCCGCCGAACTCCTGCGTACTTTTGACGAAGCTATTCGCCTCCTGGTAACCGTTCATCCCACAGCTAGCCTTCCACGGGGGAAGGCAGGCTGCCACCCCAAATCTCCGAAATCACCATGCCCGCCAGAATCAGTCCCGAGCCTAGCAGCACCCTGCCTCCAAAGTGTTCCCCAATCGCCAGCCAGGAAGAGAGTGCAGCAAAGACGGGCTCCAGGGCAAAGATCAGCGCCGTGTGCGCGGCTGGGGTGTATTGTTGGGCCCAATTCTGAACAGAGAAAGCTACCCCAGTTGCCAGCACCGCCGTTACCAGGATTGCCCCCACCAGCCGGCCGGTCAAATGCAGGGTTTGATCCGGCACAAACGGAAGCGCGCCTAATGAGAGCAGACCGACCACCAGAACCTGCACAGGCACGAGATGGAGAAAGGAAAACTTCTTCGTATAGTGCCCCACAAGGACGATATGGACCGCAAAAGAAAGTGCACCCGCCAGCGTAAGCATGTCTCCCCTGTTCACCGCTGCCACGCCTGAGGGGGCAACCAGGAGATAGATCCCGAAAAGTCCCAAGACTCCCCCAACGAGGGTCGCAGAGCCCATCCTAAAGCCGAAGAGCATCATGATCACCGGCACCAGGATCACACTGAAACCAGTGAGGAAGGCGCTTTTCGAGGGCGTGGTATATATCAAGCCCCAGGTCTGAAAGAGGAATCCTGCGAACAGGAATAGTCCCAGGATCGAACCGGGAAGGATGGTAGCCCGACCCACCTGCCCTCGCCCCAGGATTGCCAGAAGGAGAAGTCCGGCTAGCATAAAGCGCACTGCCAGGAAAGGCAGTGGAGAAGCGTCGGCGAGCGCCCCTTTGACGACCACAAAAGTGCACCCCCAGATAGCGGTAACCACCACCAGGAAAGCTTCGGCTTTTGTTCTGGTACTCAAGGATATCCACTTCCGGAATCCGGGGACGGCGCTTCGATCCTCTGAGGGGTCTCAAGATTCTTTGGCCAAAGGATGGCCGGAGGATTGTCATTCCGAGCGGAGTGAGGAATCTCGCTCTGAGCCTCAAGCTCCTTTGGGCAAAGAAGGGCTGGAGGGCCGCAAAATTGATTCATTGATTCATTGACTCATTGGTCCATTGATTCATTGGCTCACTACACCTGCCGCTGTTTGGTCTTTGCAATGATTCAATGATTCAATGAGTCAATGAATCAATTCGACTCACTTCTTTCCGCTGAAGTCGCCTAGCAAGTTCACAGATCTCGGTTCGTACTTTTGCCCGGCCGTCGAGTGGTCAGCCAAGGCGGGCCGGTAGAGCGTGTGGCAACGCTCGCAACGGTAAACCTCCGCGGCTCTTCCGAACGCCTTGATGGCTTCCTCTTCCTCCGCGGTGGAAGAGAGACGGTGCGGATCGTCGTAATACCAACGCTTGAGGTGGCCGACGCAAAGCTCTCCCTTCGCATCTTTCTCATCACAAGCCCTCTGGCCGGGTTTCTTCTCTTTGACTTTGAAAGCCACGTCACACCCCCGGAATTGATTCATTGATTCATTTCTCCATTGAATCATTGCAAAGTTAACAGTCGACAGTCAACAGTTCAAAGCTCATTGATTCATTGGTTCATTGATTCATTGAATCATTGAAAGTACAACCGAAGGAGATGGGTCAAATGAGTCAATGACTCAATGAGTCAATGGATCAATTTTCAGTACTCGACTTCCACCAGGCAAAGTCCCTGGGCCGGAGCCGTGGGACCGGCCATGGTGCGGTCGCGGGCTTTGAGAATTCGGATGATACCACTTGGTTCCAACTTCCCTCCCCCGACCTCCAGGAGCGTGCCCACTATGTTGCGCACCATGTGGTGAAGAAACCCATTCCCGGAAACCTCGTAGATCAGCATGGATGTTCGGGGGTGGCGGAAAATTCGGGAAGCGAATATTCTTCGCACCATTGCAGTTTCGCTCTTGTGCGCAGCCGGCTGGCCACCGCTTCCACTGTCCCGGCGAGGCGCATTTCGGTCTTTGCCTGCACCCTGGCAACTCTCTTCCCCAGCGGACCCATCGACGGCCGCGAAGCTTGTGAAATCGTGTTCCCCTTCAAATAGTTTCGCCCCCTCCGCCATACGCTCACCGTCCAGCGGAAACGGATAGTGCCAAACGAACCGCCAGAGAAAAGGTGAGCAGACCGGAGCCTGGAGAATCCGGTAGCGATAAGTCTTCGAACGAACGTCGTAGCGGGCGTGAAACTTGGCAGAGACTTCGTGGGATTCCTTAATGCGCACTGTGGGCGGCAGAGCATCATTCAGTGCTTTCACGAGGTTGTCGCAGGGGATAGGGCAATCTGTTTTGAAGTTGGCCACTTGGTTTAAGGCATGTACCCCGGCGTCGGTCCGCCCGGATCCCCAAACCTTCGCCTTTTCGCCGAGAATTCTCTCGATTGCCGATTCAAGGCACTCCTGCACCGTCAGCGCATTCGACTGGCGCTGCCACCCATGAAAATCCGTCCCGTCGTAGGCGATTAGCAAGCGGATATTGCGCATAAAGCGGTCGTCAGTCGACAGTTCTCAGTAGTCAGTTCCGCCAGTCCCTCCGGCATGCGCTGCTAACTTACACCAAATCAGGCGCCACAAACAACTAACCTCCGCCTGCGGGGCACCGACGAATGGCTAAACACTCGCATTTTCGCGCTGTCCATTTTCGGCCACTTGACTCTCGCAATCTTGCACAGCATGTTGCTGACCGCGGGCATCACGGTCGCGCCTCAAGGTCTCCCATGTTTCTTCCCATACTTCTGCGGGGTGTTTCAGGATGCAAAGCCAGCCTTGAAGCCGTATACTCTTCGGAGGCGAGGGGAGGCCTTCGATTGGATCAACGAACTAACCATGACCCTCATCCAGGTCTTGGCTGTTCACACTCAACCCCAAGCCGATACAGCACGGCGTCCAGCTGAGGTGATGGCAATATGAAAGACTCCCATAGCGCGGTGCCGGCGAGTGGAACAGACGCAACCTCTCTGACGAGCGGAGCGCAGCAGTCGTCCCTGGAGCTCGTGAGCGGGGACGAGGCGGTGGCGCTGGCGGCATTCGACGCCGGAGTGTCGCTCGGGACGGGTTACCCCGGTACGCCCTCCACGGAGATCCTCGAGGCCTTTGACGGCTTGGGCGGCCGGGCCCAATGGGCTCCCAACGAGAAGGTGGCGCTTGAAGTGGCCCTCGGTGTTTCGCTGGCGGGGGCTCGCTCGATCGTGACCATGAAGCATGTTGGCTTGAACGTGGCAGCCGACCCGCTGTTTACGGCGGCCTACCTGGAACTTCCCGGGGCTCTTGTGGTGGTTTCCGCCGACGACCCCGGAATGGCGTCGAGTCAGAACGAACAGGACAACCGCAGGTACGCCGTGGCGGCTGGGGTGGCCATGTTGGAGCCGTCGGACTCCCAGGAAGCATATGAGTTCACGCTACGCGCCATCGAGATTGCCGAGCGGTGGCGGAAGCCCGTGATGTTGCGCATGACCACGCGGGTCTGCCACGCAAAAACGGTGCTGCGGCGCGGCAGGGCGCCGTCGATTCCGTCCCCGCGACCGGCGCATTTCAGACGGGATATTCCGGCCCGCGTGATGATTCCCGCCTACGCCCGACCGGCGCACAAGAGGCTGCGCGCCGCTCTAGCGCAAATCGCCGAATGGAACGAAACCGCGGACGTAAATCGGATCGTCGATGGATCGCCGGCCATGGGCATCATTACGTCCGGCATCTCCTATCAGCACGTTCGCGAGGCCGCTCCGGAAGCGAGTGTGCTGAAGTTGGGCATGACCTATCCGCTGCCTTTCGGGCTCATCCGAAGGTTCGCCTCCACGGTCGAGCGCGCGCTCGTCATTGAGGAAGGCGACCCTTACCTGACGGAAGCGGTGCGCGCGGCTGGTATCCCCGTCGACGGGAAAACCGAGATGTTTCGCCTTGGCGAACTGAATGTTAGCCGGGTGCGCCGCATCCTGGCCGGCGATGTCTCTCCCGAACCGGAGCCGCTGGCCGGCAAGCCACCCACGCTCTGCCCGGGGTGCGGGCATCGCAGCGTCTTCTCCAGCCTGAGAAACCTGAATTGCATCGTTTCCGGGGATATCGGTTGTTATGCCCTTGGGGTGCTCCCGCCCTTTGAAGCCGTGGATTCCGTCGTTTGCATGGGCGCCTCGATTGGAGTGGGTCTCGGTTTGAGGCACGCCCTTCCACCCGAGCAGGCCAAACGGGTCGTCAGCGTAATCGGCGACAGCACATTCATTCACAGCGGGATCACCGGAATCCTGGAGATGGCTTACAATCCGCCGTCCACGGGCCACGTCGTATTGGTGCTCGATAACGGCACCACCGCCATGACCGGTTTCCAGGAGCATCCCGGTACGGGGCGGACGCTGGACCATTCCGCAACCGCCAAGGCGAGCATAGAAGATCTGGTCCGGGCCGCTGGCGTGCGCAATCTGCATGTGATCGATCCGACGCGCGACCCCGCTGCTTTCGAGCGCCTGCTGAAGGAGTGCCTGGACAAGCCCGAACTCACGGTCATCGTGGCCAGACGGGAATGCCTGCTGGCGGCAAGGAACATTCGGGAATACGAGAGGATGAATGCGCAGTGTAACTAACATCGTCATCGCCGGTCTCGGCGGTCAGGGCGTGCTCACGGCTTCAGACATCGTGGCCGATGTGGCGCTCCAGGCGGGCTTCGACGTGAAAAAGAGCGAGCTCCATGGAATGAGCCAGCGCGGCGGCTCCGTCGCCAGCGATGTGCGATTCGGGCGCGAGGTTTTCAGCCCCATGGTTCCTGCGGGCGAAGCGGACTTTCTGGTGGCGGTCGAGCCGGACCAGGTTTCCGTGAATGCCGCTGTCTTGAGCCCGAGCGGCATTATTGTCGAGCCCTCGCAATTCCGCGCGGATAAGCTGCGCAGCAAGAAAAGCCTGAACGTCGCATTACTGGGCGCGCTAAGCCGCCATCTGGAGTTTTCCGAAGAGGCCTGGATTGCGGCCATAACGCGCCGGCTACCGGAAAAGCTGGTTGAGGTCAATCTTGAGGCGTTTGCGTTGGGAAGGGGCTGAGGTTTTCGAGGTCCGGTCCCACTGCACGGCGGTCTTCCCCACGCGACGAAGCAGGTCCAGGGTTCGCTCAACATGCCTGATCTTCG
>JBEKVC010000086.1:0-7709 GCA_049514395.1 Terriglobia bacterium
CTCAGGTTCGGGAAAAAGCGGTTCGAGTGTCCCCACGCCGCGATTCAGCAAATCAGCACGACCGTCCAAGGAAGCACTGTAGTAACGGTCCAGCCAGAATTGCTCAGGATTGACATTGGGAGGTGGGGTCATCGGCCTCTTTCCCTCTCCCCAAGCGAGCCACTCCTGGAAGGAACGCTTTTTCACTTGCAGCCTGCCAAAGGCTTGATTAAACCGTCGAGCGACTTCGCGAGTAAACTCGACGTGCGGCACCTGGTCCTCGCCCACGGGCACATAGTTCGCCTTGTACATCAGGATGTCGGCAGCCTGAAGCAGCGGATAACCCAGGAAGCCATAGGTGTTGATGTCATGGTCGCGTATATTTTCGAGTTGCTCTTTGTACGTGGGCACGCGCTCCAGCCAACTGAGTGGTGTCACCATGGAGAAGAGCAGGTGCAGTTCCGCATGTTCCGGCAGACGCGACTGGACGAAAAACGTGGCCTTGTTGGGATCCAGCCCGCAGGCCAGCCAGTCAGTAACCATTTCCCAGGTGTCCTGGCGCAGGTCGAGGGTATTCTCGTAGCCGGTGGTCAGCATGTGCCAGTCAGCCACAAAGTGGTAGCTCTCATACTCATTTTGCAACTTGACCCAATTCTGAAGCGCGCCCACTAGGTTGCCCAGGTGCAGTTTGCCTGTGGGGCGCATGCCGCTCAAAATCCGAGGACGTGGGTTGCTTGCCTGGCTCAATGGATTTGTCCTTTTATTCTCCCATGAAGATAGCGCGCTGCGCGCACACCCCTCCCGCGCAATCCGCGCAATTCGCCATCCTAGCACAGGTGCAGCGAAACGCGAAGTGAGCGCCATCGCAGTCCGGCGCCCACGAAGGCTGCAAAAAGTGCCTAAAAGTCAAACAGCCTGTTATAATGGCTGATTATGCGGTTAGTAGAGTTTCCGCAGGCGGGGTGCCCATGAGCAGAATCAGGATTGCGGTTGTATTTGGGTTGGGGTTGTTCCTTCTCTGGACTGCCTGTCGAGGCGGCGAGCTACCTGGCGCGAAGATCAAGGTGGGAGAGAAGATGGCGGATTTCACGCTTCAGGATGTTAACGGCAAGGCGCATAGTCTCTACGAATTTGAGGGAAAGAAGGCTGTGGCGGTCATCTTCTTCGCCACCCGCTGCCCTTACTCAAATGCCTTCAATCACGTGATGGCCAACCTGGCGCATGAGTACGAGAGCCGTGGAGTTGCCGTCATCGGAATCAATGCCAATAAGACGGAACCTGTCGCGGAGGTGGGGGAACACGCTCGCGCCCATGGCCTCGACTTCCTTATTCTCAAAGACGAGGGGAACCAAGTTGCCGACCGGCTGGGCGCCTCCGTAACACCCGAAGTATTTCTGTTGGACAGTCAATGGACGCTGCGTTACCACGGGGCGCTTGGGAACAGTCACCAGCCCACCACCAACCCTGACAAGACCACGGATGATGAAATCCGCCCGGCACTCGACGCCGTGCTAGCGGGGAAATCCGCCAGCGTGACTGAGACAAAGGCGTTCGGCTGCACCATCAAACGTGTCCGAGCGGATTAGAGTGGGTCGCGCCTTGGATTGCAAAATAAGACTGCTTCAGGGTTCCGGAATAGCCGCTGTGCTTCTCTGCGCAGCCTGTTCGCACTCCGTGATTCCTTCTGAACCACCCCCGCCCAGGGGGATTGTTGATCTGGATGAAAACGGATGGGACCGGCTGCGGGCTCAGCAGCGAGGCCGAGTCCTGGTGGTCAATTTCTGGGCAACGTGGTGCGATCCCTGCCGGGAGGAATTCCCTAACTTGGTCCGCCTCCACAATACCTACCGCAGCCACGGGCTCTCTGCATTGGCGATCTCCATGGATGAGCCGGAGTCCGTTCCCGCCGTCGAGCAGTTCTTGAAATCGCAGGGAGCGAACTTCGGAAGTTACCGGCAGCATTTCAAGGACTATGAGGCGCTCGTGAATTCCATCAATCCACGCTGGGGCGGCGCCATTCCTGCCACTTTTCTTTACGACCGGGAGGGACGGCTGGTTGAAAGCTGGCAGGGTGCGACGACGTTTGAGGAATTTGAAGGCGCGGTCAAGCCGCTGCTGCCCTGAAGAGTCGAGGAGTCGAGAAGTCGAGGAGTCGAGGAGTCGAGAGTCGAAGGTCAAAGACTCGAGTCGAGAAGTCGAGGAGTCGAGAGTCGAAGGTCAAAGACTCGAGTCGAGAAGTCGAGGAGTCAAGAGTCGAAGGTCAAATAGTGAAGGACCTTACTTTTCAGCATCCTGTTAGACGAGGACAGGAGAGGAGGATTATCGTAAGTCCCTGGATCCCAGAGCGAGATTCCTCGCTTTGCTCGGAATGACAGCCAGACGTGATTTTGACCTTCGACTTCTCGACTCCTCGACTTCTCGACTCTTCTGTATGCGGGGTGTGCTGGATCGTTCAGTGTTAGGAGGTTTGGAGATGAGTACTGCAGTCATCCGTTTTTTGGGCGGGATTTCGCTCCTGCTCGCTGCCTGTCTGGCTTTCGGGGTCGCAACGCTTGCCCAGACGGGGAACGAACCCTGGAATGCGCAGGGAATCATCAATACATCCGCAAGTCCCAAGGCAAAGTTACATTCGGTGCCCATTCGCGCCGTAACCATGGGTGAGGGATTCTGGTCTGAGCGGATGCAGACGAATGCGGAAAAAAGCATCCCCACCTTGCTGGGACTCCTGGAAGAACACGGTGTGGTGGACAACTTTCGGCGTCTTTCGGGCCGCAAGAACGCAGGCCGCAGGGGGCCGCGTTACACCGACTCCGATCTCTACAAGTGGATGGAAGCGGTCGCGTTCGTTCTGCAATCGGGTGACCGGCCGCAGCTTCGCGAAACGCTTGATAAGCTCATTGACGATGTGCTGGCCGCCCAGGAACCCTCCGGATATCTGAACACTTACTATGTTGGGGATCGCGCCAAGTTGCGATTTTCCGAGATGTACCGCAGCCACGAGTTGTACTGCCTGGGGCATCTGTTGCAGGCTGCCATCGCCTATTACCGCGCCACGGGGAACAGGAAGCTCCTGGATGGCGGGATCAAGTATGCCGACTATGTATTGCACACCCTTGGACCCGAAAAGAAACCCGCTTTGACCGGACACCCGGAATTTGAAATGGCGCTGGTGGAGCTTTACCGCACTACCGGCGACAAGCGCTATCTGGATTTCGTCAACTATTTGTTTACCGGCGAAAAGCTGCGCTTGCAACTCACTGACGAGCAGGTGACGTACCTGTTCAGTGGGATACCTTTCACTTCACGATTGGAACTTGAAGGCCATGCGGTGCGGGCTCTTTACGCGTGCAGCGGAGCCACGGACTACTACCTCGAGACAGGCGATGCCGAATATCTCGAAACCCTCGGCCGGCTTTGGAAAGACTTGGTCGAACGGAAGATGTACATTACGGGCGGAGTGGGATCGTACGCGGAGGGGGAATCGGTGGGCGTGGCCTATGACCTCCCGAACCAGCGGGCCTATGCAGAAAGCTGCGCGGCCATTGCCAACATGATGTGGAATTGGCGGATGCTGGCGGCCAGCGCCGGCGCCCCCTACGCCGATGTTATTGAAAAGGCGCTTTACAACGGAATCAACTCCGGCATGTCACTTTCCGGGACGCTCTATTGTTATCGCAATCCCCTGGAGTCCCGAGGCAAGGAAGACATTCGCCAGCCCTGGTACGATACCACGTGCTGCCCCCCGAACCTCGAGCGGACTTTCGCTTCGATTCCTGGCTATCTCTACTCGACGGACTCCTCCGGCGTTTACGTCCATCTCTACCACTCTTCCACCCTCGACTGGCATTTGGAGAACGGCACAGGGCTCACGCTTGTCCAGCAAACGAAGTACCCTTGGGATGGTGACATCAGCTTGAAAATCAGCCCGGCTAAGGCCGCAACGTTCACTCTGTATCTGAGGATTCCGGGCTGGGCGAGCAAGGCCACGGTTACGTTGGATGGCAAGCCCGCTCCCGGCAAGCCAAAACCGGGCGACTATTTCGCTATTCGTAGAGAGTGGAACGCAGCCAGCACCGTTCGCTTGCAGTTGGACATGGCCCCGCACCTGGTGGCGGCTAATCCCCTCGTGCGAGAGGATTACGGAAGAGTTGCTGTGCAGCGTGGACCCCTGCTGTATTGCCTGGAGCAGATGGACCAGGAGGACCGAGGCTCTGTCTTCGATGTTGTGCTACCAGCAGGCCCTGATCCGAGCCAGGGGTTCGCGTCTGAGTTTCGCCCCGACATGCTTGGGGGAATCGTGGTGTTGAAGCACAAAGGCATGGCAACGCCCAAGCCGCTTTCCGAGGAACCACTGTATCAGACCATTGAGAGGACGCCCCGAAGGGAGGAGAAGGAGGTTAACCTGACCTTCATCCCCTATTACGCTTGGGCCAATCGGCTTCCGGGCGCAATGGAAGTTTGGATACCCTACCAGGAGACCAGGTCCGCGCTCCCGGTTCAGAAAGCCAGATAAACCGGATTCTCGAGAATCTGTTTGAGTGTCTGGAGGAACTTGGCGCCGGTGGCGCCGTCCACCACGCGATGGTCGCAGGAGAGCGTCATGCGGCAGCGGAGGCCCACTTCGACCTGGCCCTTCACGACCACAGGTTTCTCCGTCACCGCGCCCACGGCTAAGATTGCGCCCTCCGGCGGGTTGATCACAGCCGAAAACTCTTCAATCCCCATCATGCCGAGGTTGGAGAGGGAAAACGTGGCGCCGGTGTACTCGTCTGGATTCAGCTTGCGGCTGCGCGCCCGAGCGATGAGGTCTTTCGCTTCCCGCGAGATGTCCTGCAGGCTCTTGCCCTCGCAATTGCGAATCACCGGCGTGATCAGTCCACCCTCCTCCACGGCTACGGCAACGCCGAGATGAATGTGGCGGTAGTAGCGGACCGCCTCGCCCTGGAAGGATGCGTTCACGTGCGGATGCAACTGCAGCGCGGCTGCGCAGGCTTTGAGGATGATATCGTTATAAGAAAGGCTCAACTCGGGGTTCAAAGCCTTCGCCGATTCACGCAACTCTTTCGCGCGGCTCATGTCCACTTCAATCGTCAGGTAGAAGTGCGGCACAGGAGCCTTACTCTGCACGAGACGAGTGGCGATGGCTTTTCGCATGGAGCTCAGGGGTTCGTCGTAGAACTCCGGACCGGTGGGGGCGGGCGCGGGCCGTCTTGGCAACATGGGCGGCGGAGCGGGCGGGTGCGCAGCAGCGCTTCCAGGCTCAGCAACACGCGCCGCCCTGGCTTCAACTGCCAGGGCCGCAACGCGTTCCACATCCTGGCGCACAATCCTCCCTGCCGGACCCGAGCCCGCAATACGATTCAGATCAAGGCCCATTTCCTGAGCCATTCTTCGGGCGAGCGGCGAGGCCAAAACCCGTCCGCCATTTGCGGGTTCGTGAGCGGAAGGTGTAGCGCCCCGACTCGTCGGGGCATGTGCCCCGACCTGTCGGGGCGCTACGTCGGTCGCCGCTGGCGAGGCACTGGCGGCGGGGCGCTGAGGCGCAGCCGCTACGGGCGCTGGGGCTGGGGCAGTACTCCCGGCAGGGGGTTGCGCGCCCGCCGAGCCTTCACTCTTGAGCAACGAGGAAATATCCTCATCCGGCTTGGCGATGAGAGCGAGCAACTCTCCTACGGGAACCACCTTGCCAGCCTGAACAAGAATCTTGCGCAACACGCCGCTGCCCATCGCCTCGACTTCCATATCGACCTTGTCGGTCTCAATCTCGACGACGGTTTCTCCAGTCGAGACCTGGTCCCCTTCCTTTTTGGCCCATTTGAGGACCTTGCCCTCTGTCATCGTATCGCTGCCTTTCGGCATCAGTACCTTAACCGTCATTGGGGTCCTTTCGTCCAACGCGTCATAGGCGCCGCCGTCTGGGCGGCAATCTCTCCTGCCGGCAAGATGCCGGCGCCACTTGAGTCGTAGCGCCGCCGTCTCGGGGGCATTGTCTCCAGCCGGCAAGATGCCGGCGCTACTTCAATGAGCATCCGCACTCGCAGGCCGCCGGTAAAGCACCTTGTTCACCGCATCCTTCACATGCTGTTTGTCTGGAAAGGCCAAGTGCTCCAGATTCTTCGCGTAAGGTGTCGGCACATCGGCGCCGGTGACTCGCAAGATAGGCGCATCGAGGTAATCGAAAGCACGGAACTGGAGGACGTCGACGATCTGCGCCCCCACCCCGCAGAACGGCCAACCTTCCTCCACAATGACCGCTCGGTTCGTCTTCTTTACCGATTGCACAAGAGTTACGGTGTCGAGCGGGCGGAGCGTTCTAGGGTCAATCACTTCAACATCGACACCTTCTCTCTCCAGGTCGGCGGCGGCCTCGAGGGCCACGAATACCATCTTGGAATGGGCGATCAGTGTAACGTCTTTGCCCCGCCGTTTGATGTCGGCGACTCCCAAGGGAATCAGACACTCGCCCTCGGGAACTTCGCCGCGCGTCCCGTAAAGCACCTCAGACTCAATAAAGATCACAGGATTGTCGTCACGAATGGCCGTCTTGAGCAGTCCTTTGGCATCCGCGGGTGTCGAGGGCATGACCACCTTTAATCCCGGAACGTGGCAAAACCACGATTCCAGCGCCTGCGAATGTTGTGCGGCAAGTTGGTGCGCTGCGCCGCCTGGGCCGCGAATCACCAGGGGGACGGGGAATTGCCCTCCCGACATGTAGAGCATCTTGGCCGCGCCGTTCACGATCTGGTCGAGCGCCAGGAGCGCAAAGTTGAACGTCATCATCTCGACGATCGGCCGCAGGCCCACCATGGCGGCCCCAACGCCAAGACCCGTAAAACCAAGCTCGGTGATGGGCGTATCCAGCACGCGCATCGGCCCGAACTCCTCCAGCATCCCTTTGCTGACCTTAAAAGCCCCCTGGTAGAAGCCTACCTCTTCGCCCATCAGGACGATAGTCTCATCACGCCTCATCTCTTCCCGCATGGCCTGATTCAACGCCTCACGGTAAGTCATGATCGACATGGAAAATCCTTTCCGAGGAGTCAGAAGGCAGAAGCAAGAATCAAGAAGCAGGAACAAAGACCCCGATGCTTTGTTTCCGAAACGGCGAATCGGCAAACCGTGCGCCGTGCATGCGCAGGTCGATTACTGTGACCGTACTTCTGACTTCGCTTGCTTCTGTCTTTCGTGCTTCTTTCTTCTTGCTTCTTGATTCTGCCTGTCCTGTCATCCCACGTAAACGTCGGTATAAAGCTCCTGCGGTTCTGGCTCCGGGCTGCGTTCGGTGAAGGCCACGGCTTCCTCCACGATATCGCGGATCTTCTGATCCAGCTCTTCCAGAAACTCAGAGTCGATTAGGCCGATCGTTTCAAGAGCGGCGGTCAGATTCTTGATGGGGTCGTGGTGACGCTGCTCTTCGACTTCCGATTTGGTGCGGTAGTGGCCGTGCGCGGGATCGGACATCGAATGGCCCATGAAGCGATAAGTGCGGGCTTCGATGAGGGTGGGGGCGCTCTCCTTCCGGGCTCGCTCGACGGCCTCTTTGAGCACTTCTCGAACCGCCAGAACGTCCATCCCGTCCACCCAGGTGCGCGCCATGTTGTACGCACAGGCTTTCTGCGAAAGGTCGTAGAGAGATGAAGCGCGCTCGATCGGCGTGCCCATCCCGAAGCGGTTGTTCTCACAGATGAACACCACCGGCAGCTTCCACAGCGCCGCCAAGTTCAGCGACT
>JBEKVC010000087.1:0-7709 GCA_049514395.1 Terriglobia bacterium
TGGGCTGCCCCAAGTGCCGCGCCGAGTATCTGAACGGTTTGCGCGAGGCTCTCCAGAGCGTGAAAGGCGCGATGTGCGCGGACTGCCAGCGCCGCGCCGACACCAACCCGCTCCGCGTGCTCGACTGCAAAGTGGAAGCGGACCAGCCCATCATCGAGAAGTTGCCCAAGATCATCGACCATCTCGACCCCGAGTGCCGCCAGCATTTCGACCGCGTCACGAGCGAACTTCAGGCGCGCGGCCTTGCCTATCAGGTTACGCCGCGCCTGGTGCGCGGGCTCGACTACTACACGCGGACAACCTTTGAGATTACCAGCGGCGCACTGGGCGCGCAGAACGCGGTGGTCGGCGGCGGCCGCTACGACGGGCTTTCTGAGATGCTCGGTGGCCCGCCCACCCCGGGCATCGGTTTCTCCATCGGCCAGGACCGCTTGATTCTGGCCGTGCAGGCGGCGGCTGTGCTCAAATCCGAGGCCCCGCTTGGGGCTTACGTGGTCTGGATGGGGGAGGCCACGCTCCCCCCGGCGGCACGCCTGGCGCGTGAACTGCGCGCGCAAGGTTTGAGTGTCGAGATCGATTACGACCCCATGAAAATCAAGAAAGCCATGGGCGTCGCCAACAAGCTCCAGGCGCGCTTTGCCATCATTATTGGCCAGGGTGAGCTCGCCAGCGGGCGGTATCAGGTGAAAGACATGACCAGCGGCGAGCAGCAAGAGATGGAGCCGGGAACTATCGCATCGTACTTAAGAGAGAAATTATGAATTCTGAATGATGAATTATGAAGCTCGAACCTGAGGTTCTACGCTCTGTACCAGGGTCTTCTCTTCGTTCATAATTCATAATTCATAATTTTTGTGCGGCGGTGAACTTGAAACTGGACCTTCTTGGTGACCGACAACGGACGCATCACTGCGGCGAGCTTGGCGTAAAGCAGGCGGGGCAAGCTGTTTTTCTGGCGGGCTGGGTTGGTGGCCGCCGGGACCTGGGGAACATTATCTTTCTGGATGTGCGCGATCATACCGGCGTGACGCAGGTGGTCTGCAACCCTGAAATCAGCGCCGAAGCACATGACCGGGCGGATGAAGTCCGGCCCGAGTACGTGGTGGGTGTGGAAGGGGAAGTGGTGCTGCGCTCAGCGGAAACTGTTAATCCACAGATACCCACGGGCATGGTTGAAGTCAAAGCAAGAAAGCTACTGGTTCTTAACGAGTCCAAGACTCCGCCCTTTCCCATCGACGACGAGACGCGGACGAGTGAGGAGACCCGGCTCCGTTATCGCTACCTGGACTTAAGGCGGGGGCGGATGCAGCGCAACTTGCGGCTTCGGCACCGGGCGAATCAGGTGGTTCGCCAGCATCTCTGCGAGCAGGGATTCACCGAAATTGAGACGCCGTTCATGACGCGCTCGACGCCGGAAGGGGCGCGCGACTACCTGGTGCCCAGCCGTCTTCATCACGGCCATTTCTACGCCCTGCCGCAGTCTCCGCAACTCTTCAAACAAATTCTGATGATCGGGGGCTATGACCGATATTTTCAAATCGTCAGGTGTTTTCGCGACGAGGACCTGCGCGCGGACCGCCAGCCGGAGTTTACGCAAGTGGATATCGAGATGGCCTTCCCGCAGCGGGAGGTGCTTTTCGAGATCATCGAGCGGCTGATGGAGAAGCTCTTTGCGCTCGTTGAGGTGCAGGTCCAGCGGCCGTTCCTGCGCCTGAGCTACGAGTTGGCGATGGAGCGCTACGGCTCTGATAAGCCGCACCTGGGAATCGACCTGACCTGGAAACGAATCGAGGTGACTGGAAATCCCCTGGCCAATTTACGGGGGTTCGAGGCGGTGAAAGCGCTTCGAATTCCAGGCGGGGCCGGCAAAATCTCGCGCAGCCAGATGGACAAATACCAGCTTCCACTGAAGACGCTCGGGGTAGGGAATTTCGCTACCCTGGAATTGAAGGATTCCGAAATTCAGTCACGGCTCTCCAAGACGGTTGGCGAGGAATGCTTGCGGGGCATCGTAAGTGCTACCGGAGCTACGGCGGGCGACGTCATCGTGCTCCTCGGCTGCGAGGAACTCTCGCGCCTCAGGCTACATCAGCTCGACGAAGCGTCAGGTTGGTTCAGGGTGGAGTTGGCCGAAAGGCTCGGCCTCGTCAGGCCCGGCACCTGGAGCTTCGTCTGGGTGGTTGACTTCCCCATGTTCGAATACGACGAGCGCGAGAAGCGTTACGCCGCCATGCACCATCCTTTCACCTCGCCGCGTGAGGAGGACCTGGAGGCGCTCGAAAACGATCCGGGCGCTGTGAAGGCGCTGGGGTATGACCTGGTTCTAAACGGGTCGGAAATCGGCGGCGGTTCAATCAGAATCCACCGCCTGGACATCCAGCGGCGGGTGTTCAGCGTCCTAGGCTTAACGGAGGAGAAAGCCCGAGAGCGCTTCGGCTTCTTTCTGGAGGCGCTGGAATACGGAACACCACCCCACGGTGGCATTGCGCTGGGCTACGACCGCATCCTCGCGCTTATGGCAGGCGAGTCGAACATCCGCGAGGTAATAGCCTTCCCCAAGACGGCCAGCGCGGTAGATCTGATGTGTGAGGCGCCGGCCGGTGTTGAACCCGAGCAACTTAAAGAGCTGGGGCTGGAAATCAGGAAGGACAGTTGAGAAGTCGAGGAGTCAAGGAGTTGAGAAGTCGAACGTTAAAACGGCTGGTTGAAGGCGGGAGCCAATTTTCGACCCCTCGGGTTCTCGACTCCTTGACTCCTGACCCCTCAACTTCTCGACTGCTTGACTTCTCGACTTCTTGACTCCTCGACTCCTGGACTTCTTATGTCCGTCATTCACATCCTCCCCGAAGCAGTTGCCAACAAGATTGCCGCCGGCGAAGTTGTGGAGCGTCCCGCTTCAGTGGTGAAGGAGTTAGTTGAGAACTCCATGGACGCCGACGCAGGTCATATCCAAGTGTCCGTCGAAGCGGGAGGGAAGCGCCTGATCCGAGTGGTGGACGACGGATGTGGCATGAGCCACGACGATGCCTTGCTGGCCTTCGAGCGGCACGCTACCAGCAAAATACGTTCAGCCGAAGACTTGTTTGAAATCTCGACTCTGGGCTTTCGCGGCGAGGCGCTGCCTTCGGTGGCGGCGGTTTCGCGGCTGGTGCTCGAGACCCGGCACGCCTCGGAGAACTCGGGCACGCGCCTGGAGATGGCGGGGGGAAGGTTGCGCGATGTAAAGGAGGTGGCGTGGCCGGTGGGCACGCGCCTGGAAGTGCGCGATCTCTTTTACAACACCCCGGCGCGACGCAAGTTCCTCAAGTCCGAATCTACGGAACTCGGTCACATTGCGAGCCTGGTGACGCATTATGCGCTCGCACACCCTGACAAGAGTTTTCGGCTAGTTTCGCTAAGCAACGAGATCTTGAATGTATCGCCGGTTTCGAGCCTGCGCGAGCGCGTTTACCAAGTGATGGGCGCCCAAATCCTCGAGCAACTGGTGGAGATTGCTCCGGTGGAGCGGCGCATGACGCTTCCGGCTGCGCTGGACTCCGAGGAGGAGGGAATCTCTACCGAAGCCCTACTGGTCCGCGTCTTCGGGTTCACTTCCCGCCCGGAGGTGCACAAGCTCAACCGCAATAACATCTACTTCTTTGTCAATCGCCGGCTGGTCCGCGACCGCCTGATTCTCCACGCCATCGCGGAAGCGTACCGCAACATTCTCCCTTCGAGTGTGTTCCCGGTGGCCTTGATCTTCCTTGAGCTGCCAGCGATGGAAGTGGATGTGAATGTCCACCCCTCCAAAGTCGAGGTGCGGTTTCGCCATTCGGGATTCATCCACGACTTGGTGCGGGATTCCATTCGCCAGGCTCTGCTGGCGACCCGGCCAGTTGCGGCCTTCCCCATACCCAAGTCGTCGCGAGGGATGCCCCTGGATACCGACGCTGCGGAGGTTGCAGAGAAACTCGATGAAGAGCCCGCCGTCCGCCAAGGCGCTCAGCACTCGCGTACGGGCGCGCCATGGGGTTCCCGTACGGGCACGCCATGGCGTGCCCCTACAGCGCCGCCCTTCAGGCTTTCTCCTCCTCGGCCTGAGCCGCAGACGGATCGGCTCCCACTCGAGGCAGTGCTGTCTCCTTACGCTCCCGCCGTACCGCGATCAGAAGCTGATTTGGCCGCCCGCGATGCGGCTTCACCAGCTATTGTGGCGCCGGGCGAGTTGCCGGTGGATCTTCAACCTCTCGGCCAGGTCCAGGAGAGTTTCATCGTGGCTACTAATTCGGCGGGGCTGTGGCTCGTGGACCAACACGCTGCCCATGAACGGGTCTTGTTTGATCGGCACGTCCGTATGCGACAGGAGAAAAAGGTTTCGGTGCAACGGCTGTTAATGCCCATCATTCTGGAATTGAGGGCAGAGCAGCAGGTCGCCTACCAGGAGATCGCGGAGGAGTTGGCGGCGAACGGGTTCGAGGTCGAGCCCTTTGGCCAGCGAACCATTGCTATCAAGGCCGCGCCCACAGAAACTCGCACGGACGATGTGGGAGACTTGATGCGCGAAATCCTGGACAACGCCCGGCAAGAGGGGCGGACCGTGTCCTTGGATGTCCTGCGAAACAAAATCGCTGCCTTGGTCTCTTGCCACGCGGCGATCAAGGTGAACATGTCCCTCGACAAGCACAAGATGGATTGGCTGCTCCAGGCGCTCGCTAAGACGGAGTGCCCGATGACTTGCCCTCACGGCCGGCCGACCGTCTTGCGCTATGGGATGAAGGATTTGCAGAAGGCGTTCAAACGCATTTAGCCGTCAGCTATCAGCCGTCAGCTATCAGCTATGCACGCAGAGAAAACAGGCCTCAACCCAGAAAGAGACTCACCACAGAGGCCACAGAGTTCGCAGAGAAAAGCCGAAGTACTCTCTCTGTGCGCTCCGAGGTGGATCTTTTCCTACCGGCCGATGCCTGTTTGCTGAAAGCTGACGGCTGAGAGCTGATAGCTTCTGCATGCTGAGGGCTGACGGCTGATGGCTGAAAGCTCCTGTTTATGCCCGAACCCCTGGTGATTGCCATTGACGGCCCCGCCGGCGCAGGTAAGAGCACGGTCGCCCGGAAAGTGGCGGCGCGCCTTGGACTGACCTATGTGGACAGCGGAGCCACATACCGGGCCGCGGCCCTGAAAGTGCTTCAGTCTGCCATCTCACCCGACGATGAGCAGGGTGTCGCAAAACTCATTGCGCAGACGGATATCCGCATCACCACGGACGGCCTTCAATCCCGCGTTTTGATCGACGGTCAGGACGTGACGGAGAAGATTCGCACCTCGGAAGTGACATTGGCGGCAGCCAAAGTGTCGCGATTGTCGGAAGTGCGCGCCAAACTTGTAGCTGTGCAGAGGGGCTTCGCCATGGGGCGTGGGGTTGTTATGGAAGGGCGCGACATCGGCACCGTGGTCTTTCCCAACGCCGCCTTAAAGGTCTTTCTCAGGGCCGATCCGGAGGAGCGGGCGCGCCGCAGGCTGAAACAGGACAGAAAAGACGGGCGTTCGGCCACACTCGAACAAACTGCCTACGAAATCGCCCGCCGCGACCAACTCGATGCAGAGAGGAAGATTTCCCCGCTGGTGGCCGCGGCGGACGCCTATCAGATAGACTCCACTGACCTTGCTGCCGATCAAGTGGTCGAGCAGATTCTGGATTTGGCGCGGCAGAAAAACCTGCTGCAATCGGAGACCTAGAAGCGAAGGACAGGGGAGGCAGGAGGGAGAGGGGACCAGACTACCCGAGTTCTGAACTTATCTTCCTCCATTGCTCATCGAGGCGAGGAATTCGGAATTACTCTTCGTCTTCGACAGCTTGTCAATAATCAGCTCCATACTCTCCACCGGGGAGAGTGGATTCAGCACCTTGCGCAACACCCAGATCCGGTTGAGTTCATCCCTGGGAACCAGCAGTTCTTCCTTGCGGGTGCCGGACTTGTTGATGTCAATGGCTGGAAAGACGCGCCGGTCCACGAGTTTGCGGTCGAGGTTAATTTCCATGTTGCCCGTGCCCTTGAACTCTTCGAAGATCACGTCGTCCATGCGGCTGCCCGTGTCGATGAGGGAGGTGGCGATGATGGTGAGGCTGCCGCCCTCCTCGATGTTGCGGGCCGCGCCAAAGAAGCGCTTGGGCCGCTGCAGAGCGTTGGAATCCACGCCGCCGGAGAGGACCTTTCCCGAGGGTGGAACCACGGTGTTGTAGGCGCGCGCCAGGCGGGTGATGGAGTCGAGGAGGATGACGACGTCGCGCTTGTGCTCGACGAGCCGCTTGGCCTTCTCCAGAACCATTTCCGCCACCTGCACGTGCCGGGCCGCCGGCTCATCGAAAGTGGAACTAATCACCTCTCCCTTGACGGTACGTTGCATATCCGTCACTTCCTCGGGACGCTCGTCAATCAGCAAGACAATCAGGGTGATTTCAGGGTGATTGCTGGTGATGGAATTGGCAATGCATTGCAGGAGCATCGTCTTGCCGGTGCGAGGAGGCGAAACGATCAAGCCGCGCTGACCCTTACCGATGGGCGTCAACAGGTCGAGCACTCGCGCCGAGATGTTGTCCTTGATCGTCTCCAGGTGAATGCGCTCCTGGGGATAGAGCGGCGTGAGGTTGTCAAAGAAGAGTTTGTTGCGGGCTTCATCGGGGGGCTCAAAATTGATCGCCTCGACTTTGATGAGTGCGAAGTACCGCTCCCCCTCTTTGGGTGGTCGGATCTGGCCGGAAATCGTGTCGCCGGTGCGCAAATCGAATTTGCGGATTTGGGATGGCGATACGTAGATGTCGTCCGGGCCGGGCAGGTAGTTGTAATCCGGCGCGCGCAGGAATCCGAAACCGTCCGGAAGGCACTCGAGAACGCCCTCGGAGAAGATGAGGCCGCTCTTTTCGGTTTGTGCCTGCAGGATCTTGAAGATCAATTCCTGCTTGCGCATCCCGGTGGCCCCCACCACGCTCAGGTCTTTGGCCACCTGGGTCAAGGTGCCGATGTTCATTTCTTTCAGCTTGGCGATGTCGAGGACTTCGCCTTCTTGTAGTTCGGCAATCTTTTCTTCCTGGATTTCTTCGGCTTTCACTTCTTGTTTCTTTGCAGGCATAGCTTCTCTCTTTGATTCAAGTGGATTTCTAAATCTTGGGGTCTGTGCGCCAGTGATTTCGGGTTCCACCGCCCTATCAACCCTCAATCCGTTCGCGAAGAACGAATAGTCATTGGCAATGACGAAACAGTGGTACGAAGTGCGGTGAAGAGCTTTCCTCGTGGACCCGGAGTCTTGCAAGCTTGTTCGGTCAGGGGCTGCCAGTCCTGGTTAGTGCCCACCTGGAGAGAGCACATGGACCGCTAGCTTTGATGCGCATCTCCAGTAACAGGTTTCATCTGCTTCTAAGTGCCGACTTGCCGCCTTCCGGCGCTAAATGGTCAATGATCCGCGATCCGTTTCGAGCGTCGGAGGCTCCAAGCCGACCGGGGTTTCGGCCTCGGACACCAGGACCGGCCGAGCCTCGATCTTGCTTTCCAGTGCCAAGTCCAAGACCTCATCCATGCTCTCAACGAACCGGATGTTCAGTTCTTGCTGGATGGCTGCAGGTATGTCGGCCAGATCTTTTTCGTTATCTCGCGGCAGGATCACCGTTCGGCTGCCGGCGCGGTGAGCGGCGAGGAGTTTTTCTTTGACGCCGCCGATGGGCAGCACCTTCCCTC
>JBEKVC010000088.1:0-7588 GCA_049514395.1 Terriglobia bacterium
TGCGGGGCAACATCTCTGAGCAGTACACCAATTCGGTCCTGGATGCTCATCCTTACCCGCTGAATGTGGCCGAGTCGCCCCAGATTCCATCCTACTCCGAGCAGTTGGGCGCCACCATTGGTGGCCCGCTCGTGATTCCGAAAATATATAACGGGGGCAATAAAACGAGTTTCTTCTTAAACTACAGCATGACGCGGGGCAAAAGCCCGTTTGACAGTTTTGCAAACGTGCCCACGACGGACTTCCGGAACGGTAATTTCAGTGCGCTTCTAAACACAGCAGTTCAGTTAGGAACCGACGGCGGGGGCAACCCCATCTATGAGGGAGCGATCATCGATCCGAAGACTCAGCTGGTATTTCCCAATAACATTATCCCTGCGGGGCGGTGGGACGAGGCTGCCGCCGTAGGAAATCCCTCAGTTCCGGGGGGCTTGCTGAGTTACATCCCCTATCCAAACGTGCCAGGCGCGACGGTCCAGAACTTTCACCTCCAGGAATCTTTGCCCACCGCCAACGACCGGATAATGGGCCGTATAGGGCAGCAGATTTCGGCCAAAGACAGCCTCAACGCCATGTACTACTTCAATTCCGCACGGAGCCAATCGGTATCGACTTTCCCCGCCTTGACCTCGACCAATTCGGTCCGGGGCCAGAACATGAGCCTTGCGGAGATTCACACCCTCGGCCCGCGCACGGTCAACACCCTTACCGCAAATTTCAATCGCCAGAGGACTTCCCTTCTTGATCCCTTTGCATACGGGAAAGACATCGAGGGTGGCTTGGGAATTAAGGGTCAGGGTATTGCGACAGATCCCCTGGACTATGGCTTGCCTGCCCTTCAGTTTACAGACTTCGGAGCACTGAATTTGGCCATACCTTCCCTCAGGCGTAATCAGACCTTCCGCGTTGCTGATATTTTTCTTCGCAACGTGGGCAAGCACAACATCCGAATGGGGGGCGAGCTGCGGCGGGTCCAACAGAACACTCTGACGAACCCCAATGCCCGCGGGACTTTCACTTTCAACGGCTATTCGACCAGCGATTTCACCCCCTACGGTTCCAAAGGTTGTACTCTTCCCAACGGTTGTCCCGTTTCTAACACGGGATACGACTTTGCGGATTTTCTGCTTGGTCTCCCACAGACCACCTCAGTCCAATCCGGAGACCCCAGCAACTACTTTCGGTCATGGGTGTACTCGGGTTTCATTCAGGACGACTGGAGAGCCAATGCGCACCTGACGATCCTCTACGGCCTGCGTTATGAATACTTCCTTCCCTTCACGGAGAAGTACGGCCACCTTTCGGATTTGGCGTTTGGCCCGGGCTTTTCATCGGCGGCTCCCGTTACAGGTCAAAACCCGGGGAATCTGCCGGCCTCATTGCTGCGTGGGGACGATCACAACTTCGCACCGCGTTTCGGCCTCGCCTACCGTCCATGGTCACAACACTCCTTGGTGCTGCGCGCCGGTTATGGGATTTTTTACGACGGCAGCATTTATTCTCGGATTTATGCGAACATGGCCAGCCAGCCGCCCTTCGCCCAGGCTTCCACCAATAAAACGACTCTGCCACCGGACCTGACGCTTGAAAACGGCTTCCCGCAATCAGGGCCGAATACTCTGAGCAACACCTACGCCTTGGACCCGAATTTCCGCACCCCCTACGCGCAGACCTGGAACTTTTCGATCGAAGATGAATTCGTCCGGAACGTCATTCTTTCCCTCGGGTATGTGGGCACAAAAGGGACCAAGCTGGATCTGCTCCTGGCCCCGCCCGCACTTCAGAATACCCTGGCCTTCACGTACGAGACCTCAGGCGCGGCCTCCATCTATCAGGGCTTGCAAGTGGGGCTTCGCCGCCAGTTCCATGGCGGCTTCTCGATGAGCGGTACATACACGTTTTCAAAGTCCATTGACGATGCGGCGAGTGTCGGCGGCGCGGGAAGAACCGTCGCCCAGAACTACCTCGACTTGCAAGCCGAACGAGGGCTCTCGAGTTTCGACGTGCGAAATAAGCTGCTCATCAATCACAACTATCAACTCCCCTTCGGCGAGCAGCGCCGCTGGCTCAATAAGGGTGGAACGATGGGCCGGGTGTTCGGGAACTGGCAGATCAGCGGCATCACGACTATCCAATCCGGTACTCCTTCGACCGCCCAGATCCTGGGAAACCTCAGCAACCGGGCGGGGACGGCAGCGATTTCCAACCTGCGCGCGGACGCCACGGGTCTACCTGTCGAGCTCCCTCGTTCGGAGCGGACCACGCTGGATTTCTTCAGTACCGCCGCGTTTTCGCTCCCGGCGGCGGGTGAATACGGCGACGCGGGGCGCGACACCATTCCCGGGCCGGGAACGGTGAACTTCAATATGTCGCTCGACAAGTTGGTGACTTTCTCCCGCGAGCGGGGGATTCGCGGCGACTTCCGCATCACATCGAACAATATCTTTAATACACCAAAGTTCGGTAATCTGTCCACGGTAGTCAACGGGGAGGGCTTCGGACGGGTTACGAGCGTGGGCGCAATGCGCAGCGTAATCTTTTCCTTTCGCCTGAGATTCTAAGGGCAGTCGAGGAGTCGCGAGTCGAGAAGTCGAAAGTCGAAAGTACAAACCCTTTGACTTCAAGGGGCAGTGGAGAGTCGAAGGTAAAGGTCGAAAGTACAGATGCACCTGCCCTTTTCGACTGCTCGACTGCTCGACTCCTCGACTCCAAGGATACCAAGATGCAGCGAGGCGTACGAATACTTCTAAGTAAGTTCTCAATTGCCGGGCTGGTATTTGGCCTGTCTGTGGCGCCTTTGGCGCTGGAGGGGCAGAGCACAGACGCCGGGGCGCAGCAGCCCGGCACACCCCGCCAAGGGTTTCTCTTACGCAGCCAGACCAATGTGGTGCTCGTGGACGTTCGGGTAACGGCGAAGGGAAAGTTGGTGACCGACCTGACGGCGAATGACTTCCGGGTCTTCGAAGACGGGGCGCCGCAAACCATCACGTCCTTCAGCCTGGAGAACGTCGAGAAGCTGGCGCAAGCAAACACCACAAACGGCCCCCCGCCCACCATTGACCTGGATAAACTCCCGCCCAATGTTCCGGCGGCGACCGTCTTGCAGGACCACCGTCTCACGCTGCTGTTTTTCGATGTGTCCTCGATGCAGCCGGACGACCTGATGCGCGCCACGAAAGCCGCCACCACGTTCGTGCAGAAAAGGCTGACGCCGGCCGATCTTGTGGCGGTTGTGACCTACACATCAAGCCTGCGGGTGGTCCAGAACTTCACCAACAACCGCGATGCTCTGACCAAAGCCATGAATGGCATCCTGGTGGGAGAGGAATCGTCCAACCTGAGCGCCGGCGGGACCGTGGGCGAAGCGGGCACCACCAGCGCGTCGGGTGAAGAAGTGGTCACGCAGGATGTTTCCGACGCCTTCACACCTGACGAAACCGAGTTCAACATCTTCAACACGGATGAAAAGCTCGCGGCTGTCGAATCCCTTGCGGAAATGTTGCGCGGGGTTCCCGGGCGGAAATCGGTCATTCACTTCTCGAGCGGCATCACGGGCACCGGAATCGAAAACCAGGCGCAGTTGCTGGCCACCGTCGCCGCTGCCAACCAGTCGAACGTCTCGCTGTACACCATGGATACGCGAGGCTTGATGGCGCTGCCGCCCGGCGGCGATGCATCTTCTGCAAGTCCTTCGGGTACGGCTGTGTATAGTGGTTCGGCGGTGTCTTCCCAGATTTCCTCGATGCACAGCAGCCGGGAAACCCTGGCTTCGCTGGCGCAGGATACCGGCGGCAGGACATTCTACGACACCAATGATTTCGGCGAGGCTTTCCAGGAAGTCCAGTCGGAAAACTCCAGTTATTATTTGCTGGGCTATTCCCCCACCAACACCCGCTCCGACGGCCGGTTCCGGAAAATCCGCGTCGAGGTAATGCGGCCCGGGGTGAAAGTTCAAGCTCGGCCCGGCTACTTCGCGCCCAAGAATTTCCGCCAATTCACGCGCGAAGACAAAGAAGCGCAGCTTCAGCAGGCGGTGAATCTCGATCAGCCATTTCTGGACTTGCCCTTTGTGGTTGACGCCTCGTACTTCCTCCGTCCTGACAACACCTACTATGTTGTGCTGGCGGCGAAAATTCCGGGCTCATCGGTGCAGTTGCTGAAGAAATCCAATGCGCATGAAACGGAATTCGATTTCATCTGGCGGGCCACCGACCCGTCCGGAAAGCCGGTTGGAGTGCTGCGGGACACGCTGCCGGTAAAGGTGAGCGGTGAATCGTACGACATACTGCTGGCCGGCAATTTCCTCTATGAAGGCAGTCTGGTGCTCCCGCCGGGGAAGTACCAACTAAAGGTCCTGGTCAGGGAAAACCAAACTGGAAAGATGGGGACCTTCGAAGAATCGCTGGATTTGCCTCCCGTCTCGCCGGGCGGACTCGCCCTGAGTTCGGTGGTACTTTCCAATGAGGTGAAAGCAAGTGAGACGAGCAATGGGCGCAGAAGCAAGTCCAAAGGTGAAAGCGACAATCCGCTGAACCTGGGAGGCAAATCTGTATTGCCAAGTGTGACGAGTGTATTCCGAACCAATCAGCATCTTTTCGTACTGCTCCAATCCTACGCGGGGAAATCAGCCTCCAAAGCGAGTGCGGAGGAAGCCGCGAATGCCGCCGCGCTCCCACCCTCGGTGGCGCTGGCCTTTTTCCGAAGAGGCGCGAAGGTGGCGGATGCCGGACCCTTTCCTGGAAAGGTGGGAAAATCCTCCGAGGGCAAGGCGAGCTACTTTGTCGAGATTCCACTCGCGAAATTTCGCCCGGGCCGCTACACCTTGCAGGTGAATGTGCTCGATCCCGCGCATGACCGCGTTGCCTTCGCAAGAGTGCCGCTGGCGGTTGTTCCTGCGCCACCGCGGCCTGCTCCGAGTGGAACCGGCGGGTAATGGTTGACGGAAGACTCTCGTATTGTGAGAAACCTGACAAATTGGTGCAGATTTTTCTTGACACGATTCGCGCGTTTTCGTAGGATGTCGGTGACAATTGAATATTTGATTCAGTAACCCTGAATCTCATCTAGAGTGGCCGAGGGACGGGCCCGATGACGCCACGACAACCGCTCCGATAAAAGATCGGGGGACAGGTGCCAACTCCCGCCCGGATATGGGGAAGATGAGAGGGGCCGAACGGTCTGTAATGAGCCTCTTCCCAACCGGAAGGGGCTTTTGAGTTTGTAGCCTCTTCGACGACCTTCCCTAGTTTCCGCAGCCACCAACGGGCCAACTCAGATCAGACAGGAGGATACATTGGAAAGAAAACTTGGTTTCGACTCGATCGCTTTGCACGCAGGACAACTTCCCGATCCTACATCCGGGGCGCGCGCCGTCCCTATTTACCAGACCACTTCGTATGTTTTCAAAGACACAACTCACGCCGCTAACCTTTTCGCCTTGAAGGAATTCGGCAACATCTACACCCGCATTATGAATCCCACTTGGGCGGTTCTCGAGGAAAGGGTAGCGGCGCTCGAGGGCGGGGTTGGAGCACTGGCGACAGCCTCCGGGCAAGCCGCCGAAACCCTCGCCATCCTGAACATTGCCCAGGCCGGAGGCCAGATTGTTTCTTCCGCGAGCCTCTACGGTGGTACCTATAACCTGTTCCATCACACCTTTCCCAAGCTGGGCATTGAGGCCGTTTTCGCCGACCCGTCGGACCCGGAGAATTTCCGCAGATGCATAACTCCAAGGACTAAACTCATCTTCGCGGAAACGCTGGGCAATCCCAAGAATGATATGCTGGACATCCAGGCGGTGGCCAAGGTTGCTCATGAGGCTGGAATTCCGCTCATCATTGACAACACCGTGGCGACCCCTTACCTCTGCCGTCCTTTCGAGTGGGGCGCGGACATCATCGTTCACTCGCTGACCAAGTTCCTGGGTGGCCATGGCACCTCGATTGGAGGCATCATCGTCGATTCAGGGAATTTTGACTGGACGAACGGGAAATTCCCAGCACTGGTCGAACCGGATCCCAGTTATCACAATCTAAAGTTCGTGGAGACCTTCGGGAAGCTTGCCTACCTGATTAAGGTGAGGGTTCAACTCCTGCGTGACCTTGGCCCGGCTTTGAGTCCCTTCAACGCCTTCCTCATCTTGCAGGGAGTCGAGACTCTTTCCTTGCGGGTGCAGCGACACTGTGATAACGCCCTGAAGGTGGCGCGGTTCCTCGAGAATCATCCCGCCGTGACGTGGGTGAACTATCCCGGGCTGCCCAGTCACCCCACGCATGCGCTGGCGAAGAAGTACCTGGGGCACGGTTTCGGAGCCATTATGGGCTTTGGCATCAAGGGCGGCTTGCAGGCCGGAATCAAGTTCATCAACGCCGTAAAATTGCTCTCCCACCTGGCCAACATTGGAGATGCCAAGTCCCTGGTCATCCACCCCGCCAGCACCACGCACCAGCAGTTGACTGCGGCGGAACAGTTGGAGACGGGCGTGACGGAGGACTACGTCCGGCTCTCGATCGGCCTGGAGAATATCGAAGACATCATCGCGGACATTGAACAGGCACTCCAGGCATCCGGGCAGTAGGTCAACAACGATCACGGTGCGGCCTATGCCCGCAGTTGAACATGTCTTGTAGGGCCGAACGGCGTTCGGCCCTTGGGCGAGCGCCGCTCGCCCCTACTACGGGGAAAATAGAGGCAAGAGAGATGGCAGAAGAAGGCTCAGTCGGAATCGTCGAAACCAAGTACCTCACGTTTGCCACGCCCCCCAACGAGATGACCCTGGAGTGCGGGCGAACCCTGGGACCCATTACGCTTGCCTACGAGACCTATGGCGAACTGAATGAGGCCCGGGACAATGCCATTCTGGTGGTTCATGCGCTCTCCGGGGACGCCCATGCGGCCGGCTACCATCATCCTCGTGACAAGCATCCTGGTTGGTGGGATATCATGATCGGCCCGGGGAGGGCTTTCGACACCCGAAAGTACTTTGTCATTTGCTCAAACATTGTCGGGGGATGCCAGGGCTCGACCGGACCCAGTTCCATCAACCCTCGAACCGGGCGACCCTATGGGCTCTCCTTCCCGATGGTCACCATTCGCGATTGGGTTGACACCCAGAAAGTGCTTATCGACCACCTGGGGATCAAGCGGTTGCTCGGTGTGGTGGGCGGGTCAACGGGCGGGATGCAAGTCTTGCAGTGGGTGGTCAGTTACCCTGACATGGTGCGCCTCGCTATCCCGATCGCCACCACGAGCAGGCTGTCGCCCCAGGCCATTGCCTTCAACGAGGTCGGTCGCATGGCGATTCAATCCGATCCCAACTGGCGGGAAGGAGACTACCACGGGAAGACGCTCCCCCGCCGGGGTCTGGCCATTGCCAGGATGATCGGCCACATTACCTATCTTTCCGACCGTTCCATGCACCAGAAGTTTGGCCGCAAGCTGCAAGACAAGTCTGCTTATGGATACAATTTTCTCACCGATTTCCAGGTGGAAAGCTATCTGCGCTACAAGGGGGATCATTTCGTCAATCGCTTCGACGCAAACTCCTACCTCTACATCACCAAGGCGATGGACTACTTCGACTTGAGCC
>JBEKVC010000089.1:0-7126 GCA_049514395.1 Terriglobia bacterium
TTTCCACCGGCATTCGCTTTCTCGATCACATGCTGGAGCTGTTTGCCCGTCATGGCGGATTCGATCTGGAAGTTGAGGCGCGCGGCGACCTGGATGTTGACCAGCACCATACGGTCGAGGATATTGGCATTGTCTTGGGGCAGGCGTTCCGGCAAGCACTGGGGGCGAAAAAAGGCATTAATCGGGCGGGTTACTTCCTGATGCCCATGGATGAAACCCTGGCTATCGCTGCCATCGACTTGAGTGGGCGGCCCTACCTGGTGCTCAACGCGCCGATCAAGGCAAGGTACGTCGGGGACCTCCAGACAGAGCTGTTGGAAGACTTCTTCCACGGATTTGCCTCGAGCGCGGGGGCCAACGTGCACCTGAAACTGGCCTATGGGCGTTCGAGCCACCATGCCGTCGAGGCCTTGTTCAAAGCCTGGGCGCGTGCTTTGCGCTATGCCTGTTCGCGCGACCCTCGCCTCAAGGCCCAACTCCCCAGCACCAAAGGACTGCTGTGATCGCCTTACTCAACTACGGCGCCGGCAATGTTGGCTCGGTGCTGAAGGCCGTTGAGCACCTCGGACACTTGGCCGAGGTGATGGACAGGCCGGAGTCGCTCCGCTCCGCCGAGAAGATCATTTTCCCCGGTCAAGGTCACTTCGGCACGATGATGAGAGCCCTCGAGGAGCGCCGGCTTCTGAAGCCTCTTCGCGACTTGCTGGCCGGCGGCACGCCGTTCCTGGGGATCTGTTTGGGTCTCCAGGCGCTCTACGAAGCGAGTGACGAAGCGCCGGAGGTTCCCGGGCTCGCATGGCTCCCCGGCCACGTGACCCGATTCGAAGGAGTCTTCAAAGTTCCTCATGTAGGCTGGAGCCAACTGGAGATTCGAAACCGCAGCGGGCTCTTCAGAGGGGTGGCGGACGGCAGTTTCGTTTACTACTGTCACTCTTACTACGGGCCTGCTACCAAAGAAAGTTCGGCAGTAACTCACTATGGGCAGACTTTCGCAGCGGGCGTGGAGATGAAGAACATCTGGGCGGTGCAGTTTCACCCGGAAAAGTCGGGAGAAGTTGGGCTGAAGGTGTTAAATAATTTCCTGGGTCTGTGAAACGCCTGTCCGTTGTTCGTGGTCAGTAGTCCGTTGCAGAAAAGGACAACGGACCACGGACAACTGCCAACTGAGAACTGACGACTGACAACTTCCTATGTTTGCAAAACGCATCATTCCATGCCTGGATTGTAAGAACGGCCGAGTGGTTAAAGGCATCAAGTTTGTGAACCTAAGAGATGCCGGAGACCCGGGCGAACTGGCCGAGGCGTATAACCGCGAGGGCGCGGACGAACTGGTCATGCTGGACATATCGGCTTCCCGCGAGGGACGCGCTACGCTGATGGATACCGTACACCGGGTGGCGCGCCGGCTCTTCATACCGCTGACGGTGGGCGGGGGCGTGAGGACCCTGGAGGATGCGCAGCGGTTGCTCTCCGCCGGGGCCGATAAGGTGGCCGTGAACACGGCTGCGGTTGAATCTCCCGAAGTGGTGAGCCAGATTGCAGAGCACTTTGGGCGGCAAGCGCTCGTTGTGGCTATCGATGCGCGCCGGCGAGTGGCGACGGGCGGCCGGGAAAATGCGCCCCTGGAGGGTGGGGCCAGGGCCGCTTCACACTGGAGAGTATTGACTTACGGCGGCACGAAGCAAACCGAACTGGACGCCCTGGAATGGGCTCGGGAAGTGGAAGCACGCGGCGCCGGTGAAATCCTTCTGACTTCCATGGATGCCGACGGCACGCAGGCAGGCTTCGATTGTGAACTGACGAAGGCCATTGCCGGGGCCCTCCATATCCCTGTTATCGCTTCGGGCGGCGCCGGGGGGCCTGAACATTTTGCCGAAGTCTTCTTGAAAGGCCATGCGGATGCTGCCTTGGCGGCCTCGATTTTCCATTTCGAAACGCATACGATGCGCAGCCTCAAGGAGTACTTGCAATCACAAGGCGTGCCGGTGCGTTTGTAAGGAAGTCAAAAGGCAAAGGTCAAATGGCAAATGTCAAAAGTCAAAGGGCGAAGGTCGAAAATCCAAATTAAAGGTCAAAGAGTCAAAGAGTCAAAGAGTCGAAAAGAACTGGCACTGTTCGACTCTTCGACTTTCGACTTTTCAACTCGAAGAGGGCTGTTTCACTTTTGCCTTTTGCCCTTTGACTTTTGCCTTTCGACTTTTGCATTCCGACTGTCAACTGTCGACTGTTAACTGTCGACTTGTTCTCCTCATGATCATTCCTTGCATCGACTTAATGGGTGGCAAGGTAGTTCAACTCGTCCAGGGGCGGGAGAAGTTCCTGGAGTTGCCGGACCCGCTTGCGGTGCTCGAGAAGTTTGCTGCCTATCCCCAAATTCAGGTCATCGACCTTGATGGAGCGTTGGGTCGAGGAGACCACAGTGAAATTATCGGTGAACTCTGCCAGCGAAAGCCCTGCCGCGTCGGGGGAGGAATCCGCACCGTCGAAAAAGCACTCCGGGCGGTGCAGGGCGGCGCGCACAAGGTAATTGTGGGCAGCAGCGCGTTTACGCCCTGCGGCATAAACTCCGAGTTCCTCCGACCTCTCCTTGCCGCCGTCCCTCGAGAGAAGCTCATGATGGCGGTTGACTGCCTGGGTGACCGCGTGGCCATTCGGGGCTGGCGGGAAACCTTGCCGCTCACTTCGGCGCAGGCGCTGGCGCAGCTCGAGCCTTACTGCTCGGAGTTCCTCTGCACTTACATTGATGCGGAAGGTAAACTTCAGGGGACGAATCTGGCGTGGTTTAGAAGCTTGCGGTCCGTTACGCAGTTACCCATCACCGCCGCCGGCGGCATCACCACCGATGAGGAAATCAATGCCCTGGAAGAGATGGGCATGAATGCCGCCCTGGGCATGGCCATTTATCAGAAGGTCTTCCCCGAATTGTTCAAAAGCAACAGGTGGCGGGTAGCACAGCGCGGCTCGCATGCCGCTTCAAAAAACGCTCCATGACCTCACTCCGCATGACGTTGCGCAAACACATCATGCCGGAATCGGTCATGGAGCGTCACTACCTTTTGGTTGCGGCCTTCAGGCCGCGCTGTGCTACCCGCTGTTTCACCGTTCGCGCATCAAGAATTCGAATCATCAGCGCCCGCAAAGCAACACGCCTTGAGCGTAAAGACTATGAAGAACAGGTCCCGGCTGCCTTTTGCTTACTGCCTACTCTCTGACCCCTGAAACCTGCACTTTGGCGCTCAACAATTCATGCTTGACAAATTCCAATTTGTGAGCTAGCGTGCTAGCGTATGATTACGGTGGGGAACGCCCACAAGAACCAGACCCGCCTCAGCGCCTCTGCCCATCCTGGCGACGAACAGCCCCCGCAGTCGTGGAAAATGATTTGTTGGCAGGGTTCTTCTGTCAACCGTCAACTTTTGACAGTGGGCTGCAATTGGAAAAGAATTCTTTTTTGACGGAACGATGCGGGAATGTTATTGAAAACAAAGGACCGCTGTGGAAAAGGTCAGGGCGAAGCGGGAATGTCTATGAAAACACAGGCACTTAGCCGTTGAAAGCGGGAATATTGTTGAAAAGACAAGGGGTTAGACCCGAATTCGAAAGTTAGCGTGGGTGCGATGTGCATCTTGTAGGGGCACAGCGTCCGCCGCGGCGGATGCCCCTACGCTTGGCCCCGCACCATTTTGTTCCTCCGGTATCTGCGTCGAACGGGCGTCGAATTAAGCGTTCGGCTCGAACGGCGGCTGCCAACTTTCGAATTCAGGTTAAAGCTCGCCGCAGCAAGACGAAATGGGAGGCAATGACAAATTATCGTGGCCACCGCGCATCATCGCGAACCTAGAGACAGGAGTAGCTGGAGTTGTTCAGCAACCTCACTCCACATACAAGCGCGGCACGCGTTTGCCAATCAAGCACAAAACCTCATAGGGGACTGTGTCGAGCATTTGCGCGATGTCGAGCGCGGTAATCGAGGTCTCCTCCGACCGGCCCATGAGGATGACTTCGTCTCCAACGTTGACACCGGGGATGTCCGTCACATCCAGAAGCGAGAGGTCCATACTGATGCTACCGACGAGCCGCGCAAGTCTGCCGCGTACGATGGCATGACCCCGATTCGAGAGCGCCCGATTGAGGCCGTCCGCGTAGCCCACCGGAACGGTGGCGATGCGGGAGGGACGCCGGGTATGGAATGCCTCCCCATAACCAAGCGGCGTCTCGCTGGGAACGTCCTTCAGGTACACGACGCAGGATTTGAAGGTGAGTACAGGTTCGAACTCCGGGAGGTCCGGAAGGTCTTTGCCCGGTGGGACAACGAGCGGAATGCAGCACCCGTAGAGCAAGCCTCCGATGCGAACCATGTTTTCAGGAAACTCGCGGCGGGCGAGCAACGCGCCACTGTTCGAGACATGAGTCCACGCGGGTTCAATTCCGGCCGAACTCAGTTGGGCAAGTGCAGCCTTGAACCGCTCGCACTGCTCTTCCGTTTGGGTAGCCAGCAGATCCTCGGCGGAAGCAAGGTGTGTGAACAGGCCGGTTAAACGCACGCCCTCGAGCGTCTGGTAATGTTCCAGCAACGCTGCCAGCCGGTCCGGCGGCACCCCCAGACGCCCCAGTCCGGTGTCCACTTTGAGATGGAACTCGATGGGGCGACCGTAGCGCCGAGCGCACTCGGCGTAGGTGTCAAGCCGGGCAGTGGAGGAAACCGAAGGTGTGAGCTGAAACTTGATGAGGTCCGCAGGGTCGCTCATGTAGAGGCCGCCCAGCAGCAGTAGGGGCTGCGTGATCCCTGCGGCTCTCAATTCGAGGGCTTCTTCGACGCTCGCCACTCCGAACCAATCCGCGCCGCAGCCGGCCAGACAATTCGCCACGGCCACGGCTCCGTGGCCGTAGGCGTCCGCCTTGATGACGGCCATCATTTTGCGGCGGCCGGCAAGGCGCCGGACTCGCTCATAATTCCGGCGCAGTTTTGAAAGGGAGATCTCGACCCAGGTGGGGCGCAGTAGTTTGCTAATTGGAACATTCACAGGCTTCTCAGGCTTGTTGCGCGTGAGGCTTTCGAAAGACGATCGTGTTGGCCGCCGCCGTCCCGGGTCCGTGGGATTGCCTCATTCCTCCGATGATTTCTGACCGCGAGCCATGTTCTCAAACTTCGCATAGGGTCTCATGAAGACGACCGGGATATCGCCGGTGGGGCCATTGCGCTGCTTGCCGATAATCAATTTCATCTCGACCCCGCGCCGATCCACCTCACCTTCCGCTTCGCTTTCTTCCGCCGCCTTTCGCTCCCGGAAAATGAAGATCACCACGTCGGCGTCCTGTTCGATCGATCCGGATTCACGCAGATCAGATAGCTGAGGTCGCTGGCCAAGCCGCTGCTCGGGGGCGCGGCTCAATTGTGAAAGCGCAAGGACCGGAACCTTTAACTCCTTGGCGATACTCTTCAAGCCGCGCGAAATGTAACTGACCTCCTGCGTGCGGTTCTCAAAGCGCCCCTGACCGGAGACAAGCTGAAGGTAATCCACGATCATCAGGTCCAATCCCTTTTCCATCTTCAGGCGCCGTGCTTTGGCGCGAATCTGCATGATGCTCAGGGCAGGAGTGTCTTCGATCAAGAGTGGAGCGTCCCCGAGCCGGCCCAAAGCGCGGGTCAGCTTGTTCCAGTCTTCGCGGCTCGAGAATCCGCTGCGCAGCTTGTGGCCGTCGGTTTCGGCTTCGGAGCACAAGAGACGGATGACTAACGACTCCTTGCTCATTTCGAGAGAGAACAGCCCAACCGTTTTATGGTGCTTGATAGCGGCGTGGGAGGCGATGTTGAGCGCCAAGGCGGTCTTGCCAAGCGAAGGCCGCGAGGCCACCACCACGAGTTCACCGGGTTGGAGTCCTGAGGTCATGTTATCGAGCTCAACGAACCCGGTTTCAATGCCGGTGACGCGCTGGCCGCGGTCGAGGAGATCGTCGATCGTCCCGAAACTCGACTTCACAATGTCCCGGATGTTGGTGAATCCGGATTGGACTTTCTGCTCGGCGATGTCGAAGACCTGGCTTTGGGCCAAATCGATCAGCGTGTCGGGGTCATCCGTTCCCTCCAGACAGCGTGAAATAACATTGTTCGACGCATTGATAAGGCGTCGAATAAGCGACTTCTCTTTGACGATGCGGGAGTACTCCGAGACGGCGACGGAGGTTCCAATCGGCACACCATCCGTGAGGGCAGCGAGATAAGCGGCCCCGCCCGCCTTCTCGGTCTGCCCGTCCTTGGAGAGTTCCTCGGAGAGCGTGACGAGATCGATGGTGCGGTTCTTCTCCGAGATGCCGACCATTTTTTCGAAAGTAATGCGGTGGGCTTCAGAAAAGAAATCATCCCTTCCGACCACCTCGAGAGCCATGTTAAGGGCCGAATTATCCAGCAGAATGGAACCGAGCAGGGCTCGCTCGGCTTCCAAATTGTGAGGTACAGCTCGGTCACTGGCCGTAGTGCTTGGCATGGAATGAAAAGTGTCCCTCGAATGTCAGATAACTATTCCGAAGAAATTATACCAATTGGGAGAGTGTCCAGAGGAGATTTTTGCCCGGCCTTCTCCGGCCCGTGGAGGTTGGCGACGAGGTCGGCTCGCCGAGCCCAAGCCGCCTGGCGTCGCACGCTCGGGCGGTTACTCGGCCGACTGCTTTGCTTCCGTGGCAGGAGATTGCGGTTCGGACTGGGCCTGAGGCTGGGACTGGGCCTGAGGCTGGGCCTTTGTCTCCACTTCGCCTTCCACCCTCACCTTGATGAAGGCCGTTACTTCCCTGTGCAGTTTTATCGGCACCTCGTATTCACCCAGAACCTTCAGGGGTGAATCGAGAGCGATCTTCCGCCGGTCGATGTTGTACCCTTGGGCCGCCATTTTCTCGGCAATGTCGATGGCCGTGACAGAGCCGAAGAGCGTTCCCTTTTCTCCGGATTTTCGAGTCAGGGTTACGCTGACCCCCTGGAGCAGCTTTGCCAGGTCTTCCGCGTCACCCTTTTCTTTTGCCTCCAGCTTCAGAAACCGGACGCGTTGCTGCTCCATCCGCTTACGGTTCTGAGGCGTAGCGGCGACTGCCAGATTCTTGGGCAGAAGATAGTTGCGCCCGTACCCGTCAGCCA
>JBEKVC010000090.1:0-7003 GCA_049514395.1 Terriglobia bacterium
TCGGCGATTTTAGCAGCGCCGCGCTGCCTTGGTCCCCCCCCACCAAGGCAGCGATCTCACCCCTCCTCTTTTCGCTCAAACACTTTAACTCCACAGGGGGGATACGATGTACCCTTCCAATCCCATACCGACCCCGCAATGCACAGACCTTGCATTCACTGCTAGAATGACACCTTGACCTGTAAGCCAAGAACTCAATGATCTCATGGGGGCCTTATGTTTGCATTTCACGGCGTGGATTACATGGAGATTGACGCGCTCTTCAACGACCAGGAAAAGCTGGTGCGACAGACGGTGCGCGAATTTGTGGACGATGAAATCATACCTAACATCGAGGAGTGGAACCGGGAGGGGAAATTTCCCCAGCACCTCGTACCCTTAATGGCGGGGCTGGGGTTTTACGGCGCAAACTTGGAAGGTTACGGCTGCGCGGGGATGTCCAACGTGGAGTACGGGCTGATCATGCAAGAACTCGAGCGGGGAGACAGCGGCTTGCGGAGCTTCGTCTCCGTGCAGGGCGCGCTGGTGATGTACCCCATCAAGGAATACGGCTCCGAGGAGCAAAAGCAGCGCTGGCTGCCGGCGCTCCAGGAGGGCAGGGCCATCGGGTGCTTCGGCCTGACGGAACCCGACTTCGGCTCGAACCCCGCCGGCATGAGGACACGCGCCACAAAAGATGGTGACCGCTACATCCTGAATGGCGAGAAAGCCTGGATTACCTCCGGTACAATTGCAGACGTGGCGGTGGTGTGGGCGCGCACGGACGAAGGTGTCCGCGGCTTCCTGGTGGAGAAAGGCACGCCGGGCTACACCGCGAAAGACATCAAAGGGAAATGGTCGCTACGCGCTTCAGTGACCTCCAGCCTGTCACTCCAGGACGCTCGTGTGCCCGCCTCTAACATGCTTCCCAAAGCGCAGGGGTTGAGAGCGGCGCTGAGCTGCTTGACCCAAGCGCGCTACGGCATCGGATGGGGGGCGATCGGGGCAGCGATGGCCTGTTACCACGAGGCCCTGGAGTACGCGAAGATACGAAAACAGTTTGACGACAAGCCCATTGCTTCTCACCAGCTCATTCAGGCGAAGTTCGCCGATATGATCACCGAAATCACCAAGGCGCAGTTGCTGGCCTTACAGGTGGGGCGCCTGAAAGATCAAGGGCGCGCCGATTTCGCGCATGTCTCCATGCTCAAGCGGAATAACGTTAAGATGGCGCTTGAAGTGGCCCGAGCGGGACGCGACATCCTGGGCGCCAATGGCGTCGCCGATGAATATCCCATCTTCCGCCACATGTGCAACCTGGAATCGGTCTTCACCTATGAGGGCACGCACAACATCCACACGCTCATCATCGGCGAGCGGGTGACGGGGGTGCCTGCCTATAAATAGGAGCGGGGCTTGTCCCGCGCGCTTGAGGCTCAGGCAGGACTCTGCTGATCTTCTTTTCAGGTATCTGAGCCGACAGAGAGTTTCAGAAAGAAGGTGGTGAAGGCGAAAGCGATGACGTTACAGCACACGATTAAGGCCGTTGTTCGTCAAGGTGAACAGTCGGGTTACATTGCCGAGTGTCTGGAGATTCCGGTGGTGACGCAAGGTCGAACTCTCGACGAAGTCACGCGCAATCTGCGCGAGGCTGTGGAACTGCACCTGGAGGGAGAAGACCTGGCAGAGCTGGGTTTGGCACGCTCACCCAGTATTCTCGTCACCTTCGAATTGGAGGCGCATCCTGCCACGGCTTAAACGGCTCTCCGGCCGGGAGGGGAGTCTAGAAACGAATTCCCCTCCCGCCGCGGCGGGAGGGGATTAAGGGGTGGTGGGCCAACCACGCCCGGTTCCCCTTGCGCTGCCTTGTAGTCAGACGAACCGAAGCTCGAACCATCACAGATTGACGACTTTCATTGCCTGCTCCGCGTAGCGTTCCCCGGCCGTTACTCCCTTGGGCGCAACCTCGTTGATCCGCGCCAGGTCTTGGGGTGAGAGCTTTAACTTCAACGCCGCAATGTTTTCCTCCAAATGCGCCCTCCGCGTGGTGCCGGGGATGGGCACAATATCCTCGCCCTGGGCCAGCACCCAGGCCAAAGCCAACTGCGACGCTTTGCAACCTTTTTCCGAAGCGATTTGCTCGACCCGGCAGACAAGGTCCAGATTGCGTTTGAAGTTCTCGCCCTGGAAGCGCGGAGATTTGCGACGCCAATCCTCCGCCGCCAAGTCTTCTACGCTCTTGAAACGGCCCGTCAAAAACCCACGACCGAGCGGGCTGTAAGCAACAAAGGCGATTCCAAGTTCCCGGCAGGTGGAAAGAACCTCGTCCTCGGGGTCACGGCTCCAGAGTGAATACTCCGTTTGCAAAGCGGTGATGGGGTGGGTGCGGTGCGCGCGGCGAATGGTTGCCGGAGCGGCCTCGGAAAGCCCCAAGCACCTTATCTTGCCCTCTTCGACCAGCCGCGCCATGGCCCCTACGGTTTCCTCGATGGGCACACTGCCGTCAACACGGTGCTGATAATAGAGGTCAATGGTCTCAATGTCGAGGCGCCTCAAGCTGGCTTCGCAGGCGCTGCGCACGTACTCGGGCCGGCCGTTGATTCCCAGGAAGCTACCCTCTGGCCCCCGCACGTTGCCGAACTTGGTGGCAAGAACAATATCATTCCGCCGACCCTTGATGGCTTTGCCGACCAGTTCCTCGTTGTGACCCGTGCCGTACATGTCGGCGGTATCCAGGAAATTCACACCCAGGTCAACCGCGAGATGAATGGTTGCAACAGACTCCTCTTCGTTTCGTGGCCCGTAGAACTCCGACATGCCCATGCATCCGAGGCCGATGGCAGAGACGGTGAAAGAACTGTTATCCAGTTTCCTATAACGCATTCAGATCCTCTCCTGGAGAGCGTTCAGATTGGCCGCACAAACTGAGAATATCATCCAGGGCGGGTCTTACTCAACCGTTCCCTGGCCGAGGGTGTCGGGAGCAGGAGGGGGGTTTAGGAGCAAATTCCACTCCTCTCCGAGGAGGGGATTAAGGGGTGGTGATTCGACCACTCCGAACCCCTCCTGAACCAGGAGGGGAGTCGGAAAAGCAATTCCCCTCCCCTTTTGAGGAGGGGATTAAGGGGTGGTGACTCGACCACCCCCGGCCCCTCCTGAACCAGGAGGGGAGTTGCTGCCTTAGGCTGGACTAACGAAGTTCTTGCATCTGCACTGCGCCGGACGTAAGCTTCGGGAACTTGCAAGGCCGCGATTGCGTATGCGCTGGTAGACACGAGTCGAGGAGAGTCCTATGAGCACAAGCCCCCAACCCCCGCGTGCCCCCGTTCCGCCGCAACCCCCACGGTCGGGCAGCAACATTGTTGCGATTGCCCTGTTGGTCCTGGCGCTGATTGTCCTGGTCAGTGGAATCGCGGTTTGGACCGGCTTAAGGTTCCTTTCCCACAACCTCCGAATGCAAGTTGCGGAGAGGGGGGGGCGTGGCAAGGAAGTTTCCATCAATACGCCGGTCGGGTCAATTGAAGTTCATCATGATGTCAACCAGGACAGCTTGGGTTTGCCCATCTACCCCGGCGCCACGCCGGTGAAGGACAAGGACTCAGCAGCAGTAAACCTCGGTTTTGGAGGCGAGGCGAGCGTGCAAGTACTGGCCGCGAAATTCGAAACTTCGGACTCATTGGAGAGAGTCAAGGCCTTTTACAAAGAGCACCTGGGAAGTGAAGTCACTAAATTCACCGACCGGGGTTCAGACGGAAAAACTACCTTCGAGATCAAGACCCACAACCTGGAAAAGGTCGTGGCGTTAGAAGGCGGGGAGAGTCGGACGCTCATCAAATTGGTCCGGGTATCTTTCGGCAAGAACGAGAGCAACTAACAAAGGCGGTGCACAGTCGAGAAGACAGTCAACAGTCGACAGTCCGCTGAATCTGCGATCGTCGCAAGAAAAACCCGTAAAGTCTGATATAGTGATAAAGCTAGGCGCCGAAACAGCCTGCGATATCACTCTTCAGGCGGCACACCCTGGCCGAGAGTCGAGCCTCTTTGGCAGTGGTGGGCGAGATGTACGAGTAACCCTCTTTGTCATTTGCACGTCAAAGTCAAGGGGGAATAAACCCGGAGACTCAGCAGGTAAGTTCCTGGCACAGGTCCCGAGCTGGGAGACGATAAGCAACGATGATCAGCCGAAATCGGTGGACGGTGACCTTTGCCCTTGGTGCGATGGTAATCGGCACCCTATTGTCAGCTTTCCCGTCACTGGCACAGCAGCAAAACCCGGCGCCTGCGGATACGTCTTCACAAGGCCAGTCCAAGACGGGAGCGAAAAGTGGGGACAATAAGGACCCCGCGATCCAGGAACAGAAGAGCCCACAGAATGACCGCCTTTTCTTTGTCTTGCCAAACTATCTGACGGTGGAGAATGCCAAACAGATCCCGCCGCTCACGACTGGGCAGAAATTCAAGCTGGTGGCCCTGGGAACTTTCGACCCCATCGAGTTCCCGTACGTAGGCGTTCTCGCCCTCATCGATCAGGCTGAAAATACTGATCCCAGCTTCGGACAAGGTTTTGTTGGCTATGCAAAGCGCTACGGGGCCGCCTTCGCCGACACGACCATCGAGAACTTCATGGTGGGCGCCGTCCTCCCATCACTGCTCCACCAAGATCCTCGCTACTACCAGTCGGGTAAAGGGGGGTTCTTTCACCGTGCTGGTTACGCTGCATTGCGGGTCCTTATCACTCGCAGCGACTCCGGGAAAAAACAATTCAACTACTCCGAGTTGGCAGGTAGTGCACTTGCGGCAGCGCTTTCCAACACCTACCATCCGCCGCAAGACCGGACTGCCCTGAACAGCGCCAACATCTGGATGACGCAGATATGGGGAGATGCGGTGTCCTATGAATTGAAAGAATTCTGGCCCGATATTCGTCGCAAACTTCACAAGAAGCAGCAGGCTCAACCATGATGGTCCGGCAGAAGGCAGTAGGAGTTGTTTCCCCCACCTACCCGTATGTGGTAGGTAGTAGGTGGTATGTGGAGGGGAGGCTTTTCCCCACCAACCCGTAGGTAGTAGGTGGTAGGTGGGCGGGTGCTTTTCCCCACCTACCATCTACCACCTACCACATACCGATCACAATGGCATACCAATAGCTTTTTCCAGCAACCTCCCAATCTGGTATCATCTTTTTCACTGGGGCATTGAAAGCGGATAAGGAGGCGTTATGGAGTTTGAGCATCGCGTCGCGATCGTAACGGGTGGCACAGGCGCATTAGGAAGTTCCGTGGCTTTGGACCTGTTACGGTCTGGCGCCCGCGTCGCGGTTACGTACCGTTCCGACAAAGAGTGGGCCGCACTGGAGGGCAGGGCAGGCGAACACCGTGGGAATCTCACCGGCGCGAAAGTGGATCTGATGCAGGCCCCTGAAGTCGAACGCCTGGTGGCAGATGTCTTGTCGAAGTGGCAGCGCGTCGATCACCTCGTGGCCGTGGCGGGTGGCTTCGCGGCCGGCAAGAGCTTCGAGACCGATGACAAGACCTGGGACCACATGTTCAACCTGAACCTCCGCTCCCTCATTTTCTGTTTACGTTCCATCGTCCCGGTCATGATTCGTCAAAACTTCGGCAGAATCGTGACAGTCTCGAGCGGATCAATCCTGCGCGGAGGCGGGGCAGGCATTGCTGCCTATGCCGTTTCCAAAGGGGCGGTTCGCCAGCTCAGCGAAATCCTTGCAGACGAACTGAAGGCGTACGACATCCACGTTCATTGCATCCTGCCGGGAACAATGGATACTGAGGCCAATCGCCTCGCCATGCCCAAGGCGGACTTCTCCAAGTGGGTGAAGACCGACGAGGTGGCGCGCCTTATCCACTTTCTCCTCAGCGACGACTCTCGCGCGGTGCGCTCCGCCGTTGTGCCCGTGCTCGGGTAAAGGAGTCGGGAATCAGGATTCAGGATTCAGGAGAAAGTGAGCGGAAAACAGTAGGCGGTGGGGAGGGGCAAGCGGGCAATTCAAAACTCAGAATTGCCCTAGTCCCCAGCCCCCTAAGAGCGTCCAAACGTGGTGAGAAATCCGGGTTAAGATCTCACGCCCGCAGCCCCCCCCGGTTGGACAGGCAATGCGACGAAGTTCTTTTATCCCAGATTGTACGGCGAAGGGTAGCGGCGTTCAGAAGAGCGCCACAGCTCGGACGGGCGAGCCCGAGCCCGCGCGGATCTTAAGTGGCAAAGCCACAAACACGAAGAAATCCGGTAGCTCTCCCAGGTTGGTGAGGTTCTCAATAATCAGGAGGCGCTTCTCCAGCACGAGGGGGTGGATAGGATTGGCGCGCAACGCTTCCGGCGGGTCAGGGGAAAGCGTATCCACGCCCATTGCAGCCACTGACTTGGAGATAAGGTACTCTGCGGCTTCCATGCTGACCCCGGGCCAGTGCTCAACGTAGGGCTGATCATGGGGACGAAGCCCCCAGCGCGCCGACCATCCAAAGTCAAACAGCACGATGTCACCCTGCGCAATCGGTCCGTGTCGAGATTCCCAATCCATTATCTGCTGGCTCGAGACGTAATCGGCTTCCTTGCAGGTGCGGCAATCGAGGTGAACGCCCCGGCCGATCAGACAGGCGATGGGGACTTGGTCGATGGTGAGGTGGGCATCCGGCTTCGCCTCGCTGATGAAGTGTGCCGGCGCATCCACGTGCGTCCCGTTGTGCTCGTGCATCACCAGTTGGTAGCTCAGCGAGCGCCCGCCATGCCAGTATGAACCCCAGAGGTTGTGAAAGAACTTAGAATGCGTGGGGAAGTGGGGCATGTGCTCTTCCAGGGTCTGGCTAAGATCGATGATCCGGGCGGCGCGAAGGCTGTTGAGGAGATTGGATACGTCCATCGGTTTGGTTTTACTCCGTGGTGGCGAAATAGCCTGGTTTCCAGCGGTAGGTGACGCCTTTGCGCGCCAGCAGGACGCGAATGGTTCGGTAGGTGCCGTCGAGGGCGCTATTGGTGGGCGTATATCCTATCTCGTACTGCGCTCCCA
>JBEKVC010000091.1:0-6994 GCA_049514395.1 Terriglobia bacterium
AGCGGTTCCGACCCGAAATTCAAGCTGGGAGCAATCATTGACAGACCTAACACCAGAGAAGTCATGGGAGCAGTCACTATTCTTGTTCGCATCAGTCAGACCTCCTTCGGGTACTGAAAGTGCTTCAAGCTCCTTCGAGCCTCTTCGTATTTTGGAAACTCTCTCTCTGCCTCACGAAAGGCGCGGGAATGCACCACGCGGCGGTGCCCGTTGCGCTCCACCGGGAATCGCATATGGAGCATCTCGTGGAACACCAGGTATTCAACCAGGTGGGCCGGAGCTGTCGAAGAGTCCAGCGCTCGGTTGATGACAATCATCCCATGGCCGGCGTCGTAATGGCCAAGGATGGTCCGCGAATTCTTAAGGCTCCAGCCCAGGCAAGTAACGGAAAGCTCGCCCTTGAAGAACTTCTGGTTCAGACGTTGAAATATCTCCTCCAGATTATGCCACCGGCCACGGGCAGGACGTAAGCGTTTTGTGCCACGTTCGCGCCGCGCTTGGTCAATGCGGTGGCGAATGGCGGGGCTTAAAACGTAAGCCAGATAGCATTCGCGCGCCTCACGAGAAGCGCGTCGGCGATAAACTTTACACAGCAAGATCTCCGCCAGCGCTTCCAGAACCAGGAGTGGCGCGTCCTCTAATACGTCGGAAATGCAGACTTCCAGATGGTCTTTGCGCACACAAATGGTGCTGCGCAAACCTGCAAAGGGACGGAATTCAACCCGCAGGCTCGGGAGGGCCCCGGCGATGCGGAGCCACCGCAAGACCCTTAGGAAGATCTCCACCGGCTCTGGTGAAATGGCCAGGGGCAGCGGCATCTGTTCAAGTGGCATGGGTAGGACAGTAAACGTCGCGGACCCTTTCAGTTCTCGTCGTTATCCGCAGGCGGGGCCTGTTTGCGCTCCTTCTTCCGAAGTTTCTCCTCTTCTTTTGAACGCTTCTTCTCTTCTCTCGTCCGATCTTTTTCTGATTGGGCCTCCGCCTTCTCGTCGGGCTTCAGTTCTCCAAATATTTTCACCTGATCAGCGAGGGCCTTGGTGGCGCCGTCCAGGGCATCCGTGAGGTCGTCCTTGGCGTCACCGAGAGATTTGACGTAATCGGCGGCATAGGCATCCGGCGAGGCTTGGATTCGCCCCAAGTCATGAAGTTGTTTGGGGCCCATCTCGAGAACCTTCCGGAGTCCCTTGCGCATGTCGCTCCGGTGATCATACTGAACCTGGATCCAGTTCTTCAATTCGTCCGTGAGTGAGATGTATTCGTCCAGCAAGTGGCCGATATACGCGCCGTTATCGTATTGGGGGTCCATGGGCTTGCTGCGAAACCCCTCGATTCGATCCAGGCGGCTTTGAGCCAGAGTGAGGTAAAGCTCGATGCGCTCGGAGGGCTCTTGTGCCTCGCGAATCTTGTCTTCTTCTTCATCTGAAATGTAATCCGGTTTTTGCGCCAGAGCCGTCATCGCCGGCGCGGCCAAGGGCATAAGGAGCGCCAAAACCAGAGTAGCTTGTGATTTCACCGTCAAGGTCTCCGGTGAACTTTTCAATCCGTTTTGCGCAAAGGCTTTGCAGCCTCCGGCGCCCGAGCCGCAGGAAACAGCGCCTGCAGGACTTCTGCCCGCACCTGCTCGACTTCCTTCGCGGCTTTCTCGATGGGGTCACGCTCAAAATAGGAGACTCGCCGCTTCAGGTCATCGAGCAGCCGCGCATCCTCGCGCAACTCAATGTCCAGTTCCTTAAAACCCTGGGGGGCGCGCGCGGCGTTGCGCCCGGAGCTCCTGAGTATTTGCCACGTGTCTTTGATCCTGCCCAGGTAAGCGCTGACAAGCTGGGCACCCTGCTCGATATTCCCTTGCCCGTAGGCTTGGATTGCTTGCTGCAGCTTGATCCGCGCCAGACGAGTTTCTTCCTTGGATTTTCTTACGGGGTCGTGCTCATTCTGCATGCGCGCCAGCAGTTGCGCTTCGGTTTCAGAAGGCGGTGCAGATGAAGCGCCGGCAAGGAACACCGGCACGCCGATGAGCGAGAATGCGATCGAGAGAAGCGCCCGCCAGATCATAACCGATAATTGTATTATAGCTATTTCTCCAATTGGTGTCGGAGTAGCTTGGCGCGCTGGGTGGCCTGCCATTCGTGGTCCGGGCTCTGGCCTTTTGAGAGCTGCAGAAAACGCTCGTAGTTGTCGAGGGCCTTCCGAAGGACATGGAGGTTGTCATAACAGGTGGCGAGGGCAAAGAAGAGTATGGGAGGAGGATTGGGAGCGCGCGCCAGAGCTTCGAGCAAGGGGATGGCCTCCGGGTAGCGCTTTTGAAGATAGAGACTCGTAGCCAGTCCCTGCCCAGCATCGCGATTCCTGGGGTCGCTCTTCAGAGCCGTCCGAAACTCGACTTCAGCCTCCGATAACTTCTCTTCCTCCAGCAAGGTCTGTCCCAAAGCCCGGTGCAGGTCCGGGTCAGCCGGGATGGCGAGGAGAGCCTGCCGGTAAAACTTCTCAGACTCAGGGAATTTCTTCAGGAGAGCGCAGACATCCCCCAGCGCCGCAGCCAAGCCGGGTGTCTCCGGTTTGAGGCGGTAGACGCTCTGGAGACCCTCGTAAGCCTGCTGGTTCTTTCCCTGCTCGAGGTACAAGCGTGCCAAATGAAAACGAGTTTCCAGGTCGTCAGGACGAGCGGTCAAGTATTGCTCGAAATGACCGGCGGCATTCACCTCGTCTTTCAATCCTTCCATGGCGAGGGCCATGCCCAGTTGAGCCTGGGATAGCGTAGGGTCCCGTTCGGAAGCTTTTTGAAAAGAGCCGAGCGCCTCCTGGTAGCGCTTCTGTTGCAAGTAAAGTTGACCTAAGTCGTAATGCGCGCTGGCCAGCCTTGGATCAAGTCGCAGCACCGTCTGGTACTGCTTTTCCGCGCGCTCCGTTTGGCCCGTGAGAGCGAGCGCCCGCCCATAGTACAACTGGGCACGGAGATGGTCCGGTTTAAGCGTCGCGGCTTTTTCCAAGTGTTCCAAAGCAGCCTGGGGATTGTTCAGTTGGATGAGTAGAATCCCCAGATTCAGGCGGGCTTCAAACAGGTTTGGATCAAGGGCCAGGGCTTTTTGGTAGGAGGCGACGGCTTCCTCGTGCTTATGCAGTCCGGTGTATGCATAGGCCAGGTTAAACCAGGCCGCGGTCAGGGTCGGCTGCGCTTCCACCACTTGTTTCAGGGCGTCAGCGGCGGCGGCAAAGTCGTTCCGGCCTAGCGCGTCTTGCGCAGTGCGGAGGAGCGTGGATACGTCCGCGTTATGATGGGTTCGGGAGGTATTCTCTCGCCCCTGCGCGCTGGAAGCCAGCAGGCGCGCTTGGAGGCCGCAGAAGAGGAAAAGAACAAACCCGACAAGCAAGGGGCTGAAAATCCGGCGGCCGCGTGCCGCAAGCCCGCCAGGCGCTTGGGGCGCTGCCCGCCCAGGCTGGCTTTGGAGTGCGGCAGCTTGCTGCCGCTTTCCCTCGCCGGAAGCTTGCTTCCGGCAGCGGCTCGAGCAAGCTCGAGACGCAAAAGCGGCAGCAAGCTGCCGCACTCCAAAGTCAGCGCTACGCTTCATGGCGAGCAACTCGACCCACCCCCTTGAAATTTCGCAGGTACTTGGCGAGGAACTTTCCTGTGAAGGAGAGAGGGTTCTTGACGAGGTTTTCCGGAGGGCCGGCGACCACCACGTAACCACCTGAGTCGCCGCCCTCCGGCCCCAGGTCGATGATCCAGTCAGCAGTCTTCAGGACGTCCATGTTGTGCTCGATGATCAGAACGCTCGCGCCAGCGTCGATCAGCCTGCGAAACGCTGCCAGTAATTTGCTGATGTCGTCGAAGTGCAAGCCCGTGGTGGGTTCATCGAAAATAAAAAGCGTGTTTTCGCCCGCCTGATGAGCAAGATGCGCCGCCAACCGCACCCGCTGGGCCTCACCACCCGAGAGAGTCGTGGCGGATTGCCCCAGGCGCAAATAGCCGAGCCCAACCTCCTCGAGGACGCGTATCTTACGGGTCACCTTCGGAAAGCCTGAAAAGAAGACCAGGGCCTCTTTCACAGTCATTTGCAGCACTTCGTAAATGTTCTTGCCCTTGTAACGCACTTCCAGGACACTGGGTTTGAAACGGCGGCCGCCGCATTCCTCGCACACCAGCTCGACATCGGCCAGAAACTGCATCTCCAGCGTCACCGTGCCGTCCCCCTGGCAGGTCTCACAACGGCCACCGGGGATATTGAAGGAAAAGTAGCCGGGCGAATACCCACGCTTGCGGGCTTCAGGCGTGGCAGCAAAAACATCTCGTATGGCGTCGAAGGCCTTGATGTAAGTGATGGGATTGGAACGAGGCGTCCGCCCGAGTGGCGACTGGTCCACGAGCACCACATCCGCAAGCTGCTGATCACCTTCGATTCCCTCGTACTGGGCACGTGGAGCCCGCAGGCCGCGGCGGGAAATCAGGGCGTTATAAAGAACGTCATGGACCAGCGTGGATTTTCCCGAACCGGAAACCCCGCTCACGCACACCATGAGTCCCAACGGAATCGCCACGTCTATCGATTTCAGATTGTGTTGACGCGCGCCACGAATGCGCAGCCATGACTTCCCGGGCTTGCGTCGTTCCGAGGGCACTGGAATCTCCAGCCCGCCGGACAGGTAACGGCCGGTGAGCGACTGCGGATTGGCGCAGAGACCTGCCAGATCGCCTTCGTACACCAGGCGGCCACCATGCTCCCCCGCTCCCGGACCTAAGTCCAGGATCTTGTCCGACTCTCGCATCATCTCCGGGTCATGCTCGACGACCAGGACCGTGTTGCCGAGGTCGCGCAGGGTCTTCAGGATTTCAATGAGCCTGCCAGTGTCGCGGGGATGTAGCCCAATGGAGGGCTCGTCCAGCACATAGAGCGCACCCACCAGGCTCGAGCCGAGCGCCGTCGCTAACTGAATTCGCTGCGACTCACCTCCGGAGAGCGTGGATGCCAACCGGTCGAGCGTCAGGTATTCCAGGCCGACCTTGTAAAGGAATTTCAGTCGCGAGCGGATTTCGTCGAGCACCTTGTCCGCCACCGCCTGCTGTTCCGGCGACAGCCGGAGCTCATTGAAGAAAGGGTAGGCATCCTGGATCGACATGCGGCAGACTTCCGTGATGTTTTTTCCGTCCAGGAGAACGTGCAGGGCTTCGCGACGCAGCCGGCCGCCCTGGCACTCCGGGCAAAGCGTGTATCCACGGTATCGGCTGAGGAAAACGCGCACGTGCAGCTTGTACTTTTTCCTCTCCAGATAATCGAAGAAGCCACGAATTCCCGGAAAATCTTCGTCACCCTCGATCAACCACTGCCGCTCCTCCGAAGCCAGCCGATAGTAAGGAACATCCAGAGGAATACCCTTGGCCCGAGCCGCGCGCTTCATCTCGTTGTAAAGCATCCGGTGACGCGGCTTGGTCCAGGGCTCCACTGCCCCTTGAGCAAGACTTTTATTCTTGTCCGGAATAACCAGGTCCAGGTCGAAATCAATGGTGTTGCCAAATCCCTGGCAGCGGGGACAGGCGCCGTAAGGATTATTAAACGAAAAGAGGCCCGGCTCGGGCGGTTGAAATACGACCTTGCACCGCTTGCACTCAAACCGCTCGCTAAAGACCAGGCGTTCCGGCGGAGAAGCAGGTTCCGGTGAAACAAACTCCAGCGCCGCCTCCCCGGCTTCTCGGAAGCAGAGTTCAAGGGAATCAATCAGCCGCTGGCGGATCTCCGGCCCCACCGTCAGACGGTCCACAAGGATATAAACGGGCTCTGCGAAATCGACCTCGAGCAGCGACTCTGGGGTTGAAAATTCGAAGACGCGCCCGTCCTGGTATAGCCGGTTGAACCCATGCTGGCGAAGCGAGAACAGCCGTGGTTTGAGTGATTCGTCCGGGGGGGCAGGTAAGCGTACCGAAGGGCTCTCTCCCCTTTCCTCCAAGGAACCCCCATGAGCGCGAGCGGCTCCTCGAGGTCGCGTCGCTCGCCCGCTCGCTCGTGCCTCGAGGGAACCTGGCGAGTCTGTCCCGGAGGCATCCCCGTGGCGTTCTGCCACGGCTGGAGATGCGCCCGAATTCACCTGGAAGAGAACGTAAAAGCGCCGGCCAGCTTCCATGGCAACGACCTGGTCAGCCACTTCATCCACATGATCTCTGCGCACCACCTGGCCGCATTGATAGCAAGTGGTGACGCCGACGCGCGCAAATAAAAGTCTAAGGTAATCGTAGATTTCGGTGGCCGTGCCCACGGTCGAGCGGGGATTACGAGTGGTGTTCTTCTGGCGGATCGCCACGGGAGGAGCAATCCCCACCACTTCGTCAACGTCCGGCTTTTCCATGCGTTCCAGAAACTGCCGGGCGTATGCGGAGAGCGATTCGATGTAACGACGCTGCCCCTCGGCATAGAGCGTGTCAAAAGCCAGGCTGGACTTGCCCGAGCCCGAAAGGCCTGTCACCACCGTCAATCTATTGAGAGGAATGGTGCAATCGATATTCTTCAGATTGTGTACGCGCGCCCCGCGCACCACAATGGAATCCGCTTCCCCGTTCTTGCTGGAAGAATCTGTCGCTCCGTTGGCTCTGGTGACCGGCAAAACGGAAGCCGCTCCTTCCCCCGCAGCCGCAGAGCTCCCGGGGCCGGAGCGATAGACGCCTGATGCGCCTCCCCCGCCGGCAGCCATCGCGGAGGGCAAGAGATTATCGCTTGTTTGATCGCGGCTTGGTGCCATGCATTTCCCTGCGCTCGAGCTGGTCAAAGGCCGAGTGCCCAACTCATCCGCCGGCCTGCAAGCACCCCAGCAAGCCCTCTGACCCTCAGCCCAAACTTACCATTATAACCCGGCACGATTTCGGAAGCAAAGCTGAGTTGGCTATGGGATTGGAAGGGTACATCGTATCCCCCCTGTGGAGTTAAAGTGTTTGAGCGAAAAGAGGAGGGGTGAGATCGCTGCCTTGGTGGGGGGGGACCAAGGCAGCGCGGCGCTGCTAAAATCGCCGACC
>JBEKVC010000092.1:0-6976 GCA_049514395.1 Terriglobia bacterium
GCTCCCGCCGAGCGTGTGAGTGAGCCGTATTGCGTGCGATCCGAAACAGCCATTGGGAGAACTTATGCGGATCCTTCAGTTGGCCGAGATGACGATAGCCGGAGAGAAAAACCTCCTGGCACATGTCGAAGGCATCTTCCGGCCGTCCCGTCAAATACACCAGGAAGCTGTAAACCTTCCGCTCCCAACGCCTTACGAGCACGTTGAATGCTTCCGGCTGCCCGCTCATCGCGTCTCGTACCAGCGCGGCGTCCGGACGATCAGAAATCTGTAATCCCAATTCCACTCCTGATGACGCAGAAGATAGGAAAAAAGTTTGCGGCGCGCCTCGTGGTCCTTCCGTTTCTTCTTCCTTCACCTCCACTTCCCCTGCCGGGTAGGCTCTGGGAAAGGGGTTTTCCGCCGAAAGGCCCATACCTGCCTAGAATACAAGATCATTCGCCCTCAATAAAGCGTGAAAAATGCAGGATTCAGGAGTCAGGATTCAGGGCAGAGGAAATTTGAAACTGGAAATTGGAAACTGGAAACTGGGAACTCGTAGCCTCGGCCAGTTTCCATTTTCTAGTTTCCATTTTCCTCCCCGTCCAGTTTCCAGTTTCAAATTTCCAGTTTCCGGCCTGAAGGTGGATGACAGGCCCATCGTTGGCTGTGATGCTGGTTGTGGTGAGAGTTACGGCGCAGCGTGGGCGCTCTGTTGCCGCAGTTTCTGGACAGCCGCCAGCGCCTGAGGGTCAGTTGGATGCTTCACCAAGCCGGCTTGGTACTCGCTCAGAGCCTCGGCGTTGCGGCCCGCGGCCTTGTAAAGGTAGCCAAGCCCGAAATGGGCGTTGCTGTCAGACTCATCCAAGCTGAGGGCGGCCCGAAAGTTGCGCTCCGCCTCCCCCACAGCACGCCGGCGAATATCAATCTCGCCGAGAAAGTCGTAAGCAAGCACGTTCGGCTCGTTGCGGACGGAAGCGCGGAACTGATCTTCGGCCTCACTCACGCGCCCTTCCTCAAGGAGAAGCCGGCCAAGCTCATTGAGAACACGGTAGTCGAGCGGCGAAAGCGCGAGTGCCATCCGAAGCTGGAACTCGGCCGGGCCCGCCATTCCCATGAGCCGATACATCGTGCCCAGATTGCGATGTGGATCTGACTCGTCCGGTCTAAGCTTCACGGCATGCTGGAAGAATTCGGCCGCCTCGGCATACTGCTTTTTCCGGCCTGCCACCAGACCCAGATTGTTGAGCGCGCTGGCGTCGTTAGGATCAAGGGTGAGCGCCTTTCGCCACGCGCTTTCAGCCTTGTCCGAGAGGCTCCGGTGCCAGTAAACAGTGCCCAGGTTGTTCAGGATGACGGAGGCGTCAGGCGAGAGATCGAGAGTCCGGTTGTACAGCACGATGTCGTCGTTCCAGTCGCGGTTGCGGATCACGATGCGGGCGGCGAAAAGCCCCCCCACCGCGAAACCAGCGAGCAGGAGGGCCCGCCGCTGCGCGGAACCCGCCGCCGTGCGGGACCACAACTTCGCCGCGCCCAAACCGACCAGCCAAGCCACGCCCACGGAAGGCAGATAGAGGTAGCGTTCGGTGAAAACGTTGCGGGCCAGCCAGTGGGCGTTGAGGACGGGAGCCAGCGTGACAAAGAACCACACGATTCCGAAGGAAGCAAAATGGACGTTTCGTTCGCGGCTGCGCCAGCAGACAAAGAAAAGCGCCGCGAGCGCGAGGAGGACTACCAGGCCGCCGAGAACGCCAAGATCGAACGGGCTCGTGCTCGGGTGGAAAACGTAGAAGGCGCAAAGCCGCACCGGCCAGAGAAGCTTCCAGACGTACTGGCCGACGAGCGCGACGGCGGAGAGCACTACCCCCTGCGGGGTGAGATGGGGCAAATTCTTGGCCGGGGCCAACGCTCCGAAAACGTGCATGCGGAAGAGCACATAGGCTACGCCGACGAGCCACAGCAGACCGTAGCGGGACAGCTTCTGGGAGGTACTTGTTTCGGAGCGGTCCTCGCGATAGAAGTGCTCATAGACAGTGGCGAGGGCCGGCAGAGTCATCGCCGGCTCCTTGGAAAGCAGGGCGAGAATGAAAGCGACCCCCATCGCGGCCAGCAGGGGCTGCGAACGCCCGCCCCCAGGCCTCGCCACGGCTAGAAAGATCCCAAAAGTGAGGAGATAAAAAAACGTGAGCTCGAGGTCCGTAACCGCCGCAATCCAGGCCACCGACTCGGTGTGAATCGGATGCAGGGCGAACAGAGCGCCGGCCACGAAGGCCCACACGCGGTCCCCGGTCAGACGCTCGGTGAGTACAAAGACGAGGCAGACCACCAGAACGTGGAGTAAAAGGCTGACCAAGTGGAAGCCGTAAGCCCGCATACCAAACAGCCGATAGCAGACGAGGTATCCTAGCGTCATCATCGGCCGATAGTAATTGGTGACGGCGCGCACGCCCCCGAAAGACCAAACGTTGGTGGTAAAGATTTCCTTCAGGTACCGGAAGCTCCGGACGTACGGATTCTGCATCACCTGGTTGTCGTCGTCATAGACAAACCCGTTGAACAGAATGTTGAGATAAGGCAGCGTGGCGCAGGCCACGAGCGCCGTGATGAGGAGCGCGCGGGCGCGCCCCGGCCGGGACGCAGCCAGCTCGGGCACGGGCGGTGGCGCCTGGGGAGTTTTCCCGGCCTTGACCGCTGACCTGGTACCCGGCCGGCGAGTTGCCGGCGGGGACCGCCGCCCTGGTGGGCGCTCCAGACCGGAAATCCTCGACCGAGTTTTTCGCCGGGATGCCTCCTCCATTTTCATCGGCCCAAGCGAACCCTTCTTCCCAGCTCTCCCAACCGAGCAGTTCTTGCGCCCGCGCCATGGTGCCCAGGGGACATGCAGTGCTTCGCCAGGATCGCGATCACCGGATGCACTATTCGCCCCCACGCGGACCCGATTTCGGGTATCGCCAGAACAAGCATCACAGGGGCCGCCCCCGCGCGAGCTGCCGAGGTTCTTCCAGGGACGAACGAGTCCACTTCATTGCCTGTCTGACTCTTTTTGCTTCAGGTGTCCGCCCAGTTCCCTCAGGCCTTGCCGCCTTACGCCTCAGGGACAGCCAGTCAAGACCTCACGCCTCCATCTGCTCGTCAAAGCCGCCGTCCATAACCGGGATTTCCATCTTAGCTCCCAGCTTACCGGTAATATACACCGACTCGTTGGCAGAATGCATCGAAACCGCTAAGCAGGGCCAGAGAAAGCAAAGCGGAAGCTGCATTTGTGCGTGGCGTGCTGGCTAGGCTCGAAGGGCGTCACCGCTGATCCAGGCGGGCATTGAACCCGAATTCGGAAGTTAGGGTGGGTGCGATGTGCATCTCGTAGGGGCACAGCGTCCGCCGCGGCGGATGCCCCTACGCCCGGCCCCGCACCATTCTCTTCCTCCAGTATCTGCGTCGAACGGGCATCGAACCAAGTGATTCTGGTCGAACGGCGGCTGCCAACTTTCGAATCCGGGATGAACTCCTCTCCCAATGTGCTTAGGCAGGCGACTCGTTGAACTTAGGGTGCCGATCTAGGGAGTGTCGATTTGCAATACGCTGTCGTTCGGGTCGGGAGCCGTGGAGGGGACGGCAATGATCAAGCGTCCCTTCTCCTGCTTGAACTGAGCTTTCTGGCGAGTCGCAAGCACGGTGATTTGGGAGACGCGGCCCTTCGGCCCGGGCATCACCAATTCGGGTTTCGATGGCCAGTCGAACACGTGCAGGTAAATGGTCCTGCCCTTCGCGGTCGTCTTCCCAAACGGGAGGTTCTGCCACGGACCGTAGGTCGTCCCGTAGATGGAATCGCCGTTAACCTTCATCCACTTTCCCATCGCCTGGAGCCGCTCAACAAATTCCGGCTGGATGGTTCCTTCCGGGGTCGGGCCTACATCCAACAAGAAGTTCCCGCCTTTACTGGCTACATCGGCCAACTCCCGGAGGAGCTCTTTAACGGACTTGAAATTGCGATCGTTCTTATTATAGGCCCAGGTATCATTGATTGTCTGGCACGTTTCCCAAAGCTGAAAATCGCCCGGCGCCGGCACGGAGGGCGGCGTTGACTCCGGGGTCTTCGTGGTGCCTTGCAGCTTACTGGCGGCGCTTTTGGTGGGAATTCGGTCGGGGATGAATTGCTCGGGAGTGGCAAAATCGCCCGGCACGCCGATGCGGTTGTTCACCAGCGTGGCGGGTTGCAGTTGGTGAATGAGGTTCACAACGTGCTCGCCTTTGTACTTCTCCTGGTGACCGAGCCCGTCGAACCAGATCAGGGCCACCGGCCCGTACTTCGTGAGCAGCTCACGCAGTTGGCCCTCCATGTAATCGAGGTAGGTCGCCCACTCAGGTCGGGCAGGATCGCCGCGCCAGGTATCCTTAACGGGTTTGAAAGTGTTGCGAAAACCCGGATGATGCATGTCCGGAGGTGAGTAGTACAGACCCAGCGGCATTCCGGCCTCATGCGCTGCCTTGGACAGCATGGCCGTGACATCCTTGCCGTAAGGCGTGCTCGTGATCTTGTAGTCGGTCAGCGCCGAGTCAAACATGCAGAAACCGTCGTGATGCTTGGTCGTAAACACCATGTAACGCTGCCCGGCCTCTTTCGCCAATTCCACCCATGCCTTGGGATCATACGCTGTGGGGTTGAATCGCTTGAAGAGCGACACGTACTCAGGTTCGGTGATGTTCCATTGGGCCTCGGGTTCCATGATGGGCCACGAAGCCTCGACGCTCGCGACGGAATACGCGCCCCAATGGATGAACATCCCGAATTTTGCTGCCCTGTACCAGGCTGTCCTTTCGGCCTCCGATTTCTGCGCGCCCGGTGGCAGGGCTGCCTCTTCTGCCCCCTTCGCTGAGGATACCCCGATCAGCAAAGCACCTGCGGTCAGTCCGAAAAGAAAAATCAGCCTGCTGGCGTAATCCTTCTTCATTGCGTCTCTCCTCCTCCGTGGGGCTGGTGACCGTTGTGACCGCCAGCGCTTGTTGGCATTCTTGTGTGGCGGGACGTAGACAAGCATAGGTGACGAGGCATCAAGTCCAGTAGGAACGAATCACGGCGCTGGCGCAACTGATCGCCTGGACATGAGGAGGGTAAACCCACTCCTCAGTTTCCACAAGCAGAGAATTACCGCCAATGTTATCCCGCTGAAGCTGTGGAATAATTCAGAAGGGTCATATGTCTCTGACGATTATTCAACAACTTACGCTGTGCAAAGCCGGCCCTCACGGAATTATTTCACAGCTCCTTTGTGATGTATGCAATCTCTTGGCAATCGGATTGGAATGCACTGGCGCCCTGGGAGCGTCAATGCGGGGTGCCATGATCGCATACATGCCAAACGGCGGCGTGTATGCGCCACCCGCCGGTGCCACCGTCGCCCCCCGCTGCTGTCGGCTCAGCGGTGAGCGGCACGGCGGCCAACGGAATCATTCACAACGCTAAGGTGATAGTAGCGGCGCAATAGAGCGGGAGAGATGGCTGGCGTCGGCTCGCGAAATTATGAATGCTCTCCGAAAAACCGCCCTGATACCAATTGAACGTCACACATAGTATTTCTATTCAGTCGGACAGAGCCAAGAGTGGACTTGCTGCGGTTGCTGACCCAGGCGTCGGTAGTGCCTCTGTGTCCTCCTCGCGAGAAGAGCCGCAACACAGAGACCACTGAGATGCTCCGCCCTGCACCATCCGGTGCGGGGCTCCGTCTCCTCCGTGTTAAGGCTTGAGAGGCACGGAGGACACAGAGGGTCTCGTCTTGGTTGCGGCTGGCCCCGCTGCAATACACTACGCATGACAAAGAATTGGTCTGACACCACCTTTCTCTCAGCCCAACTTCCGCACTCGGCAGAGTGAAGTAATGTATTTACGTGGCGCGGGTGACAAAGCCCAAGGCCAACCAACGCACCTTCCACTGCTGATCATTTCCCCTTCAGGAACTCCCGGATCTTTTCGAAGTCTTCGCGGAGAATCTTCTCTTCCCGGGCATTGCGAAGAACGTAGGCAGGGTGAACTGTGGCGAGTGCTTTCGAAGTGGCGAAATCGTAGAACTGGCCGTGTATTTTAGTGATGCCTTCCTTAATCCCCAAAACAGTCCTCACCGCGGGCGCCCCGAGGCAACAAATCAAACGGGGCTTCATGGCTTCAAGTTGCCGGAAAAGGAACGGTGAGCACGTTTCGATCTCGTCCTTCTCCGGGGTGCGATTTCCGGGGGGACGGCACTTGACGACATTGCAGATGTAAACCTCTTCGCGTTTCATGTCGATCATTTGGATCATGCGGTTCAGAAGCTGGCCGGCGCGCCCTACGAACGGCCGCCCCTGCTCGTCTTCGTCGGCTCCCGGACCTTCTCCAACAAACACCAATTCCGCGTGCGGATTCCCTTCCCCGAAAACGATGGTGTGGCGGCCGCCCGCCAGCTTGCAGCGGTGACAATCCCCCAAGTCCGCGCGGATTTGCTCCAACGATTCGGGCCCGCTTGGCTTCGGCGGCGGCGTTTCGAAAAGACTCAAGGAGGGTGCGGGCGGCCTGATGGGCGCCGCAACGACTACGGTTTGGGAAGCCCCGGCGCGGGGGAGCGGAAGAGGCACGGTGGGACTGACGAAAGGCTTGGTTTCAGTTAAAGCCGGCTTCGTCGCGGCCACCGGGGGGGCTCCGCCCTGCACCATCCGGTCCGGGGCTCCGCCGCTCGGCGCTGAATCTGCAATTCTGCGATGACCCGTAGCGGGTGAGAGTCCGCCGGACCCGGGCGCACGCCGGTAGAATTCCTCAATGCCCAGTTCGCGGTAGAACTCCAACCAGTTGGCAAGCTCCTGCCTCAAGCGCTCGTCCATAAGAAGTGGTCAGTTGTCAGTGGTTAGTGGTCACAACTGTCCGGTCATAAGTCGAATAGATCGAGTTGGTTGGACAATAGGTCCAGTTCATCTTGACGGTTTGTGTGCGAAAAAGCCTCTAAAAGTGGCATTTTCTCGAACAGCGTGAGGC
>JBEKVC010000093.1:0-6965 GCA_049514395.1 Terriglobia bacterium
GCCGCATAGCGAGCAAGTCCTGGGCTGCTTTATCCTGGCGTGCGAGCAAGCTCACGCCTGAGGAGTTCAGCATGACTCGGAGCACCTCCATTTCAACTCTCAACAGAAATGGTTGACAGTGCCCCCCTAACCTGCCTGCTTTACACGCAATCTCCCGGTTAGTATACTCCCTGGGCTAAGGCAACAGCGGGCCCAGACACCCGAGTCTGAGGCTCGCAGTTCAAAGTGGTCCGAATCCTCGGGGGACCTCAAAATGTTAGCCACCTGCCTCACGAGGAGCATACAAACTTGGAGGACGCCATGGGACCGACAGTGAAACCAAAGGCGCCTCGCCTCTGGTATGTGTGTGTGTTCCTGACTCTTCTCGGGCTCACGCTGATGGCGAATTTTGAGAGCTCAGCGGACAGGGCTTACATGACAGACGAGGACCTTGTTCCCATCGATTTTCCGGTCTTTTACGTCGGCGGCAGAATTGCCTTGCAGAAGGGCGCCCAGCCTCTTTACTACCCCCCCGCCGACCGCAGCCAAGGGTACAGGCTTTTGCACTCTCGGGTTGACAATTCAACGGCCTGGGCGCAGATGGCACGGGCGAGCGGGTTCTCACACACACTCCCATATACCAATCCCCCTTTTTCCGCACTTGCGATGGCACCCTTCGCGAAAATGCCTTGGCGGCAGGCCTATCTCGCCTGGCAATTGCTGATTATAACCATGACAGCAGCAGCCATATTCCTGACCTTGAAGCTCGTTCCTTCCGAGTCACTTCTTGCAACCTTTTCGATTACACTTGCGGCGGTCTGTTGCTTCTCTCCCTTTAAAGACAATCTTCTTTTGGGCCAGGTCAATGCCCTAGTTCTGTTTCTGTGGGTCCTGGGTGTCTGTCTTCTTAACCGTCGCCAGCCGATTGCCTCGGCATTGTGCTTTGCCCTTGGGACAGTACTCAAGCTTGCCCCCGCTGTCGCAGTTCCGCTCCTCGCCTTGCGCCGGCAGTGGCGTTGGTTGGTCTCCTACGCCGTGTGGGTAATTGTCCTGACAGGAATTTCTGTATGGCGGCTGGGATGGCAGAACAACCTGACTTGGCTAACGGCCGTGTGCCCGGGCATTTCCTGTGGGGTGGGGAATGCTGACAATCACTCATTACCGGGCCTGATTGATGCACTGTACGCTCCCGGGTGCGTTGTCAGCTCACAGTGCCCAGTTCCTGCAGGGTTGTGTCTATTTCACAAAGTTTGTGGTGTCGCGGTCATTCTGGTCTTCCTATTCTGGTGCTGGAAAAAAAGCAAGGACGCAAGTGGCGTAATCGATGAGCTCATCGTGCTCCCCCTCGTCTACCTTCTGGTGGCGCCCTTCGCTTGGGGTCACCACTTCCTCCTCGCGGTTTTGCCCTTAACGTATCTTTGGGCAAGCTCACGCGAGGCGACCGACGCCGAGATGGTCACGCTGAGCCTCAGCACGCTAGCATTGGGAACCGGCCTACCTAATTACATAGCGGCTAGTTCCCCCTGGGCGAGACCGCTGCTCACCGTCTTGGCCATCGCCCTCTGGCCAGCGGCCACTTCAGCGGTAATTTGGGTGGGTATGCGGATGTACGTCCGCTCACGAGGGTTGGACAAGCAACCTCTTGCCGTCTCGGTCGGAAACACCTGACCGAGGAATAAGCTTCCTCTGCGATTTAATGGCTTCGCGATCTTGCGGGCCGAGCTCGCCTTGATCTTCCTCCCCGTGGCGAGGGGCGGGCGCGGGTCGCCATTGCGTACCCCCTGCATGCGGAAGTCGTCCATGCTACCCCCACCGCTCAGGAACTCTGTCGTACCGCACGTAGGGAATACACCGGCTGCATTGCAACCCGACGACAATTCAAACAGCCAACCCTCCTCTTCGCACTTTGGCAGTAAACTATCGGTAGCGCTGGTTCGTCCCGGAGGCAGACATGGAAAACCGCGAAATCGCAGCCGTCTTTGAAGAAATCTCGAACTTGATGAAGATCATCCAAGACGACCCCAAATGGACTTTCAAGGCCGCTGCTTATGATCGTGCCAAACGCGCGATCGAAGGTCTCCCTGAGCGGCTGGAAGACATCGCTCGCGACCCCAACCGGAAACTGACCGACATCCCAGGGATTGGCGAAGACCTCGCAAAGAAAATCATCGAGCTTGTTGAGACCGGGAAAAGCAAGTACCACCAGGAGCAATTGGCAAAAGTTCCGGCAAGCCTGCTCGAACTCTTACAATTGCAAACCGTCGGTCCCCAAAAAGTGCGTTTATTTTACAAGCAAGCTGGCATCAAGAGCATTGACGACTTGGAGGCCGCTGTCCAAGCGGGCCGCTTGCGGAACCTTCCCGGCATGAGCGTTAAGTCCGAGGAGAACATCCTGAAAGCCCTCGAGGTTTACCGGCGAGCCGCCGGACGCTTCCGGCTGGATACGGCCTATGAAACCGCGCAACAGCTCACCCACTACCTTAAGGAGTTTCGTGGAGTGGAGGAGGTCACACCTGCCGGCTCACTCCGGCGTGGGCGGGAAACCGTCGGAGACCTTGACCTGCTCGTCACAGGCCATGACCACGCTGGCATCGCGGACCACTTTGTTAAATTCTCGGGCGTCGCCCAGTTGCTGGCAAAAGGTGAAGACAAAGTGAGCGTGAAGCTCCAGAACGACCTGCAGGTTGACATCCGCCTGCTCGACCGCGAATCTTACGGCGCCGCCCTGCAATACTTCACCGGTTCAAAGGAACACAACGTGGCGCTGCGCGAGCGTGCGAAAAAACGAGGATGGAAGCTGAGCGAATATGGCCTCTTCAAAGGGGAAGAAGCGCTGGCCCGCCGAACCGAGGAAGAAATCTACGCCAAGCTGGACCTGCAGTGGATTCCCCCGGAGCTGCGCGAAAACCAGGGCGAGATCGAAGCGGCGGAAAAAGGTGAGCTCCCCAAGCTGGTGGAACTGGAGGACATCAAGGGTGACTTGCATATGCACACCACCGCCTCGGATGGCAAGGCCAGCGTGGAGGAGATGGCGGAAGCCGCCAAAAAGCTCGGCTATGAATACATCCTCATCACGGACCATTCGAAGGCCGTAACCATCGCGAATGGCCTGGACGAAAAACGCGCCGTGGAGAACATCCGCCGCATCAAAGCGGCGCGCAAGAAAGTCAAAAACATCGAAATCTGGACAGGCGCGGAGGTCGACATCCTGGGCGATGGCAGTCTCGATTATCCGGATGAAATCCTGAAGCAATTCGACATCGTGTTGGTGAGCATCCATTCCCGCATGAACATGCCCGCCGAGGAAATGACAGCCCGCCTTCTGAAAGCTCTCGCCAATCCCTACGTCAGAATCCTCGGACACCCCACGGGCCGCCAGATTCTGAAACGCGACCCGTTCGTTTTCGACCTTGAAAAGGTTTTCGCGGCCGCAAAGGAATACGGCGTCATCCTGGAATTGAACGGCCACCCCGAACGCCTCGACCTCTGCGACCGGCACCTGAAGCTGGCGCGAGATCGGGGAATGAAAGTCATCATTTCCACTGACGCGCACAGCCCCGATCATTTCAAACTGATGCGCTACGGAGTGGTGACGGCGCGACGCGGCTGGATGCGCAAGGAAGACGTCCTGAACACCCTGCCACCGGAAGAGCTTCTCGAAAGCCTGCGGCCACTGCCCGAAGGGCAGTGACGAGTGATCCCGCAGAGCGGGAACAAGTGACGAGCAGGTGCCAGGGGTCGGGTGCCAGGTGTCATGGGCCGGAAGAGCAGTGACGGGTGACGAGCGGAAAAATAGAAGCACGGGAATGCGGTTATTTCCTGGTTCTAATTTCCAGATTCCGGTTTCCGATCTCCAGTTTCGAATTTCCCACTCGTCACTTGTTCCCGCTCTGCGGGATCACTAGTCACTGCTCGTTCCAAACCGCACTACGACGAGCGTGAGGTCGTCCGCTTGCGGAGAATTGCCTACAAATTCGTGCACCTCGCCCACCACACGGCGGCAGATTTCATCCGCAGTCAGGCCTGAACAACCTTCCAGAAGATTCCGCAACCTGGCTTCTCCGAACAGCTCTTCATCGGCGGCGTGCGCCTCGGTGACACCATCCGAGCAAATCAACAAAACGTCGCCGCTTAGCATTTGTGCGCCGGCGACTTCAAACGCCGTGCCAGGGAACAATCCCACGGGGAAGTTCGCGGGACTCAAACGGTCAACCCCGCCGCTGGCGCGGATAATCAGAGGCGGAACGTGCCCGGCGTTGACGAACTGAAACCTGCCGAGACGGTCCATGACACCGTAGAGTATCGTGGCGAACATCTCCGAGGGTGTCCGCTCGCAAAGGAAATCGTTGACGCGTTCAAACAAGAGAGCGAGGTCCGGATCGCCGGCTGCCACTGCGGCGAAGGCTCCCTGCAGGTTGGCCGCCAGCATGGCGGCGGGAAGGCCCTTACCCGAGACGTCCGCCACGACGAATCCGTAGCGCTCGCCGGGCAGGTGCACCATGTCGTAGTAGTCTCCGCCCACATGTTCCGTCGGCATGGTGGTGGCGCAAACCTGGAAGTAGTCGCAGGTCGGGAAGCGGCGTGGCAAAAGCGCCTGCTGGATGTTGCGGGCAAGGAACATCTCGTGCTGGATGCGCTCCTGCTCTTGGGCAATGCGCAACAGGCGGGCGTTCTCGATGATGGTGGCGCCTTCCACTGCGAGCGTTTGCAGCACCTGGCGGTCGAGCCCCGTCACCGCGGTGGGGTGCGAGCGCGTATCAAGATAAATGACACCGAGCAGTTCGGGCGCCGTGATTTGGATAGTCTCACCCTCTGTTTCAGAAACCGGCAGCTTCTGTAAAGGGACGGCAACAATGCCGCGCACTTCGGTACGGATGATCTTGGTCTCCTGAGCCGTGCGGCCGGTCATCTGATCTTCCAGGATCACTTCTTCCTGGCCCGAGGCCGCCACCCGCTCCACCACGGCACGGGAGTAGTCTGTGACGTCGCGTCCTAGGTAAACGCCGCCTGCTCCCCGAGCAAGCTTCAGGTGGAGGTTTCCATCCGCCTCGAGGAGGAACAGCAGCCCGCGCTCCGCGTTGGCCAGTTGCAACGCCGAATCCACCAGAGCCACCAGGACTTCCTCGAGCGCCGGGGCCCGGTGCATCATCTGGGCCATTCGGAGGAGCAACCCGAGATGCTGAAGCTGCGGCGCCGGACCCGCCGCAGCCTTCTCCATCTTTTCCAGCAGTTCCGGCAGCACCGCCTGGTCCACCACGAACGAAAGCGTGTAGGAATCCGCCACACCCAGATTGATGCGATCACCCGATTTCAGGGGGCAGGAACTGATCCGTTCATTGTTCACGGCAGTCCCGTGCCGGCTCCCCATGTCTTCAATAAGGTAGCCGCTATCTGTCTTAACAATTTGAGCGTGACGACGCGAGATTCTGCTGTCCAGCAACACCAGGTCGCTGTCGCTCTGCCTACCCATCGTAAAAGGTGTGCGAACGATTTCGACTTCGCGCTGGTTCCCAAACGCGTCACGAACGATGAGACGTGGAAGAGTATTCGCCATATGCGCCGCCTACCCGAACAGAATGGCAATGATTATAGCAAGGAACCCCGAGCCGCCATAGCCCCGCCTGAAAGGATTTCCGCTTGCTGAAGAAAGCCAAAGGCTTGTCAGTAATCGTGAATTCTGAATTGCTTTCTTCTTTCTCTCTCCTGCCTACCTTCTGTGCCCTGAAGGCTGGAGCTCTACCCCCACCTACCACCCACTACCTACCAGAATACGTTTGACAAACCCCATCACGACTTCTGATAATCGCAGACTCTGGAATCGCAAAGGCATCCACTATGCAAAAGTCACGGCGCATGCTTGAAATCTTCTTGGTTTGTGGGCTGGCGGCGGGCCCCTTATTTTCATCCCAGCGCCCGCCGGCCGAGGCCGAGAAGACTGCGGAAAAGGTTCTCCTGCAAGCCATCATCATCGATACCCATGCGGACACCCCCCAGATGATGCTGGATGAGGGCTACGACCTCGCCCAGCCGGACAGCCCTTTCATGATCAGTGTCCCGAAGATGCGGCAGGGGCATCTCTGCGCGGAGTTCTTCTCCATTTGGGTGGATGTGGGGTGGCCCGAGCAAGATCTCATTCACCGCGCGCTCGATTTGATTGACGTCGTGTACGAGCAGGTCGGACGCCACTCCGACGTCCTCGGCATGGCCACGACGGCAGACGAAATCGTGCGCCTTCATCTCCAGGGAAAGTTCGCCATCTTGCTGGGAGTCGAGGGTGGCCACATCATCCAGGACGACCTCCGCGCGCTGGACATCTACTACCGCCTGGGCGTCCGTTATATGACGCTGACCCACACCGCTAATACAGAGTGGGCGGACTCCTCCGGCGACAAGCCCCAATGGAACGGCCTGACGGATTTTGGGAAGCAGGTGGTCGAGCGCATGAACCGCCTGGGAATGATGGTGGATATCTCCCACGTGTCCGACAAGACCTTTTACGACACGCTGGCTGCCACCCAAGCGCCTGTCATCGCCTCCCACTCTTCCTGCCGTGCCCTTTGCGATGTTCCCCGCAATATGACGGACGATATGATCCGCGCTCTGGCCAAGAACGGCGGCGTCATGGACATCAACTTTTACCCCGGCTTTCTAAGCCCCGAGTTCGCCGCGGCGTACAAAAAGGTTGCCCCGCAAATCCACGCGGATGAGTCCGCCGCAGAAAAGCAGTACGCGAACGACCGTAAACGGCTGGCCGAGGAGTCTCGCAACATTTGGGCGCGCTACGCATCCCAATTCCCCGCGCCCAGTTACACTACCATCGCCGACCACATTGACCGCGCCGTGCAGGTCGCCGGCATCGACCACGTCGGCCTGGGATCGGATTTCGACGGTATTGATTCGGCCCCCAAGGGCATGGAGGATGTCTCAAAACTTCCTGACTTGGTGCGCGAACTGGCCCGGCGGGGATACAGCGAAGAGGATTTGAA
>JBEKVC010000094.1:0-6874 GCA_049514395.1 Terriglobia bacterium
TGCCGGGAAAGAATGCCCATAAGTACGGGCCAAATTCAAATCGAAAATGCTTCGTTTCGCGGATAAATACATACTCGAAAGCAAGTTACAAGGAAATCAAAACTCAATGACCGGACAGTTCTGGTCAATCGACAATCATCAATCCTTTAATGCCGCGCGGTCTGCTTCAGCCGCATGCGGATTCGAAAAACCTCTCGGTTCTGGTTGTCCCGCGTGATCGGAGCCGTAAACTCAACCTGGGTAAAGTAAGGCGAATTCTCGAGGGGCTGAACCAACTCCGCGGCGTGGTTGGAATAACCGGAGATCTCGACGGTATCTTCGCTGATTTGCAATTCCTGGAGCCAGGTGCCGTCGGGGAGCAGCTTCGTGAGTTGCTCGAGCATGCGGAGCTTCTGCCAGTTGCCGGCCCGGAGGTCCTCGAGGACCGCCGCGCGGGTCTCGAGAGTACTCGTCTCTTGATTCTGCCGGCGAAGCTGCTGAGCAGGAACCTCCAGGCGTCGCAGCGCGCGCTCCAGGGCGCGGCCGTACAACGCCCTTTCGGTCCAGGCGTGAGACGCCAAGGTGAGCGCCAGCAGCGCCGCCATGGCGCCCAAGGCGTAAACTGGGGGGCGCGCGCCGCGCTGCGGCTGCCAACGCTCTTGCGGCGGGAGAAGGTTGATGAACGACGAGCTGCTGCGGATCAAGCCCACATAGGCCGCAGCAAGCGCGGGCCACTCGAAGCCCCCCGACCCATCGCGTTTGTCCAGGTTCAGCTTCGGAGCGGGCAAGGGTGAGGCCCCCTGGAGGAGGTCGGAAAAGGGGGACGGCACGGACCCGCAGACAAACCAGGGAACCGCGGCGGGGTCGGACGCGGGCAAAGCTGCGAGGGCGCGATGCCACTCCCGGTCGAATCGCTCTCGGGCGCTGGGGCTCGGTTCGAGGGGAATCTCTTGAGTGGCGCACAAGTTCGCTTGGCGGAAGGACAGCACTTCCACCCCCGAGCTTCGGCCACAAACGAGCAGCGCCGTGGGCGGCAGCAGGGGCTTCGCCAAGAGAGCCAGGGCTGCGGCTCCCGACGTCAAGCCGCTCACCCGCAGGCCCAGTTCTTCAAGCGCCTGCTTGGCGCCGTTCACCCGCGACTTCTCCGCCACCACCACCATCACGCTGACCTGCTTCGCCTTTGGGTCGCGGCCCACAACCGCACAATCCCAATAGACCTGATCGTCCTTGAAGGGATGAAGCGATCTCAACTGATAGCCTACCACTTTGGCCAACTGCGGCTCTGCTTCCACCGGCAGATCCAGGAATCGAACCAGGACCGCTTCGCGCGGCAAGCAAGCCATGACGCGGGCTTCGCGGAGCCGATGGCGATCCAGAAAGCCGGCCACTTTGGCGGCCGCATCCTCGTGCAGCGGCTCCGGGAGACGCAACTCGTCAATCACCACAAAGCGCCGAAATCGGCGGCCCAGAGCGGTGAGATTGCACGCCCCACCGCCGCAATCGACTCCTATAGCGAGTTTGGTAAAGGCGAGAGACATAAAAGATTCAGGATTCAGGAAAGAGGAAAATGGAAACTTGAAACTGGAAACCAGCGACCTCGATAGCCAGTTTCCAATTTCCATTTTCCAGTTTCCGCCCTCCTGAAACCTGAACCCTGCCTTTCTTCATTCCGTGAAGTCGTCGTACCAAGCAATGATGCGATGCAGGGCCGCGCCCTGTTGGGCCACCTGGACAACGGCTTTGATTGTCCGCCGAACCCGGGAGCCATTGACCTCTCCCACCGCGACGATGCTGTAAATCCCAACCTCGCCGGTGGTAAGGAACGGCAGCGCCTTATCCGGCAGGGATGTCGACAGACGTTGCGCCACATCCTCCAGGGACTTAAAGGGCTGGTTGGTTCGTTCCCGAACAATGGGCTCAGCCAAGTCCTCGTCCATGCCGGGCACGCTAAGTAAGACCGCCTCGGACGCATAATTCACGTTGACCTGAGTGGAACCCGAGTAAATCGTCAAGTCCTGCCCCACTCCGTACTTGTATTGAATTCCCTTTTCCCGGCTGAATTCTCCCGTGCCGTAGAATATGTCCCGGCTCATCCCTCGGACGCGCAGCACTTCTTCCAGTGAGCCGAAGCGCTGGTGAGCGGGGCGATACCCGGCGTCGCGATAATAGTCCTCCAAGGCCTCGAACTCCTGGTCGTCAGGCCCCGCTGGGCTCCGCCAGTGATCAATGGCCGCCGCCAACTGGGCCGCCTCCGCCGCTTCCAGGCCCCGCGCTTCAAACAAACGCGCCAGTTGTTTTCGCCCGGCAACGTTCAGGTCGAGCTTACCGGTCTCATTCACAATTTCCACCAGCGCCGCGCCCTGCTCATAAGGCACGCGCACCAAACGCTGCCCTTTTTTCCAGAGCCGGGGTTTATCTTGCTGCTCAAGGGAAGGCGGGTAGGCGATCTCCAGAATGGCGGCTTGGACTCCGCCCTCCGCCAAGGCGTAAGCCTGAGTGGCCTCCTTGCGATAAATGGCCGTCCGAGTCTCGATCTGGACCGAACCCGAAAACGCCAGAGCCACCAAGATCATCACGGTGACTGCGGACATCACGGCCAGCAAGGCCACCCCTGCGTCCCCCTTGCCAGTCCGCCTTGTGAGAGCCAAACTCGGAAAAGCAGGATTCAGGATTTGGGATTCAGGATTCAGGGAAGCGCGCTTGTAGTTTTTCCCTGGCGCCTGCATGCTGGCTCTTGAACCTTGCATTTGTGACCCCTGAATCCTGGCTCCTGAATCCTACGTCATTGTCCCAATGTCGTTTGCAGCATAAACTTCGCTCGCACGGGGATGACCTCTTCCCCCTCCTGGTTCCCACTGTCCCAGCGGAGCCGGATCGCCTCCGGGTAAAGCGCCTCCTCCCTGCTCTTCCAAGCCAGCCGCCAAACCGGATCGGTGCCTTTCTCGGGGTGTAGATCCAAGTATTCAAACCAAGCGGCTCTTAGACCCGTCATCAACGGCAGGTCTGTCACTCTTCCTAAAAACGGCTGGTAGTCGATCACGGGGACCCCTGTTTCGGGATCGTTCGTAACACCCCGGATCAGCCTATGGAGAAGGATCTCATGATCCCCAACAGGAGTCTCACGCAACGCCACCTCAACGTTTCCGGGAGAAGCCTCGACGATGCCGTACTCAGCAAGCACCAGTCCCGAACGGCTTCGAAAAACGCTGCTATAAGAGCTGACAAAGCGCAGACACGTGGCGCTCGCCTGCAGGACAGTAAATGTTCCCGGCAGACTAGGATCATTAACCGTCACCTGATAAGGAACCAGCGACGAGATCTGCTGAACCACGAAAGCATTCCTCTCCGCCTCCGCATGTACCCGCCGGAGTCGCGCCTCTCCTGTTCGCCAGGCCCGGTTTGCCACCCGGAGGCCGACCAACAAGGCGACCATCAAGAACCCGATCAGGGTAAGACTGAGCAGTACCTCGAACAGCGTGAACCCTTTCGAGTCAGTCCCCATGGGTTCTCCTAAGAAGATTCAGGAAAGAGGAAATTGGAAATTTGAAACTGGCAACCTCGAGAGCCAGTTTCCAATTTCTGATTTCTGATTTCGGCCCTCCTGAATCCTGTCTTGCTGAATCCTGCTGTTACGATCGCACCAACTCACGGACTGCGTGGCGGCTCCGGAATGCACAGTTTAAGCGTCTCCAGACTCACACTCTGCCCGCCCGAACGCGTGCGCCAGGAAACTTCCAATGTGATTCGAACCAACTGAGCCGGTTTCTTAGGATCGGACAGCGGTCTCGTGTCCACCAACTCGGTTCTTGCCTGCCACCCAATACCGGAAGGAGAAAATCCGGAGCGCACCTGGTCGGCCGCCAGGGAGGGATCCAAGATCAGCTCGCTGAGCTTCCTTGCGGCAAAATCGTTGGCCCGATCAAAACGGTCCAGGCGGTCAGTGGTGCGAAGAGCCGCAGAAAGACCGGAGAAAATGGTGGCAAAGCTGATTCCCAGAAGCGAGATCGCCATCAGAACTTCCAGGAGGCTGACACCGGCCTCGCGCGGCCCACGATGACGTTGGATAATCCTCTGCACTTAGCGTACTCCTTGTTTAACGGCCTCGATGGCCGGAGCACCGAGCAAAAAATCCATATGGACCCTGAATTTGCTTCCCCGGCGGTTACTGAGCCACAGGTTCCTCTCTTCCACCACCCCAGACGGTGGAAGCAGGAGTCGTACGACCGGAGGCGAGGGATCCTCGCCGTCATCTACCTTCACGCCCCGGGGAAGTGTAAACCCCCGCGCAAAACCGGAGGCGGGATTGAAAACCCGCACCAAGCGCGTTCCCGGCTCGATTTCCACCACGTAATAGCTCTGCTCAAAAAGGGCGCGCGTCCGGGCGTAGCGGACCGTCTGCGCAACCTGCTCTGCCGCGCTCCTCAGCGTCCATTCATCGCTCCAGTTGCCAAAACGCGGAGCGACCAGCGACACTGCCAGTGAGAGAATAGCCAGGACGATCACCAGCTCGAGAAGCGTCACGCCGGCTTCCTGCCACCGGCGGTGACGCCCTTCATTTCCAACTGAGGATATCCGCATTCTCTCCCTCGCCGCCCGGTTGCCCGTCGGCTCCATAACTGATGATGTCCGGCTCATCGCCATGTTCCCCAGGATACTTGTAGATATAGGGCCGACCCCAAGGGTCCATGGGGATGTCCTTGGGTAGGTAGGGACCGGTCCAATTGTTGACGCCCGGGGGGAGCGTCCGCAGCGCCTGCAAACCCTGGTCCGTGCTGGGGAAATTGCCCGTATCCAGTTTGTAGGCCCCGAGCGCCGTCTGGAAGGCAGCGATCTGCGCCTTCGCCACGGTGATCTTGGCCTGCGTTGCATGCTTGAACAAGCGGGGAACTACCAGACCGGCAAGCAGACCGAGGATCAGAACCACCACGATCAATTCGATCAAGGTGAAACCCTGCATAGATTCCTGTCCGGATAAATGCTTTCTCTCTTTAGTTGGTCGGCGCATTAGAAAGGTACCTCGTTGATGCTGACAATCGCCAGCAGAGTGGAAATCACAATGGTTCCGACAACCAAGCCCATGGCCAGAATCACGGCCGGCTCGACCAGCGCCACCAAGCGCTTGGTGGCCACGCGGACCTCCCGGTCGTAAATGGCGGCCAGCTCGAGCAGCATGGAGTCCAGCTTTCCAGTCTGCTCTCCCAGAGTCATCAATTGCACGGCGAGCACCGGAAACAGGCCGGTTTCGGCCAGCGGGGTCGCCAGCCCCTGGCCTCGCTTGACACCCTGAATGAGTGGCTCGACGGCAGCGGCCACGCGGCGATTACTCAAGACCTCACGGGTAAGGCGCAGCGCCGAGATAATCGGGACCGACTGGGCCAGCAAGGTTCCCATGGTCTTGGCAAAGCGGGCGATTTCGAGTTTCAGGCTGACGTCTCCCAGCAAGGGCGCCCTCAGACGCCACTCGTCCCAGCGCAGCCGGCCGGGCTCGGTCCGTACCCAGCGACCACCGAGGAATAAGGCGAGGGCGATGATCAGGGCTGCCAGCCAGCCGTAGTTGCGAAAGGCCATGGAAACGTCCATTAAGATCTGGGTTGGCAAGGGCAGCTCCTTCCCCGCCTCTTCAAAGATCTGCGCGAAGCGCGGCACCACAAACCCCAGCAAGAAAGCGATCGCCACACCACCCACGGCGAGCAAAAGGGTGGGATAGATGAGAGCTGAAAGCAGATAGCCTCGAAGCTCGGCGCTGAACTCCTCAAACTCCACCAGGCGATCCAGGACTGCCGGAAGGGTGCCGCTGGCTTCCCCGGCCCGCACCATGGCGACATACAGGGGCGGAAAGAAGTGCTCGTTGGCGGCCAGGCTGTGGGCCAACGACTGTCCGCCACGCAATTCCTTGAGCGTACCGTCGATGACTCCCCGCAGCGCCGGCTTCTCCGCCAAGTCACGGCAGAGCGAGAGGCTGCGGTCGAGCGGGATGCCGGCCCGCACCAGCGTGGCGAGCTGCCGGGCGAAAACCAAGCGATCCTGTGAAGACAAGCCCCGGCGTGTGAGCCGTGCCCAACCTGCGCCCCGCGAGCCGTCATTCGCACTCACGTGGATGGGCATGCATCCCATGCGGCGGAGTTGCGCCAGCAAAGCCGGCTCGGTCTCCGCCACCAGCGTCCCCTGGACCAGCTCGCCGCTTCCTTTGATCGCCCTGTAGGAAAACTCCGGCATATCCACACACCTGGAAGCAGAGAATTGGCGATTGACGATTGAAAATTGACGAGTGGAAAATCGACAATCGAAAATCCCGGTGTCAACTGACCACTGACCCGCCGCGGCGGGACAACTGACTACTTCTTCCCGCTAAACCTCCTGCGTAACGCGCCACACTTCTTCCACCGTCGTCTGCCCCGAGGCAATCTTCAGCCACCCGTCCTCTTTCAGGCTACGCATACCTTGCTTGCGCGCCGTCGCCCGCAAGGTACTGGCGTCGGCGCGAGCCACGATCTCCCGCCGAATTCCTTCGTCCAGCTCCATGAATTCAAAGATTCCCACCCGCCCGACGAAGCCGGTATGAGCGCAATGCGCGCATCCTTCCGCGCGGTAAAGCGTTAAAGGACCACTCGCGCCTTCCCAACCCGCTCTCCGAAGCTCGTCGCCATCCGCCGCGTACGGCTTCCTGCAGTCCGGACACAATACGCGCACCAGCCGTTGAGCGAGGACGGCAACCAAGGAAGATGAAACCAGATAGTGTTCGACCCCCATATCCGTCAGGCGCGTGATCGCGCTGGGAGCGTCATTGGTGTGCAAGGTGCTGAAGACCAGGTGGCCGGTGAGCGCCGCGCGCATGGCAATCTCGGCGGTCTCAAGATCCCGGATTTCACCGATCATGATGATGTCGGGATCCTGG
>JBEKVC010000095.1:0-6728 GCA_049514395.1 Terriglobia bacterium
GGTCTTTGCGGTTACCGCCGCGTCGGCGCGTCCAAGAACAGAAAAAGCCGAGAATCCCACAGGACCTCGGCTACCCTCTACGCACACGTTCCCGGCGAGACACCTTGCTGACTCCTTACCGCTTAGTCATATATTTTGCAGGGCAGGCTTGTCAAGGAAAATGTTGCTGCCCAAGTCCTTGCGAAATATTACGAATTAGTCGTGAGTTGATTCGGTAAGAAGTAACCAGAAGAGTCCTACCAGAGTCTTGGCGTCGCGAATGCGCCTGGACTTAATCATCCTCATAACCTGCACCGGCGTGAAATGCCCAACCTCGATCCGCTCGTCGGGGTCGGGTTGAGCTTTTGACCGTGTGAGTTCAGTCGCTTCAACCAGGAACATCTTCTCCGTGAGTATCCCTGGGCTGGGGAAAAAGTCGAATAAGAATCGGAGTTTCTTAGCGCGATAGCCGGTTTCTTCCAAGAGTTCGCGCCGCGCGGCAGCGAGGGGTCTTTCTCCAGGTTCGAGACCCCCGGCGATCAATTCCCAGAGAGATTGTTTCACGGCATACCGGTACTGCCTCACCAGTACAATGCGGCCATCGTTCGAATGGGCCAGAATCACCACCGAGCCCGCGTGGTGAACTACTTCCCGCTCCGCCCTGACACCGCCCGGCTCGATGATGCGGTCAACTTTCAATCGGATAAGCCTGCCTCTGTAGATTTCTGTGCTTTTGAGGACATGAAGCCGCTTAGGCACGAAAAACATCCTCCGTCTTTGGTTTACTCAGACAGGGTGAGAGAGCCGTGCAGAGACCGCAGATGTAACCCTCTGGCCAGTTCGCAAGGGCGGTCCGCGAAGAGCACGAACCCGAGGCTCGAATTAGCGCCCTCAACCAGTGAAAGCGAATTTCTCGATAAGGGCTTTGCCATCCTTTCCTGTTTGCACAGCCTTGAGCGCATCGCGGTCCTGCTTTATCTTATCCTTGAGCTTTTTGTAAGCGTCGATTTTGCCTTTCGCAGCATCGGCATCCTCTTTCAGGGCGGCAGGGTCGCTGGCGAGTTTTTGCAGACAATCGAGCAACCTGTCCACCGTGCCGCCGAAGAGCGAAAGGTGGGTCATCATGACCTTTTGGTGAAAAGCCTTTTCGAAATCCTGAAGACTCTCCTTCTTAACGGTCTCCACCAGGTCCGTCACATTCTTCCTGTAATAGTTAACCATTCCTTCATCGTCACTGCAAACTTGGGCAGAGAGTTGCAACGAGCCGAGAGAAAGTACGAAGGCACCCCCCAGAACGAGCGCGAAAACAGTCCAACATTTCATACTCGCACCTCACCGGGTCTTTATCGAAATTTGTTGCGGCTTATCGCCTGTGCGGGCGATTGCCACAGCGAACGTAGGACTTGTCGACAGCGGCAATGCTAGCACAAAGCGCGTGCGTTGTCGCTACACTGCGAATCTTCAAATTCGACCCACGTCTGCCCTCCCCCCTTGTTTTTCTGGGCCCCAACGGGCAAAAGGTTGGGTATAATGGGCGCATTGAGAGGGCGGAGCGCCACCGTGGCGCTTGTAGTCATGGTGCTTGCAGGAGTAAATTGTGTTTTATGAAGATTGCGGCTTTGATTGTGGACGACGAACAGCCCGCTCGCGACGAATTGGCGTTCCTCCTGAAGGAGTTTCCAGAGGTGGAAGTCGTTGGGCAAGGGAAGAACGGCGTGGAAGCCGTGAACCTGATCCGCGAGTTGAATCCTCAGGTTACTTTTCTTGACGTCCAGATGCCCGGCCTGGATGGTTTCGGGGTCATCAAGAAGCTGCTCGAAAAGAAGGTCCGTCTTCCTTACTTTGTCTTCGCCACAGCCTATGATAACTACGCCGTGCAGGCCTTCGAGGTGAACGCCCTGGACTATTTGTTGAAGCCCATCGCCAAGCCGCGACTGGAGAAGGCCGTCGCCAAGCTGCGCCACATGAGCGAGACAGCGGCGTCAACCCATGACAAGCTCGACCGCCTGGTGCAAATGATGGAAGAGCGCCCTGCGGCACAGAAGAACAAGCTGGTAGTGAAAAGCCAGGGACGCTTGTTCCTGGTCGATTCCGAGGAAATCATCTTCGCCAGCATCGAGGACGGGGTCATCAGCATTGTCACGCGTGATCTCGAAGGCCAATCCAACTTCCGCACGGTGGAAGAACTGCAGGGCAACCTCGATCCCAAGGTTTTCTGGCGAGTCCACCGCTCCTACCTGGTTAACGTGAACCACATCAAGGAAGTCGTCCCCTGGTTCAAGAGTTCCTATCAACTCAAGATGCAGGATCGCAAGCAGACGGAAATCCCTGTCTCCCGAGCCCAAACCCGCAAGCTCCGCGAGTTGCTCAACCTTTAGCGGGTGGCTCCTGCTTGTCATTTGTCGCTGGAGCCTAAAGCACCACCGATTCCTCGATCAACCGCCCTTCGGCAAAACGCTCGACACTAAGAGCGCGCGTATCCACGAGGCTCGACGTTCCGTTCAGAATCAGGTCCGCCAGGATCTTTCCGCTCGCCGGCGAGTGCATGACGCCGTGGCCGCTGAAGCCATTGGCGAGGAAAAGGCCGGGCACCTGGGGAACCGGCCCGAGGATCGCGTGGTGATCGGGCGTCATCTCGTAGAGGCCGGCCCAGCCGCGCGCGGGATTCACCTGGAGGTCCTCGAAGCACGGCACTCGCTTCACCGCACACATCAGGATCTTCTCCACGAATGCCGAATCGAAAGTAGTTTTGAATCCCGGCTTCTCCTCCGGATCATTCCACGCCAGCAGCAGGCCCAGTCCCTCCGGGCGGAAGTGGAAACCCGTCGCCATATCGATGGTCATGGGCGCCTGGTGTGCGATCTGCGGGAAAGGTTCCGTGGGCACGAGCATGCGGCGCAGGGGTTCGACGGGCAACTGCACGCACGCCATGCGCGCCACCTGCGCAGCCCAGGGCCCGGCGGCGTTCACCACCGTCCGCGTCTGCACGCGCCCGCGCGTGGTTTCAACGCCAACCACTCCGCTGTCATCCCACAGGATGGCGGTGACCTCCACGCCTTTTTCGATTCGCGCCCCGCGCTCCACAGCCCGCGCCGCGAATCCGTTCATCACGCTATAGGGGTCCACGAAGCCGTCCGTCGAGCAAAAACTCCCGCCCACCACGTCGTCCGCCCGCAGTTGCGGCACGATACGCAACACGTCCTCCGGCTTGAGCAACTCAGCCTGCTCGAAACCTAACTCCACCTGCCGCGCCTGGTTCGCCCGCAGGTACTCGAGGTGCCCCTTGCTGCTTGCCACAAACAAGTAGCCCTGCGGCCTGTAACCCGACGGGTGCCCAGTCAGTTCTTCAAACCTCGCAAGGAAGGGAATCGAGTAAAGCGACATTTGGATATTGACCTTGGTGGCGAACTGCGCCCGCACGCCGCCCATGCTCTTGCCTGTCGAGCCGAGCCCCTGGTGCGCCTCGCGCTCCAGCACCAGCACGTTGCTGCAACCCTGGTCCGTCAGGTGATAGGCAATGCTCGACCCGACAATCCCTCCACCCACAATCACCACCTCGGCTGATTTCGTCACTGGCCTCCCGACGCTTGCTTCGTATTCCTGGATCCCGATGTGCTGCAGATTTGTAAGACAATCCAGGGATTCCATCGCGGCCGATAACCCTGACTCAGCCTTCAACTCTCGGGTGGCGGCACCAGCGGCTCGATGGCCTGGATCAAGTTTGGAAGATGTTCTTGGACGGTATCCCAGACGACTTGCAAATCAACGTCGTCATATTCATGGATCATCAGGTTTCGCATTCCGATCATCGCCGCCCATGGGATTTGCGAAATCTTTGCTCGTGTCGGTTCTGAAATCCGGCGCGCTGCTTCTCCGATAATCTCAAGGCGTCGAATCACTGCATCCTGACACTGGCTATCGCGAAGGAATTCTTCTTTCGTCTTGCCCAGAACATAGCCCGAGGCGAGTCGTGCTGCTTCAAGGATATCGAGCAAATACCCTGTATCACGCGGCATAGAGAACCTTTGCTGAACCCAGGATGGCCTTGCGGCGAAGGTAGTTCCGGCTGGCCTCAATTCCCTGCCGGGAAACGAGGTCAACCTCGCGGCCAAACATTCCTTTCAGTTCTTCCTCCATTTGGACCAAGTCAAACAGGCTCCGTTTCGAATCAGGCTTGAAAGTGACGAGCACGTCAACATCGCTGTCAGGCCCGAAGTCGGGGCGCAGGGCAGAGCCGAAAATCGCAAATTCTGCAACCTTCCATTTCTTACAGAACTCGCCGATTCTAACTTGGTCAATCCGTGGAATAGCCATTGCTTCTCCTCTAAAATTTCTCGTCCCAAAGCTGATATTCTACCTTGAGTTTGTTTGCGGATTCAGACTTTCTCCTTTCGCCCCAGGCCCGCGCCTGGTGACTTCTGACTCCTGTCTTCTCATCATTCCCCTGGCGTCTGGCCCCTGAAATGCCTTTCGATGGCCCTGACCAGCCCTGGAATCGTAGACTGCTTTGCTTCAATCGTCACAGTGAGTCCCAGGTCCCTGATCGTTTGCGAGGTGATCGGGCCAATTGAGGCGATGGCGACTGCGCGCAACAATTCGGCGACTTCGTTTTCGCCCGCCAGCTTGGCGAAATTGCTGGCGGTTGATGAGCTGGTGAAGGTAATGACATCCGGGGGCGGGGTAAGGAGGCGCTGCAATTCCCCAACGGGGAGTTGAGGAACAACGGTTTCATAAGCTTCGACGACTTCCACGCGCCCGCCCTTTTCCATTAGGACGCGCGGCACGACGTCGCGAGCGACTTTGGCGCGCGGGATCAGGAACGCTTTGCCGTGCAGGCCGCGATCGCCGAGGGCTTCAAGCAGACCCTCGGCCACGTAGGCGCGCGGCGTCAGGTCAACTTTCACCCCGCTTTTTACGAACTCCTCTGCTGTCGCAGGGCCGATGGCGCCGATAATCAAGCCTTTCAGATCGCGCGCACCGCGCCCGCAAGCTTCCAGCCGCCGCAGGAAATTGCGCGCCCCGTTGGCGGAGGTCAGGAGCAGGACATCGAACTCCTCGAGGCGCCGGATGGCCGAATCGAGGGGCTCCCATGAGGCCGGGTCACGGATTTCAAGGGTGGGGATCTCGATCACTTCTGCGCCCAGCGCCGTTAAATGCTCTCTTAACGCGCCGGCCTGCTCGCGGGTGCGGGTAATCGCGATACGCCTGCCGAAAAGCGGCAGGCGCTCGCAGCAATTAAGCTGTTCGGGAAGGCTCACCACTTCACCCACAACGACGGGCCGCTGACCACCTACTGCCGACAAGCGCCCTCGGATTGCCGACGATTCACTTTATGGATTCCAAAATCTCGCTTGCGCCCCCCTCGAGCAAATCCTCAGCCACCGCCGCGCCGAGGCTTTCAGGGTCTTTCTCCGAGCCAGCCGCGACGGCTCGAATCAAACGGCTGCCGTCCAGGCTGGCCACGATGCCACGCAGGCGCAACTGACCATCCTCGAAACTCGCGTGGGCCGCGATGGGGACCTGGCAACCTCCTCCCAGACGCCGCAGCATAGCACGTTCGGCGCGGACGGCGAGGTGTGTGGCCGGATCATCGAGCGGCGTCACCGCGCGTTCCAGTTCCGCATCGTCCCACCGAATTTCGATAGCCAGCGCGCCTTGCCCGACGGCGGGGCAGATTTGGTCGAAGCTGAAATAGCCGGTGATGTGCCCCCGCAGGCCAAGTCGGTGCACGCCCGCTGCCGCCAGAACCAGCGCCTCGCAATCGCCGCGTTCCAGCTTGCGTAGCCGTGTGTCCAGATTGCCGCGCATGGGGATAAGTTCCAGGTCCGGCCGAAGCCTCCTGAGCTGTGTCTGCCGGCGCAGGCTGCTGGTGCCCACGCGCGCGCCCGCCGGGAGCTGCTCGAAAGGTTTTCCGCTCGCAGAAACGAACACGTCGCGCGCATCTTCACGGGGCGGCACCGCAGCCAAAATCAGGCCTTCCGGCAAAATGGTCGGCAGGTCTTTGAGGCTGTGCACCGCCAGGTCCGCTTTGCCTGCCAGCAGTGCAGCCTCGATTTCCTTGATGAACAATCCCTTCGTTCCCGCATCGGCGATGCTCTGGGCAATAGAGGCGGGGAGGGGTTGCTCGGGCGGAAAGCTTTGCAGCTTGTCGCCGGTAGTCCGGATGATTTCAATGGCGATCTCGTGGCCGGCAGCAGTGAGCTGGCCCTTCACCCAGTTGGCTTGCCAGAGCGCCAGTTGGCTGCCGCGCGAACTGATGACGATGTTCACGATTCCACAATCCCCGATGACTCCAACAAGTGACGAGTGACAAGTGACGAGCAGGAACACAAAGCCTGTCACTTGTCACTCGTCACTTGTCACTGCCCTTTCAGTTTGCCAGGCCAAAGATCTTCCGGACGAGCCTGACGAGCGCCACTTGTTCCGGCTGGCCGGCCCCACTTTTGAGCTCGGTGATGGGCCCGTGCAGGATCTTGTTCATGATGCCGCGGGTGAGGGCGTCCACGGCCTGACGTTGCTCCGGCGTCAGATTGCCCAGCCGGGTGTTGTAGCGTTCCATTTCACCCTCGCGGATGGCATTCAGCCGGTCTTCGAGCGCCACGATGGTGGGCACGAGGTCACGCGAGGCGAGTCGGCGCATAGTTTTCTGGACTTCCTCCTGGACAATCTCCTCGGCCCAAACGGCCTCGCGTTCGCGCTGTTTCTTGTTGGCCTCCACCACTTGTCCTAGGTCGTCAATATCGTAGACG
>JBEKVC010000096.1:0-6470 GCA_049514395.1 Terriglobia bacterium
GGCGCTGGGCGCAGCCATGCTGGAGGCTGAGGAATGGCGCAAACGGTCGTTCAAGCGCATTCATCAACTGCGGCAGCATGAGGCCGCCAAGAAGAGTTTTGCCTGCACGGAAGCGCTCTCCATGAAAGACGTGCTCCTGTTGCGGGACCGAGCGGAGAACGTAAGGCCACCGGTGGCTGGCCCGAACGGAGATGGCGGGAACGCCATACCGGACCACCACCCGCTTGCGGAAACAGCAAATTTGAAATCTCAGATTTCAGACAGGATCGAAGCGTACCTGGGAATCGATATCGGCTCGGTGAGCACCAACTTGGTGGTTACCGATGCGGCAGGCAATCTTCTGAAGGAAATCTACCTGCCCACGCAGGGGCGGCCCATCGAGGTGGTTGACCGGGGGCTCAAGGAGATCGAGGCCGAACTCGGGACCTGGCTCGACATTCGTGGCGTGGGGACCACGGGTTCCGGCCGCGAGCTGATCGGCGAACTGGTGGGCGCCGACACGGTAAACGACGAGATCACCGCCCACAAGACCGGGGCCATGCACGTCTGCCAGCAAATGGGCATGGAGCCGGTGGATACTATCTTCGAAATCGGCGGGCAGGACTCGAAGTTCATCCGCATTGAGAAGGGCGTGGTGGTGGACTTCACCATGAACGAAGCCTGCGCCGCCGGCACCGGCTCGTTCCTGGAAGAGCAAGCCGAGAAGCTGGGGATTTCCATCAAGGAGGAATTCGCGCGCCTGGCGTTGGCCTCCGCCAATCCCGCACGGCTGGGTGAACGTTGCACGGTCTTCATGGAGCGCGACGTCACGGGGCTGCTGCTGAAGGGCGCGGAGGTAGGGGATCTCGCGGCGGGCCTGGCTTATTCCGTGGCCTTGAACTACCTGAACCGCGTGGTGCGTGGAAGGAAGATCGGCGACGTCATCTTCTTCCAGGGGGGAACCGCTTACAACGACGCCGTGGCGGCCGCCTTCTCCCAAGTCCTCGGCAAGCGGATTGTTGTCCCGCCGCATAACGGCGTGATCGGGGCCATCGGCATGGCGCTCATTGCGCGTGACCGCATGAAGGGCGCTGACCGCCCCAGCCGTTTCCGGGGCTACGACCTCTACCGGGTGCAGTTCACCGCGCGGGACTTTGTCTGTCGCGCCTGCTCGAATTACTGCGACATGAAAGAGTTCACCATCGAGGGAGAACGCACCTACTGGGGGGACCAGTGCTCTGACAAGTTCCGCAAGCGGGCGCGTTCCGACCGCAAGCCCATCCTCGAGGATCTGCTCGACTACCGTGACAAGCTGCTGGAAGAAGTTCTGCTGCCCGCCCGAGGTTCGAGGCCTAGCGTGGGCATCCCACGCACCATGTTCTACTACGACCGCTTCCCCTTCTGGTGCGCCTACTTCCAGGAACTGCAATTCGACGTGGTGCTCTCCGCCACGACAGACCGGAAAATCTCCACCCGGGGTGAGGAGTTGGCCGTGGCGCAGCCTTGCTTCCCGGTACAGGTAGCGCACGGGCACGTCCTGGACTTGCTGGACAAAGGGGTGGACTACCTGCTGCTGCCCAACGTCGTCAACGCCGAAGCTCCGCCGAGCGGCGTGGATTCGCACCTCTGCCCCTGGAATCAGACGCTCCCCTTTGTCGTACGCGCGGCGCCGCAAGTGGAGAGCGCGCACACCAAGTTGCTGATCCCTACCGTGCATTTCCGCTTCGGGCGGAAGCACGTCGAGAAGGAACTGGCGGAATTTGCTCGATCACTCGGCATTTCGCGCCAGCAGAGCGATCGCGCGGTGACGGCGGGCTACGCCGCCCAGGGAGCCTTTACGGAGGCCGTGCTGGAGGCAGGCGCTCAGGCCCTGGCCCAGCTCAAGGAGAGCGGCGAGCCGGCGTTGGTGCTGGTGGGGCGTCCTTACAACCTCTACGACCGTAGTGTCAACTGCGACATCCTGCGCAAGCTGCGCGCGCTTTATGGGGTCAATGTTCTGCCCATGGATTTCCTTCCCCTGGACTTCGAAGACATCACCGAGGTCAACGCGAATATGTACTGGAACTCCGGGCGGCAGATTCTGGCGGCGGCGCAATTGACTCGCCGCCACCCCAACCTGCACCTGGTCTACATCTCGAACTTCAAGTGTGGCCCGGACTCCTATATCAAGTCGTTCCTCGACGATGCCGCCGGCAAGCCCTCGCTGGTGCTCCAGTTCGACGGCCACTCGAACGACGCCGGGTTTATCACCCGCTGCGAAGCCTATCTGGATAGCAAAGGATTTCTGCGATGCCCCTCTTCGACCACCGTCATGTAAGCCGTCGCATCAGCACCGGGCATCCCCTGGCGGGCAAGACGGTTTACATCCCCACCATGGCGGAAGGCAGTTCGGAGGCCTTCGCGGCAGTTTTTCGCTGGCTGGGCATTGAAGCGCAGCCCACCCCGCCCTCCAACGAGCGGACACGCGAACTGGGAAGCAAGTATACGACCGGCGACGAGTGCTACCCAGCCAAGATTACGGTGGGCGATTTCCTCCGAGTCATCGAAATGCCGGGCTTCAGGCCGGCGCGCGCGGCGTTCTTCATGCCTACCGCCGAGGGTCCGTGCCGGTTCGGCCAGTACGCCCCTTTCCTGAAGAAAATCCTGCGCCAGGCTGGTTACGGCGACGTCCAGATCCTGTCGCCCACCAGCCAGAATGGCTACGCTGATCTGGGCGACATTACCAACGCCTTCCTGCGGGTCGGTTGGCGGGCGCTGGTCGCGGCAGACACGCTCCACCGTGCCTTGCTTAAGACCCGTCCCTATGAGAAAAGCCCAGGCGCCTCGGACCGCGTCTTCCAGGTGTCCCTCCAAGACTTGTGCCAAACACTGGACGCAAGTTGCGCGGAAATGGACTGCCAGCTCCTGTCCCTGGTCGAGTCGATGATCCGGGCGCGCGAGAGGTTCCGGCGTATCCCGGCCCACTACGATTCAGAAACTCCACTGATTGGCGTGGTGGGAGAGATCTTCTGCCGCCTGAATACCTTCTCCAATGAAGACTTGATACGCAAGCTGGAAAGCTATGGGGCCGAGTGCTCCCTGAGCCACATTGCTGAATGGGTGGCCTACACCAACACTGAGCAGGAACGAAAGCTTCGTCTGCGCGGACGGGTCATTTCTCTGGATATGTTGAAGGCGCGCTTGCGCTCGTACATCCAGCATTCCGATGAGCACACTCTGATCGCCCCGTTCCATGAGGACTTCGTGGGTTACGAGGAGCCGGAAGTCGAGGAGATTATAGAACTGGCCTGGCCCTATTTGCCGGTCTGTGGGGCGCAGGGTGAGATGGTCCTGAGCGTGGGGATGGCGGCTTATCATGCCCTTCACGGGGCCGACGGCGTCATTGATATCAGTCCCTTCACGTGCATGAACGGAATTGTGAGCGAGGCCATCTATCCCAAGCTCAGCAAGGAGTACGGGGGCATCCCCATTCGCAATTTCTATTTCGATGGCACGCAGTCCGACCTCGACCGTGACTTGGGCATCTACCTCGAACTCGCCCGATCCTACCGCGAGAAAAAGGCTCATCCTCGCAAGTATGCTCCCTATTTCACTCAGCCCGTTGCTTGAACCCGAATTCGGAAGTTAGCGTGGGTGCGACGTACATCTTGTAGGGGCACAGCGTCCGCCTCGGCGGATGCCCCTACGCCCGACCCCGCACCATTTTGTTCCTCCGGTATCTGCGTCAAACGGGCCTCTAATCAACTGATTCGGCTCGACCGGCGGCTCCCAACTTTCGAATTCGGCTTGAAGCGCATCCGTTCTCGTCTTGAAGTAATAAAAGGAAATTAGAACCTGGAAATCAGAAACTGGAAAATAAGATTGCCAGTTTGCAATTTCCAGTTTCTGATTTCTAGTTTCTGCTTTCTGGTTTTCTCTATGCCTTCTTCCATTCTTCCCAATCCTTCAAAATGGCCTTGGTCATTTGATGAACGGCATCCGGCAGCCAGTCCGGCTTGCGTCTACCCAGGTCGCGCCGAACGGCCTTGATCGCCTCCTTGCTCCCGAGGTGGATATTTGCGGTCTCGAAACCCATGGCGTGGAGCAACCGCTGCTCATCTCGCTTCTCAGGCAGGGCGGCCAGTTCGATGCGGCAACAATGGGGTGATAGCCGGCGCACGATCCACCTACCACGCAGATGCACAAAGGGGTCAAGAACCCGCGCCGCTTTAGTGATGATATCCTCATAAAATATCTTCTGCGGGCCTTTACCTTCATTTGCCCAAACACACGCCGAAGGCAGCATCGCCTTCGCCTCGCGAGCGACCCTTCCTCCTCCCCAGTCTGCGATCGCCACGTAACGTTCCCGCCCAAGGCTCCCCAGCCCTGCCACCCGATGGGCAACGCGATAAATCAATCCTCGTTCCGGCAACAATTCCTCGAGGGCTTTCCTGGCACTATTAGGGATTTCGCCCCGGACCGTGGGTAAGGCATTCATCTTTCCCCAAAAGTGAACAGGGTCGCGGAGTTCGCCGGTGACAGCTTCGCGCAGCCACTTGTCATTCTCCTCCAGAACGAATGGCTTGCCGCCTTCTTCGAGACCTTCGTGGTAACCGCTCAGAATACTCTTGCACGCGGCTTGCGTGGTCAGCGCCAACTGGCTGGCAGCAATGGCTAGGTGTGCGCTCACCGCGAGCCTGACGAGGTCGTTGGTGTAGGCCATCGGAAAGGCCTCGTCGAAATCGTTCACGCCCCAGATCAGGCGCCCTTCGACGTCGCGCCACGTCCCGAAATTCTCCACGTGAAGATCGCCTACAGCCAGAACTCGAGGTGCCTTCGTAAGGTCCGGACAGATGTCTGGCCACACTTGAGCCCAACGATAGAATGTCGCGCGCAAGAAGAAGGGGAACGGCGCCTCCGCCATCCAGGAGTGCTTCAACGCCAGGTCCGCCCGGACGAGAGTTAGGCGCTTGGCCAGCCATGTTTCGTATTTCTTGGTCGCCTTTTTAATCTTCATTTCGGCATTGTCCCCTGTGTCAGCGAAGTGCGCATGACGGGGCTTACTCGCGCCTGACAGGAAGGGAGGAGATTACCCCGGCAGGAAGTCTTTTGGCAAGCCCTACAAGAGAGTTATACTCACCACACTATGAAGGGATTTCCAGTTGGGAAATTGCCCCCGCGCATTCTCCAGGCTCTATTGGCCCAGTGCCGAGTGTCAAAACGATCCCGAGTCGTTCTGGGCCCGCGCTTCGGCGAGGATGCCGCCGTAATCGACCTTGGCGCAAAATACCTTGTGGCGAAAACAGACCCAATTACCTTTACCTCGGAGCGCCTCGGTTGGTACGCGGTTAACGTTAATGGCAATGATGTCGCCACTCTGGGAGCGCGTCCGCTCTGGTTCCTGGCGACTTTACTGCTTCCTGAAAAAGCCACGTCGTTGCCACTGGTCCGCAAGATCTTTAGGGAGACGCTTCGTGCCTGCCGGGAGTTGGGCGTGACACTCTGTGGCGGTCACACAGAGATCACCCGTGGCATCGACCGTCCAATTATGGTTGGTCAGATGCTAGGGGAGGTCGGCAAATCGAAGCTAGTTCGAAAGGAAAGCCAGCAGCCGGGAGACCTTGTGTTGCTCACTCGTGGCATTGCGATCGAGGGCACGGCCATCCTGGCAAGGGAAAAGCGTCTTACCCTTGCCCGGAAACTGCCGATGAAAACTCTGCGCCATGCTGAGCGGTTGCTCTTCCGTCCCGGGATTAGCGTAGTCCGGGACGCATTGCTCGCGCAACGACATGGTGAAATCCACGCCATGCACGACCCGACCGAGGGCGGACTGAGCTCAGGGTTGTACGAACTCGCAAAGGCTGGCGGCGTGGGGTTGCGCATCTGGAAAGATAAGGTCCCCGTTCTCGAGGAGACACGCAGTTTCAGCGAAATCCTGGGATTCGATCCCTTTGCATTGATTGCATCGGGTGCATTGCTGGTGGTCGCGAGTGCGAACTCGACCCCGAAGCTGCTTCGCGCTTACACTCGCCATGGTGTAAGAGCCGCCGTCATCGGCGAGGTCAGGGAAGCCGCCGAGGGCATCCAAGTGGTCGAGAAGGACCGCGTAAGGCAGCTTCGGGTTCCCGGCAGAGATGAGATTGCCCGCCTGCTCGAATAGATAAAGAGAAAACTGCACGAGTTCAAGTAGGGGGAGGCTTGGGTGGCAGGCCCTATGGAGCAGGACAACCCCTTCGCTGATTCTCAACGACCGTGCTCCTTCTCGCTAACTTGCGTGGCTGATCGAGTTCGGTTTCGCAAGGGTGGGGGCATTGTAGCGGCGCTTCAAGAGGAGGCCTAAGAGCGGTTGGCACGGGGATCGTTTCGTGCTATATTGAGGAAGTAAGCTGAGTCGTTTCAGGTAAGCTTGTGCGCCTTCTTAGGAACGCTCCGGTTCGAATAATGGGGGAAAACTAGGGTCAAGACTCGGCGCTTGTGGAGGCCTAGCGACGCCTTCCATTGCGAGTTTGCTC
>JBEKVC010000097.1:0-6429 GCA_049514395.1 Terriglobia bacterium
CGGCGATAACGCGATCCCAGAGATCCAGGCGAGACTCATAGTTCCGCTTGGGCGAGCCCGCAAAGTGCCAGCGGTCGAAATGCGGGCGATGGTAAGTCTCCTGCCACTCGACCACCCAATTCAACCCGGCGTCGCGCAAGCGGACGTAATCCTCTTGCTGGTAAACAGGGGAGCACAGAGCCACCACTCCGCCGCCCAGGGCTTCGAGTTTCCGGCGTGTGGCGGCAACGTAGCGCGCCACCGTTTCCGGGCCGAATTCAGGGTCATCGGAGAGCACCAATTCGATCTGCCGGTGACCCCAGGAGAGAATCAGGTCCAATTGTTTTTCAAAGTCTTCAGGGTTGAGCCGGACTCGCTCGGCGATGGAATTGCTGTGCCGATAGCCGCAATACAAGCATTCGTTCTGGCAGTAGCTTGTCAAATAGACGGGGATGACGAATTCAACGCTTGGCGCCGCAAAACGCGCGCGCACCCGGTTCGCTGCTGCCTGGATTTCAATTCGACGCTTTTGATCGCGCGCGGCCGCAAACAGAGAGGCTGCCTCTTCGGCAACGAGGCCCGTTCCCCTCTCGGCAGTCCGAAAGACTTCCTCCGGCTGTTGCAGGGGCTCCGAGATTGCCGACAAGCCTTCGATGCGGCTTTGCTCGCTGTTAAGAAACTGACTGAAGCTTGCCAATTTCCTTAATCCCCCAGTTGCACCTCAAAAGATGATTCTACTCCTCCCTGCAGCGTTTTGTAGGGGGACGGCTTGCCGTCCCCTGACCGTTGTGCGGTCATTGACGAGGGTCGGGCAGGCCCTGACCCTACATCCAATCCGTGTACGTTGGTGATTCCGGGTTTTCTGGATCTTCCAGCCAGCGTTGTGGGTTATGAATGATGTAATCCCGGATGATCTCCAACTCGTCCACGTCGCGAACGATGTGCTCATAAAAATTCTCATGCAGAAGGCGCGTTCCCATGCGCGATAGTAATTTATTGACCGCAATAGTGGAGATCGATTTGAACGCTCCCACCACTTCACCCATACTGGTACGCGGGGGACCCGAAGTGGCATTCCCGCTCGTAGGTGGACGGCTTGCCGCCCCCTGCCGGCCGTGCCGACCACCGACGAGGGTAGGGCAAGCCCTGCCCCTACGATCTTCATATGGTTGAATAACGGGTGCACCGGTTGCCTTAGCCAGAGCGGGTTCTAGGCCCGGCCCCGGCAACACAAATACTCCATGCAGATGGTTGGGCATGATTTGGAACGCATCCAGGACCAGCGCCCTGAACCGCCCGGGCAATGAGTCCCAAGTCTTCTGCACAAGCCGCCCCGCCTCGTTCAAAAACATCTCGCCCCCGATGATTTCGCCGAACAGACACTTCTTGGCCTCGGTACAGATGGTGATGAAATACGCACCGCCCCCGGCGTAATCATACCCGCGCAAACGAATGGACCGTCGATGATGTAGCCGCGGATCGTAAACCATAATTCGTCTGTATGGGGACGGCTCGCCGTCCCCTGACCGATGTGCGGTCATTGACGAGGGTAGGGCAAGCCCTACCCCTACTTGACCCCTGCCGCGCCCGCGCAGGCTATGCAAAAACCCGCCTGCTTCAAATCGATTCTCTCCACGGCGTGCGAGGCGCTCATCACGCAAAGGTAATCCGGGCAATGGCGGAGCCCAAAAGTGTGGCCCAATTCATGGAGGGCCTCCTTCAAAAGGCGCCCTTGGAGTAACCCAGGGTCCTTGGGCATGCCGTAGAACTCCGGGCGCAGGCGGTGGGTGGAAACCAGGGCGCCGGTATCGCCCAATTGGGCTTCGCCAAAAACGAAGGTCAGGATAGGGATGTAAAGGTCTGCGTCGGTCACTCCCAGGATTCGCCAGCTTTCCGCAGGCGGGTCCTGCAAAAGCCTCTTAAGAATTTCCGTGGAGTGGTATTGCCCGCGCACAGGATTGTAAGCAAACTCGCCATCCAGTCCATCCGGGCGAATCCAGCATGCTACGCGCAAGCGCGCTGTCAGCCCTTCTGCGAGCGATTCGAGGTGGCCCCGCTCGACTCGCCCGACGGGGACCAGCGAGATGATTCTCATGACGCGGCAGGCATGCCTTTCCGAAAGGCGTATTTCTTGATCTTGTTGTAGAGGGTGACGCGGTCAATCTCGAGGGTTTTTGCCGCGCGAGTCTGGTTCCAATCGCAGGATTCCAGAACTCGAAGAATGTGGGCGCGCTCCACCTCGTCGAGCGAAAGGCCTATCTCGGGTCGCTGGGTCGAGCCAATCTGCAAGGGGAAATCGGAAGCCTGAATTTCCGGCTCGCGACCCATGACCATGGCCCGCTCGATGGCATTCTCGAGCTCGCGCACATTGCCGGGCCAACTGTAATTCATCAAGATGTCCAGAGCCGCCCTACTGATGGAAGTGAACCGCTTGTTCATGGCCCGCGCATACTTCTTGATGAAATGGTCCACCAAAAGGGGGATGTCCTCGTGGCGGTCTCGCAAGGGAGGCAGTTCAATCCCGAAAACGTTGAGGCGGTAGTAGAGGTCGGGCCGGAAGGTTCCTTCCTTGACGAGGGCCGACAAATCCTTGTTGGTTGCGGCGACGGCACGAAAGTCAACCTTGAGCGCCTGGTTGCCACCCACGCGCGTTATCTCTTTCTCTTGCAGAACGCGCAGCAGGTCCGTCTGGGTCTTCAGGCTGATATCCGCGATTTCATCCAGGAAGACCGTGCCACCCTCGGCGACTTCGAACTTGCCTTTCTTTCGATACTGGGCGCCCGTGAAGGCGCCCCTCTCGTGCCCGAAAAGCTCGCTTTCGAGCAGGGTCTCTGTCAAGGCGCCACAATGAATGGTAACCATGGGCATGAATCGGCGGGGGCTCAGGTGGTGAATGGCGCGCGCCACCAATTCCTTGCCCGTGCCGCTTTCCCCATGGATCAGGACGGTGGTATCCATGGGAGCAACGGTGCGGATGAGTTCTATAACCCTTTGCATGGGCTGGCTCTGCCCCACCAATTCGACCGCTTGAACCTCCTCCAGGGTTTCCCGCAGCCGCACATTTTCCTCTTTGATTTTGCGGTGTTCGAGGGCCTTACGAACCAAATGAGCCAAGTCATCGGGATCGAAAGGCTTGGTGATGTAGTCGTACGCCCCGTCTTTCAGCGCCTGGACGGCGGTCTCAACCGAAGCGTAGCCGGTCATGATGATGACAATAATCTCCGGATCGACCTCGCGAATTTTGCGGTGCAACTCGAGACCATCCATGCCCGGCATCTTGATATCCACCAGGGCCAAATCCCAACGCTGGCTCGGCAACTTCAGCAGCGCCTCGCGGGCGCTGGTGGCGGTCTCAACGAGGTAGCCCTCTTCTTCGAACCATTTGCCGAGCGAGTCACGGACGACGTTTTCATCGTCCACGATCAAAAGGCTGGCTTTGTAATCCATGCGCAACTCCCGTTTCGAGCGAAGAGCGGTATGTGGTAGGTGGTATGTGGTAGGTAGGGGAAAAACCCTCGACTGCCGACTACTCACTGCCTACCTTCTGTCTTCTGACTCCTGTCTCCTGTCTCCTGTCTTCTGTCTTCTGTCTTCTGTCTTCTGTCTTCTGTCTTCTGTCTTCCCGCTCGTCCCGCCACGGCGGGTCATTCGTCACTGTTCTTCCGTCCTGGCACCGACAGTCGCCGGCCACAGTTTCGGCTCCTCCGGCAGAGTTACCGTGAAAGTAGTTCCCTTCTGCTGTGGGGAAGACACCTCGATGTTCCCTCCATGTTGCTGGACAATCCCGAAAGCAATGGCCAATCCTAAACCAACCCCTTTGCCCTCCGCCTTGGTGGTGAAGAAAGGTTCAAAGATATGCGGCAGGACGTCTTCAGGAATTCCCATGCCGTCATCGCTGACCATGATCCGCGCCTCGCGATGCTCTGCATGGTAAGCAGTTTCGACCCTCACCCGCCCGCCATGCGGCATGGCCTCGACGGCGTTCATCAGCAAGGCCAGAATAACCTGCTGAATCTGGCCCGCGTCACAGTAGATGGAAGGCATCTTGGGGTCCAAATGACTTTCCACATCCACCTGTTGCAGATCGCATTGGTGCCCCACCAAAAGCAGGCAGCGTTCCACGACGCCGGCCAAATCGTTCTTTTGCGGGTTGAGCGGCGCCTGCCGGGCGAACGTCAGCAGGTTCTTGACGATGGTTCCACAACGCCGGCTTTCCCCTTCAATCTCCGCCAGGTCATTCTTCACTTCCGAGTGGCGCTCCTCGTTCTCCAGACCTTTGTCCACCAGACGGGAAATCAGCTTGCTGTAAGTGAGAATGCCCGCCAGGGGGTTATTGATCTCGTGGGCGACAACCGCCGCGAGCTTTCCCAGTGAAGCCATCTTCTCGGACTGCACCAAGCGGTGATAAGCACGCTCGAGCTCTCCCGTCTTGTCATGGACTCGCGCTTCCAGCGTGCGGGTCCACTCCTGGTTTTCCTCTTGCGCTTTCTTCAGTTGCTCCGTCATGCGATTGAAAGAAGCCGCCAAGCTGCCCAGCTCATCGCCACTGCCCACCGGCAAGGAATAGTCCAACTCGCCCTCAGCCACATGTCGGGTGCCCTCCGTGAGTTGGTGCACGGGCTTGTGCACGGTCACCCGGATTAGTCCCGCTGAAATCAAGCTGAGGATGAGGATGGAAGCAATGGTAAAGACCACAATCTGACGCTGGCTCCGGGCCACGACTTGATCCGCGGCGACCAAGGAGAGGTTGGTGTCTAATACGCCGAGTACCTGGTTGCCTACGGCGTGGGCGTGGCAGGCGGCGTTCGAGCAGTCGGGCTCGTTCTCGATCGGCCGGATCAGGCCCAGAATGCGTGTGCCGTCAGAGGCATTGTAAATGCGCATGCGGTCGGGACGATTCAGGCGCTTGAGGGGTTGCGCCTGAGCATGGCAGGCGTAGCAGGCCTCCGCCTTCTTATCCACGAACTGTCCAACTTCCTGCGGGTCAGTGGAAAAAGTGATTTGGCCTTCCTTATTGAAGATGCGAATGCGGCTGATGCCCGTTTCGTGCCCGATGGTGTTGATGATGTGGAAGACTTCTTCGCGTTGGTTGCGCAGCATCGAATAACGGATGCTGCGCCAGATGATATCGCTGTTTCGGTCGGCGCTCTGAAAAACCATCTCGTGCTGATATTGGCGCCAAAGCCGCAGGCTCCAGTACCCGTACAGCCCTAGTAAGAGGGCCATGCTGCCGACAACGCAGGCCGTCAATTTCGTCGCCAGGCTGTAAGTGAACCGACGCATAGGGCGTCCTTGGTTGACCCTCAGGCTTCCACACCGCGCATTTCCCCGGACGGCTCGGCCTCAAACACATTGAGATAGCGCGCCGCCAGGGCGAAACAAACAAACCCTACACCCACCATCGAGAGCGTCACGGCTACTTCCGTCCATTTCGGAAAGTAATGCGCGTGGGCGGAGTACTCGAGGCCGGTGATCGACACGTTCAAGCGGTTGAGGAGAAAACCTGTGATCACCAGCACGGCGGCCGCAAAGAGCCCCTCCCGGTCCTCGCGCACCCGGCGGAGGAGCAACAGGAACAAGGGGACCAGGAGTCCCAGCCCAATTTCAAGCACGAACAGGACGGTCTCCGTGGAAGGTTCGCGCAAGTGGACCAGCGCGCCTCTCCTCCACAAGTCTTGCAAGCGCAAGATTCCATACACTATCAGAACCCCCGCCATCGCTTTTCCGAGTGACGCCAGAAGGGGCATCTCAATTTCCCGACCAAACGCCCGCGCGCTCAGGTTCGATTCGAAAATCACTATCGCTATCCCTGTCGCCACCGCCGAGATGAAGAAAAACAGCGGCAGCAGCGGCGAGTACCAGTAGGGGTGCAGCTTTGAAGGCACGATCAGGAACAGACTTCCCAGGGACGATTGGTGCAGCGTGGAGAGCAGCACTCCCACAATGACCAGCGGGATGGTGATGGCCTTGAGCAGCTTGAGTGGCTTCTGCATTCCAAGACGCTCGAAGACGGCAGGTGAGAACTCCAGGGCCAGCACCGTCAGATAGAGCATCACGCACCAAGCCACCTCGAACATCACGGAGTGGGGGTTCCACATCACCAATGGGTGCCAGATGTTATAGGGCTTGCCGAGGTCAATGAGCAGCGCCACCGCCACCAGCGCGTAGCCCAGGAAAGCCGTCAGAATCGAGGGACGTAGGATGGGATGGAAGCGCCGGAGATGGAACACATGAACGATGGCCGCCAGGGTGAACCCACCCGCCGCCAGCCCCACTCCACAGATCACGTCAAAGCCAATCCACAAGCCCCAGGGGAAGCGGTCGCTCAGATGGGTAGCGGCCCCCAAGCCTTTCGTGAAACGAAGCAGCGTTGAATAGAAACCTGCGGCAAGGATCACCAAGAGCACCGCTCGCCAGAAGGTGAATTTGGGTAATTTCTCAAAGCTCATG
>JBEKVC010000098.1:0-6422 GCA_049514395.1 Terriglobia bacterium
TGAGGTCAGTGGAGTGGTCAGTAAGAATGAGCCAATCCAAACCGGCGTGAAGCGCTGTTTGCTTGGTCACGGACAGGGGGTATCCACGTTCCGCAGGATTGTCGGTATAGCCGCAGTGGTAGTGCACGTCGCCCCGGTACCAACCGGGGAGGCTGGGCAGGGGGGGCGCATTCAAATCCACGCGGAGATAGAAATCTTGAGTGGGCCATCCTTCCAAACGGAAGGAAACCCACAGGTCAACGGCATGAAACGGACCGCCAATGAAGTGTTGCCTCAAGTAGGTGTCGATAGACTCACGAGGCACTTCGAGTGTCTTCTTCATCCGGTCTGTGATGGTCAGGGGTTGGCCGCTGCTCCGAGCATCAAACGAGAAATCCTTGCTTTCGCCCAGGGGCAGCGGGTCGGCGACGAATTGGCGCCCCGTCCCGGTCGGTTTCACAAACAGGTTTAGCCCCAGCAGCTTCAGGGGTTCCCGCGTTATGTATTGCGACAGGCCGGCGCCCGTCGTATGGGCAGTCCTTTCGACTCCGTTAATGATTTCGAGATAGAGAGGGAGGCAGGGATCATGGGAGTTGCGCAGGACCCGCGGAGCGTCCGCCCGGAAGAATACCCCGGCTTTTGAAACTTTCTCTGTGAGTTGGGATACCATCTCCTGCTGCGCCCAAGCGGGAGTGGAGCCGCCGACAGCGAAGATTGTGATCAGTGTCATTCCGATCCGTCGGCCGACGGAGAGGAATCTCGCTCTGCAAATTGTGATCGCTGTCCTTCCAATCCATCGGCTGACGGACAGGAATCTCGCTCTGGAAACAAAGCGAGATTCCTCGCTTCGCTCGGAATGACAGGCCTGGGTTCGCTCGGAATGACAGGCTGGCGGGTTTTTCCGCATGGTGCTTCGACCTTCGACACTCGACTTTCGACTCTTGACTTTCGACTCTCGACTACTGTTGAGGCTCATGGGAGGAGTTTACGGGCCGCCTGAATAGCGACACACTGATTCGCGCCGCTGGCAATAGCCAGAACTTTTCCATCTGCAGTCAACAGGGGTGCCCCGGATTCTCCAGGATTCACCGAACGTTCCAGGGTCACCGTGGCGTTTTCAGTGGTGGCTTGAAGATATACCGCCCGGGGGTCAGCCTGAGACTGGTTAAGCCCGAATGGAAACCCGAACAGGGCCTTCTTGGTGGCTTCGCCGGTCTCGGCAGCGGAGTCCGCGAAGGCCAGTGGCTTAAAATTCGCACCTGCCAATTGCAGCACGGCAAGGTCGCTCTCTCCTTCAGCCTCCAGGTCAAGGGAGGCGCGCTCACCGGAGTCGGGGTCCTGATAATCCTTCTTCTGCATCCGGTCGGGAGCAGTCTTCAGGAGTTTCAGCGTCGCTTTTTCGCTGCTGGCCGCCATCTGAAAATCCAACCCACCGTCCGGCGACTTTACGCGGGCCCCCGCCGGCCATGCGTAAAGACGGTAGCTCTTGGGGTCTAACTCGAGATGGTAGTGAGCAATCAAGAAGGCAATTTGCGGATCAAATTTCCACGGCTGCACCACGCGCTTGGCCGTGAGCAGTTTTCCATCCGCGCTGACCACAAAGCCGGTTCCGGATTGGCTGAACTTTTCTCTGGCCTGGGTCTTGGGATCTACCAGGGCGTACTCGCAGTACAAGAGATAGAGGGCAGGCCGAGCGGCTGCCGAGAGGGTCTGCTCCTCGGCGAGCTTAGCCGAGTGGTCTTTGCCAAGAGCCTGTGCTGCTGGGGAGGAAGGGTCGGAGAGCGTATCCAGAATTTTGCCCGCCGCCATCTGGAGGAGGGGGTTCCCCGAGAACAGGTTCAGGGGAACATCTTCGTTCAACGCCACAGGGATGACCAACTGCTTGGTCCGTAGCGCGAGCTTCTCGGCCGCGGTCAATTTGACTTCGATGAAATTCTCCCCCGTAATCCGGATCGAGTCCTTTTCCAGGATTTCCGCAACCGGCTTGAGAGAGTCTAATTCCGCGAACACGATGGTGCACTTCAAGGGAGACGGCAGGTCCACAACCTCCTTTTTTGAAAGCTGGAACTCCTGCTCAAACGTCTCGAGGTGGACCGGCACGGCGTTGACTCGAACGTCCTGAAAGTAAATGCGCTGAATAGTGGCAGCACGATCCACTGGCTTGATGCTCAAATAGAGATTCAACAACAGTCGCTCAAGGTTGATATCCTGGTAGGTAATATTCTTGTAGATCACGAGCTTTTCCGGGGCTAGGTTCGGTTTCTTTTCCAGGTCCAAGTGATAGACCTTCGCTCCACGAAGTTCAGTGGGGATTTGACCGGCAGGAGTGTCTTTCTGAAAACCTCGCGCAGGATGAGCACCGGGGTGTGGGCCCAATGAAGTGAGCAGGAGCAAGAGAGGTAAGCGGCGTGATATCATAATCGTCAATGAGCCCGCTTCGCCAACCCAGGAGGCGTCCCAAGCAAATAGCGTGGACCTGAGGGGGAGGTGCGCGGTTCGTTCAAGAATGCCCCGCAAAGCCCGCAAACCTACAAAACTGCTCGGCGCTACGCGCTCTGCTCCGCCACAGGGTGTTTCCAGAGAATTTCGTAAATTTCCACCGGAGCTTCCTTGCCTTTCACCCTAATGGCATCCAGGCGTCGCGCGGGGAAGGAACGATTGATTTCCCCGAAGGTGGATTCAGAAATCAGAATCTGACCTCCGGCGGCGTTGGCGCACAGCCGGGAAGCCAGATTCACAGCGTCACCGATAACGGTGTAATCCATGCGTTTCGATGAGCCGATGTTCCCGGCGGTTACTTGGCCGGTATTAATGCCCAGCCCCATTTGTAATGGCTCTTGACCGCGAGCTTGCCAGTGACGGTTGAGAGCCGTGAGGGCGCGCTGCATCTCGGCCGCGGTCTTGACGGAACGCTGGGCGTCGTCGGGCTTGGCCAAAGGAGCCCCGAATAGGGCCATAATTCCGTCCCCAAGGTACTTATCCAGCGTGCCTCCATTGTCAAAGATAAGGTCCGTCATTTCGCTGAAGTACTCGTTAAGAAGCTCGACGATTTGTTGCGGCTGCATGCGCTCTGAGAGGCGAGTGAACCCGCGGATGTCCGCAAAGAGAATAGTCGCCGTCTGGTTCTCCCCGCCCAAGTGGATCTCGTCCGGCTTGGCCAGGATCTTTTCCACGATCGCGGAACTCAGGAACCGCTCCAGGGCTTGGCGTTCGATCACGCGCCGGGAGAGTTCGGCGTGGGAATGGGCGCGGTCATAGCTGATAGCGGCTTCCGCGGCGACCACCGAGAAGATGTCCAGCTCTTCCTTGGAGAAGGCAGAGGGCTTGCTGAGACAATCTACATAAAAGAGACCAAATACCTTGTCTTTGTAGATGAGGGGGGCGCACATGGCAGAGCGAATGCCTGAAATCCGAAGGCTTTCGCTGCTGGAGAATCGTTGGTCCTGCGCAACGTCGCGAACCAGCAGCGGCACTCTTTCGCTCATCACCCGGTCGATGACGGTTTTCGACAGTACGGGGCCGCGCGGGTCGCCCCTCTGCCGCTCATCCTTATAAAGCAAGACGGCCGGTTTAAATCCCTTTTTCTCGTCCCACAGCATTACGAAGCCGCGTTCCACGTTTTCCATCTGGAACACAAGCTCCATCACGCGCTGCATGACCTCCTCGGGGGTCAGCACTGAGGAAAGAGTCTTGCCTACGGCCAACAGGAGTTTCAGCAGTTTATTTTCCCGCTCCAGAGTTGTCAGCCGGTCCCGGATTGCCCGTTCCGTCGGAACGCCGGCGGCGAGCGGCGGGCCTGGCGCGCTACTCAGGGTATCCGGGCTGATCAGCCCAGTGATATCCCTGCCGGCGTCATGGCCAGCTTCAACATAAAAGGGATCTGGCGTGGCCGCCTCAAACTTGAACTCGAAAATGCCGATGTTGATCCGGTCCTGGTCGGAGAGGCGGTATTCCTGGACTGGCTGGCCGTTCACAAACGTACCATTCATGCTCCCGAGGTCGATGATCAATACCGTCTCCCCGGGCAACACGGTCACGCGGGCATGTTGGCGGGATACACTAGGGTGCTGGAGCATCAGATCGTTGGAATCGGCGCGTCCGATGCTCACCGTTGACCCGCTGATTTCGAAGATCTGAGTCTGGTTCGAAGGGTCAGTTATAACGAATCGAGCCATGAGGGGCGGCCGAACTATTCCAGACGAACCACATCGCCCCACGCAAGCTGCACGCCGGCGTTCAGCGTAACGATCTGTGCCCGGGAGGTTCCGGCATCGCTCACTTGGATTATCTCAATGACCCCCACTCGCGTGTTGGGATCAGAAGCCTTGTACACCGCCAAGCGAGAGCCCTGATGGATTCCCTGTGCCGAGCCCATGTCCTCCAGCGTCACCTCGTTACCCTTAACGTCGGTCACGTAACCCTGAAGCACCCGTGGCGGGTTTTCGGAGCCAGGCTTGGTGGTCTCGGTGGTTACGGAGCCCGGCTGGACACCACTCAAACTGGCAATGGCGGCCTTCGTGTCTTTCCGCAACTGGGTGATGGCCGTCTTCAAGCTGCTGAAGTTTTCCTCGTCCCCCAGGTGCATCTGGGTCACCAGCTGATCCAAGTTCTGAAGTGCTTGCTGCTGGTGGTCGATGACCGCTTGAAATTGTGCCTGGTTCTGCCGCAACACCTGAAGTTGCGCGTTGAGAGTCTGCAACTGAGTGGTGAGCGCCGTGACTTGGTCCTGAATCGCCTTGAACTGGTCATTCAGGTATTGCTGTTCATCTTCCTTGAATTTGGGCCACGCGCTTGTAACTGCCAATAATATGAAGAACAAAGCGAGCATCGTGCGCCGCATCATGCTGCACCTCCGAAATAACTCTGCCAGGTCAAGGTGGATGCCAAGTCTATTGATGGGACATGTCGACACGCTCCTCGAGGGGTTCGCCGATCCTCACTTCAATCACCCGTTCTACCGACCTATGGCCGGAAAGAGAAATGATCAAGGTATGCGGCCCGGCGGTGAGACGAAACGAGGTGGGGGTTTGACCTCCAGCCGGCTTGCCGTCCGCCGATACTGTGGCGCCCGGCGGGATTGTATTCACGGTAACAATCTCCGTCGCCGCAGCTTCTCCGCCCTTCAGGTTGACTGTGACATTCAGGATGGCCCCACTCGTGATCTTGAAGGTGTTCTCATAAGGCGCTGCCCCCGGCTGCCTGACCGTATATTTGTGGCTCCCAGCGACCACGCTCTCTCGCGCTGGACTGGGTCCAATCAACTTCCCATCGATCAACACGTCAAAACCGGGCGGCGTGGTAATGATCGTGACTTCTCCGCTCCCCACCGAAAGGTGGGCGTTGACCGTGGAGGTTTTCCCGGCCTCGATGGTTACGGACCGCTGGGAATCCTCGTACCCCTCCTTCGAAACGATCACTTGGTGAGTACCGGCGGGAAGATCAATCGTGGACGAGTAAGGGGTGATCCAATTAGATTCGCTGCTGCCATCAACCGAAATCTTGGCCCCAGAGACATTCGCCGTGACCAGCAATTGGCCAATCTTGGGGGCCGCGCCAGGCCGTCCGCTACCGCCAGGGGAAAGGGGGACAACTCTAGATGCCTCGACGTTTTCCTTGGCAGCCTTCACCTTGCCCGCCGCAGGTTCTTCCGCTGGGGTCTGGGGCGGCGGTTCGGCTCGCGCAGGAAGGCTGGCGTTGACCGTGAAGGGTTTCCCGCCCTCGATGGTTACGGACTGCTGGTAATCATCGTACCCCTCTTTCGAGACCACCACTTGGTGAGAACCGACCGAAAGGTCGGAGATCGTGTAGGGTGTGACCCAATTAGGTTCGCTGCTGCCATCTACCGAAATCTTGGCCCCAGAGACATTCGCCGCGACCAGCAATTGGCCAACCTGCGGGGTAGCTACCCGTGAATTCACCTTATGCAGGTGGAGTACTGCGCCCCCGAGGATTCCGAGGAGTACAACGGCGCCCAGGGTCAGGAGGATCCAAACCATCGGCGGCGTATGCGGTTCTTGGTAGGTGATGGGCGGCGGCACGACTCGCACCGGCACTTGCCCCGGGGAAGGTTGTTCAGTACGCGTGGTCTGAACCGCTGCTGTCGGGGCCGCGGGCGGCCGTGAAATCTCACCGGGTGGCGCCGCCGCACGCTCCAAGTCGGTGCTGGGGAGGGGCGGAACCTTGACTATTAGGGTGGCGGAGGGCGACGCCGAGCCCGCCAGGGACTTGAAATTCTTTAGATCATCCGCCAGTTCCCGGCAAGTCTGATAGCGCTCGTCGGGACTCTTGGCCAGGGCTTTGCAAATCACGTAGCTTAGACCCGGATGAATCGTGGCGTCCAGTTCACGAGGCGGAATGGGGTTCTCGTTAATGATCTTATAAATGACGGTGGTAATGTTCTGTCCGCCGAAGGGCATTTCGCCGGTCACCAGGTCATAGAGAAT
>JBEKVC010000099.1:0-6287 GCA_049514395.1 Terriglobia bacterium
CTTGAGCCTCACGCTGTTCGAGAAAATGCCACTTTTAGAGGCTTTTTCGCACACAAACCGTCAAGATGAACTGGACCTATTGTCCAACCAACTCGATCTATTCGACTTATGACCGGACAGTTGTGATAATTCACTATTCACAATTCAGCATTTTTCTTCCACAACCCCACTTACTAACCTAGCCTATCCAATTCCGCCTGTCAAGAGACACGTTGTCCGCCACCATCCTCCGAGGGTTGCCTTTCGTGGCCTGGGCGTCCCGCCCTGGCGGGAGGAACCCACTGCTGGGCTTGACTTGCAGGTTGAGTGGCAGTGTAATTGAGCCATCGCGGTCGCCAGTCTGAGGAGTTCTGGCAGGCCAGGCGTCATGAGCAATTTCCCTCCTGTTATCGGAGGGGCTATGGGGTGGTGGGTGGCGCAGACATGCTGTGCTTTGGCATGTCTGCGATCTAGTGATCAACGGTGTCGCTGTGGCGCATGCGTGCGCGGTCACTTAGGGGCTTGCGAGCGTTCGCAGACGTCACACAACGATCTCCGCGCCACCGGCCATATTCCTGACATATGTATTTCTTGGAAGTCTTGGTATTTTAGGATTGTGGTAGTGCAGAGGTAGTATAGAATGCGACGCAAGGAATGCTGCGTAACAGGAGCACGATATGGCCAACAAAGCAGTCAAACCAACCGATTACTCTAAAGACGGATATTCGCCCCAGACCGGTACAACATCGAAACCGGAGGCTCCGCCTCAGAAGCAGGGCACTCAAAGTGGGAGTCAGGAGAAGAAGAAATGACAGATGTCACAACTGCGGTCAGCTGTTCTGATATCTGGAATGTCTTAAACGCCCTCGGGACTGTCGCGACGGCCATCGCTGCAATTGCGGGTCTGATCTTCGTGGTTTACCAGCTCCGCCAGAATTCCCGGTCTCTCCAGCTTCAGGCCTTTGAAGGCATCTTTCGAGACATTCGCGAACTCGATGAGACCTGGATCGAGAAGAAGTTCGTTACGGACATGACAGCAGAAGCAAAGAAGGCGTGGTGTGCCAGCTTCTTCAACACAGTCGAATACCTTTGCTTCCTGATAAATCACAAAATGGTCCGCCAGAAAGAGCTTCGCGATTTCTTCATCATAGGGTTGCGAGAATGGTACAAGCAGTTACAGGCCTACAAGAATGAAGGCTGGATTAACGACACACCAGAACTGTTTAAAGAATTCAAGACCTTGTGCAAGAACGAAAGAATCACAGCCGGGGCTGGCGCAGAGCGATAGCTCTGCGCTCCCAAAGGTGGTAGTGCCGCCCCCTGTTCTTGGGGTCCGTGGTTCAGCTTAAGGAGAACCCGCAGACCTCAATGGCGGAGGTCTGGGCCAGCCCGCGTTGCTGCTTCTGCCCTGAAACGACGAAAGGACTGAAGAGAGGAAAACAGATAATATGACGATGCGGTCGGAAGACCTCACAACTGAGGACAAGATCGTAGTTTTCTTCGACGTCTGCTCGTCAACGACAATCCTCGAAGATCTCCTGAGCAGCGGACACCTGAGGACGTGGCGCAATGTGCTGATCGCCACGAAAAATTTCCTTCGAAAATCTTCCGCTAAGAATGGGATGGATATTCACAAATTCATTGGGGACGGTTGGGTCTTGCTTTTTCCTACAGCGACCTCGGGCGAGGCGTTGGTAAAGGTATTGACCGGGCTCGCGTGTTTCTTTCACCTCCAACTCAAAGAGAGAATTATTCCTCTGCTTCAGAGTCCGCCTGACGTGCTGGGACTCACTTTCGGGGTGGACTCAGGAACAATAATTCGCATCATGATGCTTGGAAGGCCCGAGTACATTGGAAGACCTCTTAACGTCGCTTCGCGACTTCAGAGCGCAATCAAAAACAATGATGAAAAGCCAGCCTATAAAGTCCTCTTCAGCAAACATACGTTTCACACGTTAGGACTCGATGATGGAACCCACCCCGCAGAACCCGTAAGGAGAAAGCTCAGGAACTTGTTCGGTGGCGACAATTACCACTGTATGAAACTTAGGCTTAGAATTCCTGCGAAATGTAAATGACGCACCGATTCGGTAGCGGGCCACTGTCAGCGCGGTTCTCACTTTGGGTTCTTCCCCTCTTGGCGAAGGTATACCCTGGGGATATCGGGCATGGGAAAAGCCCACAGTCAGGGCTGCACTGACCGGAATGGCTACCCGCTTTTCGTGGGCGATGGCGGGCATGGAAATGGGGGTATGGTACGGGTTTGAAATCGGGGGGGTAATTAGAGTATAACGTTACCTCGCAGGGAGGGCGAGTGAGCATGGTGGACAACGTGAATGGCAGAAAGCATCCGGGAACAAAAGGTGAAAGAGTAATAGAGCGTATTCTGAGGGTCATTATTGGATTGGCGAGTGTTTTGGGTCCTCAAGGCGCAAAGGGGCATATATCACACGCGTTTGCGACGCTACTGAAGATAGCTGGCCTCCACTGGGCTCAGGCTGTCGTGTGCGCGCTGATTATATCGGCTGGGATAGCCGCATATTTCTTTAAACAGAACAATCAGCGTTGGTATGGAATGGTCGAAGCACTGTTTGGGGTAGGAGCGCTTATAGCGGTCGCTTCCGGAATTTCTCTGTCATCGGCAACCGGCGCACAGTGGGCAACGATGTTCGGCTCCGCCTACGTAATCGCCAGAGGCCTTAATAACCTTACCGACGCAACAGAAGGAGGTAAGGAGCCTTCGGAAAGTTGGAAGCAGCTTCGGACAAGCGCAAAGCTGCTATGGACGCACGCGTAAGCAGGTTACCGCTTCGCGAGTTGTTTCATAAAATCGGGCGCGTGGCGCAGACATCCCGTAGTTTGCATGTCTGCGATGAACCAGAGAGACTGAAGGTGCAGAATAGATGGCAATATGGGCATGCTCAGAACTCAGCACGAATCGCAGACATCAAAAAAAGATCTCGGCGCCACCCGGTGACGAAACTCGACTTGATGCATCTACCAATCCAGACCCCGACGGCGAGCCAGTTCGGCCGCAGGAATATTCTGGGTCTCCTCTTGAGGCTCCTGAAGATCCCTCCGAAGGCGTTCCCGGATCTCGGGCCGCAGAGTGAGACCCGCATCGGGGTCGCTAAGAATCTCGCGCAATTTCTCCTCCACCACTTCGCCGATGATCGCCCTTAGCTCTTCAACCGAAAGGTCCTTGACCGTTTGCATACTCAATCGCTCCCATCCGTATTGTACGCCTCCGGTGCAACGCCAAAGGAACCAAGCCAAACAATTGCTTGCCCTCGTCGAACGGTATAACCTGTCTCTAGGCGATGAGGAATGAAAGACTACCACATCAACATTTTCTATAGCGAAGAAGACGACGGCTACATTGCGCTGGTCGCCCATAGGAGGGGCAGGAACCCATGAAGATTCTGGTTATCGGTGCAACGGGCACGATTGGCGCCGCCGTTGCGCAGGCACTCGAGGCGCGGCACGAGGTTCTCCGCGCCAGCCATACCCGCTCGGCGCTCAAGGTAGATCTGGCGGACCCAGCGTCGATCAGGCGCCTCTACGCGAAGGTTGGCCGGGTGGACGCCGTGGTCAGTTGCGCGGGCCAAGCCGTGTTCTGTCCCCTGCTAGCTCTCTCCGATGCCGACTGTGCCCTCAGCCTCAGCAATAAGCTCATGGGCCAAGTCAATCTGGTCCGCTTTGGCGCCGAGGTGCTCGCGGAGGGAGGCTCGTTCACGCTCACCTCGGGGATCCTGAGCCGGCAGCCGATGCCCGGGGGCGCGGCCATCAGCTTGGTCAATGCAGGTCTCGAAGGCTTTGTGCGCGCGGCGGCATTGGATCTTCCCCGTGGCCTGCGCATCAATGTGGTCGCTCCAGGTTGGGTTCGCGAGACGCTCGTGGCGATGAAGATGGATCCCAGCCCCGGCGTGCCGGCCGCGCTGGTGGCACAGAGCTACGTGAAGGCCGTCGAGGGGAGCATGACCGGTCAGATCCTCGATGCTGTTGCGGGCGCTGGCTAACCAGCGCTTGCTGCTGACGGCCGCGCGCTGGCCGCAGCAGAAGCGAGTTTCGTTAGGGGGGTGGCGCAGGCATGCGGTGGTTTGCATGTCTGTGATGAACCAGAGAGACTGAGGGTGCAGAATTGATCGTAATATGGCCATGCTCAGGACTCAGCACGGCTCGTAGATCTCACAAAACGATGTCTGCGCCACCCGCCGGCCTTATATTCGAAGAATCCTTGCGGCTCGCAGCGGGGTCAGTTAGGCGGCGGTGGCCCGGTGGACTCGCGGATGACCACTTCGGGGTCGATCAAGAAGCCGCGGCCCTGCACCTGCCCACCTTCGGGTGGAACGAGGGCTTCGAACGACAGGCGTCCAATCTTCTCCCGAGGGATATTGACGGTGGTGAGAGCCGGAAAAGCGTACCCGGAGAGACTGATGTTATCGTAGCCGGTCACGGACACGTCCTCGGGAACCCGCAAGCCACTTTCCCGAAGTGCCTTCAGCACTCCCAGGGCCATGTAATCGTTCACGCAGATGATCGCCGTGGGCCTGAAGCCAGTGGCCAGCAGGGTCCGCGTCGCCTGCTCTCCTCCTGCGGGTTCGTCCCGGTCTGCGACGGTGGTGAACTCCACGGCTCCGGCATGACGCTTCATCGTTTCCACGAAGGAAACTTTGCGGTCAAGGAGCGGCTCCAGGCTGGTATGGTGGCCCACAAAGGCCATGTGCCGGTGCCCGAGCGAGTAGAGGTATTCCACGGTCTTTTGAATTCCCTTTTGATAATTCACCCGGATGTTCGAAATGTTTTTCGCCGGCGTCCCCACGTCGTAAAAGACAATGGGGAGGTTTGACTCGATGAGCTCCTGCATGAGGGTTGGCTCCATTTCGGAGACAATGACCGCCAGCCCCGCCACACGACGGCCCATCATCAAGTGCACACTGTTTACCAGCCGACGTGGGTTGTAGTCGGTGTTGGCCACCACAACCTCGTAAGCATGGCGACGCGCTTCCGATTCCAGACTCCGGAAAATGTCCAGGAAAAACGGGTTCTCCAGATTGGAGACGATCATACCCAACGTGCGGCTTCTGCCGCCTGCTAAGGTTCGAGCGTGGATATTGGGATGATACTTGAGATCTTGAACCACTTTCAGGACACGCGCTTTGGTGGTGTTCCTAACCGGACCGACTTCGTTAAGGACGCGAGAAACCGTAGCAATGGAAACCTTGGCTCGCTTGGCGACATCTTCCAGTTTCATGTGGGATTAGGACCTCGCAACAGGGGATGATCATAGGCGAAAAGTGAAAGCGCTTCGCTAGAACTAAACCTCTGCGTAAGATTAACATAAAAGCCTGGCACAAGGCTATTCCTTGCTGGTTTCAGTCCGTTTGCAGCAGTTCCCTCCGCCATTATAACGCCGCATCCGGCCCGCGCTTCCCGAGAAGCCTGCCATCGGGGAGCTGAAGAGGTTACAATCTGAAATGAGATGGAGCGAAGGAAGTTCGAGACACTCGTGGCGCAAGCCCTGCATGGCCTGCCCAAGGCGTTTCGTGAGAAGCTCACCAATGTAGCGATTATCGTGGAAGACCTGCCGCCGGAGCGAGCGGAGAGAGGAGGATTGCTGCTGGGGCTGTTTCACGGCATCCCGCGCACGGAGAAGAGCGTCTTTTTCTCCAGCCCCCCGGACCGGATTTTTCTCTACCAGCGAAACATTGAGGCGGTTTGCAGCAACGAGGCGGAGGTGCGCCGGCAGATCCGCGCGACGCTGCTCCACGAAGTGGGGCACTATTTTGGGCTCAGTGAAGACGAATTGCGCGGAGTGTGAACGGCAGGTGTCAGGTGCTAGGTGTCAGGTGCCAGGTGCCAGGTTTCAGGAGGCACGAGTCAGAGGACAACGAAAGGAAGACATGCTGAGCCACAACGGACTGATTCGGTGCCGCAGTCGAGCTGTTGCCACGCACCACGCAACCATCCACAACCCCACGCGCAACCGCCGAAAGAAGAGAAGTCAGAGAAAGTGAAAAAGGGGATTTGTAATTATGGAGCCGGCGAGCGGACTTGAACCGCTGACCCTCGGTTTACGAAACCGATGCTCTACCGACTGAGCTACGCCGGCACAACAGATAGAAAAATGCTCACCCGCGTCAGCGAAAATTCCCGCCGAGCTTGCGGGTGAGCATTTTCATCAGAGGAGAATAGAATGGCGGACGCGCCCCGCCATCTAAACTCGGAACGAGTCTAAGAAAAACTTCCAAGCGATGTCAAGATAAATTTCAGGAATTTTTTTGTGATATAAGTCTTTAATTCTAAGT
>JBEKVC010000100.1:0-6204 GCA_049514395.1 Terriglobia bacterium
CGCGCAGCACGAATTGCGGGATGATCAGCAGCCCATCAATGAAACCCGTTTCGCAAACGTCGGCAACGCGGCCGTCGATGATGACACTGGTATCCAGTATCTTAAAGTTCCTCTTTGGCTTCACCTCAGCGCTGAACAATCCTCCCAGGGCAGATAGATTCAGTAAATCGCCCTTGTTGGCGCCCAGCACCAATCCCACGTAGGCCATGAGAAGGAGCAACGTCACCTGAAGGAAAGAAAGACTAACCTTATCCAGTGCCGTTAAGCTCAGCAGGTGGCTGATCATGAGCGCCCCAAGAATTCCAAAAATTGATCCTGCGGCAGCTCCGATCAGCCGCTTCAGGCTGGCTCTTTCCAGACGTATCTCGAAGAAAATGAAAAACACCCCCAAAGCAGCACCCAAAATGGCTGCCAAAGACTTGGACAGGCCAAATGGATGCAGTTGGAACGATGCTACAATAATGACCAATAGAAAAATTATGCGGATTCCCGTCATTTCCCAGGACATTACCCAGAACTCCCTTCCGGGACCCAATGAGTTCCATAACCATGAAGGCGTTGGCTCCCATATAATCACTCACAGCAAGTCAGTATAGCATTCTGGCTAAAACCCTCCAAATTAGACAACGCAACGACTTGCCCGCCGGTTGCATGGAAAACAACTTGGCGCGCCGCCGAGGTCAGCGGCTCTGGCGAGGCTTGATGATGATCGGAGTACCCACAAACCCGAACCTCTCCCGGATGCGGTTCTCGAGAAACCTTTCAAAAGAGAAGTGTAGTTTGCCCGCGCGGTTGGTAAAGGCGACGAACACAGGGGGAGCGACTCCGCCCTGGGTAAGGTAATAGATCCGCGTGGGCTTCCCGGCCGGGGTTGGAGCGCGCTCGAAATCCAACTCCTTGAGGAACTGGTTCATTTCCGACGTGGAAACACGCAGGCGGCGAGCATCCGCAACCTGGGCGATGGTCTTGAGCAAATTGCCCAGCTTCTGGCCAGCTAAGGCGGAGATGAAGACGATGGGGGCGTAGGCGAGGAATTTCATCCGCTCCCTTATCATCTGGATGTAATCGCGCGTGGTGGCCGGCCCTTTCTTGACCAAGTCCCATTTGTTGACCACGATGATGACCGAGCGCCGGCTTTCATGCGCGTAGCCACCGATGTGGGTGTCGAGGGCGGTGATGCCCTCCGGCCCATCCAGCATGAGCAGCGCCACGTCGGCGCGCTCCAGGTGTTTTCGCGCCTGAATCACGCTGAGCTTCTCCGCCAGCAACTTGGTCTTGCCTTTGCGGCGAATCCCGGCGGTATCGATAAACCGGAAGTGAAGTCCGTCGCGCTCGAATTGCGCGTCGACGGCGTCACGGGTGGTACCGGGCAGCGGCGAGACGATGGAGCGCTCCTCTTCGAGAAGGCTGTTCAGCAGAGTTGACTTGCCCACGTTGGGCCGCCCAATGATGGCGACGTTGATGGCTTGATCGCGTGCAGGCGCCAGCGTCGCCGCGGCCGTCCCACCGGCGGATCCGGCGTACTGTTCTTCAGGCGCCTCGGCGGAGACTGCAAAATCCTTTGTGACGTGTTCCAGCAGATCATCCACGCCTAGCCCATGTTCGGCGGAAAGGGGGAAAATGTCGGGGATCCCCAGGCCGTGAAACTCCGCTGCCAAGGGCGAATGCTGAGCGGCGTCAACCTTGTTCACCGCAAGGGAGAGCGGCTTCCCCGTGCGGCGTAGCAGGTGCACCAATTCTTCGTCGAGCGGCACGATTCCCTGGCGGGCATCCACCACCAGAATAAGCTGAGCGGCTTCTTCGATCGCCACCTGCGCTTGACGGATGATCTCAGTTGGGATTAGATCCTTTTCGAAGGGAATCATTCCTCCCGTATCGACCACCTCAAACGGCTTGCCGAGCCACGTGGCAGGAGCGTAGAGGCGGTCGCGCGTCATTCCCGGCTCGTCGCCCACAAGCGCCCGCCTTCGACCGCAAATGCGGTTGAACAACGTGGATTTGCCCACGTTAGGACGGCCGAGAATCACCACGCGAGGGAGTTGGGGCACGGAACAAGTCCAAAGTTAAAAGTCGAAAGCCCAAAGTCTAACATGAGGCAGAAGGAGTATGGGCATGTCATCCTGAGTGTCAAACTGACAACGCAGCGGGTAGCGCCTTACTACCCGCCGGCGGCCTTGCGGTAGCGGGCCATGTGTTCTTGAAGCTCAGGGTCTTGTGGGTCGAGCTGCAAGGCTAGCAACTGGACTCGGACAGCCTCCCGATAATTTCCGCTGGCGTAATTGGCCTCCGCCAGCGTATCGATGAATCCAGCCTCTTTCCACTGGGTCAGCTCCACCGCCCGGCTGGCGTGCTCGAGCGCCGCGTGAGGGTCGCGCCATTTGAGGTCTTCGCAGGTGGCGTAAAGCCACGCCAGGTTATTATGCGATTCGGCATTGTTGGGCTCGATCTGCAAGGCTTCTTTGTAATGCTGGATTGCTTCCGAATAGAGCTTCTGCTCGGCATAGAGGTCAGCCAGCAACCGCTGCCCCTCCGCCGTGGTCGGGTTTTTGCCCAGTGCGGCCTCAAAGGCCTGCTGCGCCCTACCGAGGTCGCCCTTCATGCGGTAGGCCACGCCCAGCGCGAGCTGCGCTTCCGGTGCGCCCGGGCTTAACCGCACAGCCTCGCTGTATTCCTGGATGGCTTTGTCGAACTGTTGCTGCCGCAAATACAGCGCCCCCATCATCACATGTGGGCGCTCGTCGCGTGGCGACCGCTGGGCCGCCGCCCGGAAACGTTCCAGCGCCTCGGCATCCTGGTGGGCGGAGCGCAACCGCTCGCCTTCCCGGAGCAACCGGGTGACATCACGAGACATCGCGTAATGTTGCGCGGTGGAAGCCATCGCCAGGGCCACCACCAGGATAGGCACAACGACCACGGCTTGGGAAGTCCGCTCCCCGCCGGACCATGGCGCCAAGTCATGCGCGGGTGGAGGAATGAGAGCCGCCAACACCATGCCAGTCAGCAACCCGCCCAGGTGTCCCCAGTAGTCGATCCCTCTGACCGCAAAGCCGAAGATCAGGTTGAGCACAATGAAAGGAAGAATTCCTCTGCCGAAAGCGCGTCCCCAATGAGGCGGGATTGCGTTGCGGTGCAAGTAGCCCGCCACCAGCATGGCGCCGGCGATTCCGAAGATGGCTCCGGATGCGCCCGCCGCGATGTTCCTCGACAGGCTCATGGAAAGGGCCGAGCTGCCCATGCCGGCGGCAACGTACAGCAGCGCAAAACGCCCATAACCGTAAACTCGCTCCAGGATGGGGCCGAGGATGAAGAGGGCGTAACTGTTGACGATCAGGTGCAGCCAACCGATGTGAAGGAACATCGGCATGACCATCCGCCAGTATTCCCCACGTCGAAAGTAGGGATTGAACGATGCCCCGAAATCCAGAAGCACGTCCGTGTTCGTCGAGCCCCCGGCGAAGGTCATGATGAGAAAGACAACAACATTGATCCCCAGGATCACGAGGGTGACAACGGGCCAATTTCGCCGCTGCACGGGGATCAAGGGCGGGCTATTACCAGGAATCGTGATAGGGGGATCAGACATAACCGAGCAGTGACAAGTGACGAGTGACGAGCAAAGATTCAGAAGACAGGAGTCAGGAGTCAGAAGTCAGAATCCGCGCCCCTGGGCCTGCTGCTCCCTGATATCTGAAACGCGGCTCCGACTTTTCTGCATTCTGACTCCTGACTCCTCAGCCCCGCTCCTCACTCGTCACTGGTTCGTAATACCTTTCTCCCGCGCAACTCCGGCACAGGACGCGCTCACCCAGCCGGCGCTCTCGCCCGTCGTTGACGCCTTCGCCGCACTGCTCGCAGGTGACGCGGGAGTGCGGGCGTCCCGGCAGGTCCTCCGGTTTCAGTTTCACCCGCACCGCCTGGAGATTAAAAAGGTCATCATTCTCCATCACCTTGTAGGCTTGAAGCTGTGCCTGAGAAGAGTCGGTAATGGCCGGGAACATGGCCTTGGCTTTGGCACGCGAATCGTCACGAGCCACCACCCGCACCGCCCGGCCCGTCTCGAGGTTCACGAAGGTCGCCGCAACCTTCCCATAGTCCAGATACTTGAGTGACCGCTTGCCCAAGCGGCATCCGGTGACCAGGCTAACGGCGTCCGTGGCGCAGCGATCGATTTCGACAAAGGTTAACAGGCGCTTGCGGTCTTTGACCGGATCATCAATACCGATCGACCTCAGCCCCAGCATCGCCATACGGATGCCCAGAACCTGACCGGGGCACATGTGGCCGTGGCTTTGACCCGCCAAGGCGACGTATTCTTCCAGACTCTTCATCTGCGAGGTCTTTTGAACAGAGACCTTCACCCCAACCTGCGCGTGGTGTCCAAATCCCACGTCGCCTGTTTCTGCACCTAGGCTTCATTATACCATCCCAAATTCTCCGGACCTCCGGGAAGCCTTTGCTTTCGCTGCTTATGCCTATTCTGACGGTCTTTCCGGAATGAGCTGGCTGGAATTCTTTGGAGTGCGGCAGCTTGCTGCCGCTTTATCCCCCGCGAGCTTGCTCGCGGTGATCTTGGCCTGGGGCGCAATTCCGGCCAGCAAGCTGGCCTGTAGGAAAGCGGCAGCAAGCTGCCGCACTCCAAAGCCTCAGCGCAACGGGTACCGTCCACAGTCGCGGACGGTCTCATACATCGCCAGCACATTTTCGATGGGCACGCGCGCCTGCACGTTGTGAGTGGTATTGAAGACAAAGCCTCCGCCGGGGCCAAATGTTTTCAGGCGCTCACAGACTTCCTTTCGAACCTCGTCAGGAGTCCCAAAAGGCAAAGTGTGTTGGGTATCCACGCCGCCCCCCCAAAAGGTGATGTGCTCTCCGAATTCCTTCTTGAGTTCGCAAGCATCCATGCCCGCCGCCGAACATTGCACCGGGTTCAGGATATCGAAACCGGCGTCGATGAAGTCCGGGATCAGCGCCCTGACCGATCCGCAGGAGTGGATGAAAGACTTCCACAGAGTGTGTTCGTGAATCCAGTTGTTGACCTGGAGGTGAAAGGGTTTGTACAGGTCGCGGTAGGCCTTGGGGGAAATGAAGGGACCATGCTGAGATCCGAAGTCGGTCCCGGTTACGAAAACCGCTGCGATCTTGTTGCCGACAACCTGGTGAATCCTCTCCAGGTTCTTTAGGCCCATCTCGCACTGGCGTGCAAAGATTCTGTACACGTAATCGCGGCGCGTCGCCGTGCTGACGTACCACTCTTCGATGTCGCGGATTCCTCGAGGGTGTTTCAGCCAGGGAGCAGGGACCAGGGCAATGTCCCCGAACGCCGTGCCGCCGAAGTTCGCCAGGATGGCTTCACCCGTCTCGGCGTAAAGCCTCTCTGCCTCACGCTGGAGGTATTGCAGATCCTCATCGGAGATGGGCACGAACTCTTCGAGGTTATGCTCGACGTTCAGGCTTCCCTCGTCAATGGGCGGCTGCCGAACTATGCTGTCAAAGTAGAACCCGCCCTTGGGCAACCGGCCACTTGCCGGGACAGACTTGTCGCCCTCGGGGTACATCAGGATGTCGCCGTTCGGTTCGGGTTCGGTATTGAAACCCTCGGGAACCAGGACCGGCGTGCCCGCAAAGGTGGTCCACGGTTTCCAGCCCTCGTTCCGGAATCCGAACATATTGGAGGGCTTGCCCAAGCCGACCACGTCCACTCCCAGCGTTTCTCTGAGGTCCGGCCCGATCTCACCGAGCATCTGGTAAGGTTCGATGACCTTGACGGGTGTGCCGGGCCTGTCCAAGCCCAGTGCCTGGCGCAGGCCGTAAACCGTGTCCACCTGCATCCCGGTCACGGCGCTGGCGCCCAGGTCGAGTGGAACCCGGTCGGCCTCCTTGTGCTGAAGGGCAAGACTCACTCGTTCTCGCGAAGTCATCACACTCAAACTCCTCCTTCTGCCCTTTCGCCAAGCACGCGCGGCTTTGGAGTGCGGCAGCTTGCTGCCGCTTTCTTCACTCGAGCTTGCTCGAAGTGCTGCCGGAAGCAAGCTTCCAGCGAAGGAAAGCGGCAGCAAGCTGCCGCACTCCAAAGCATGCGTCAGGCTGTTGCGGGAAGGAGTTTACGGGCCAGTTCGACGGCGCCGGGAGCGTCCTTACCGTAGCCGTCGGCCCCGATCGAATGCGCCCAGGCATCGGTGAGAGGAGCTCCACCCACCAGGACTT
>JBEKVC010000101.1:0-6023 GCA_049514395.1 Terriglobia bacterium
ATCGCCGCGGTGGTCGCTACTTTTCATGATGTCATTATTACCTTGGGATTTTTCTCTTTGCTCAATAAGGAAATCAGCCTGACGGTGATTGCGGCCTTGCTGACGCTGGTTGGCTATTCCATGAACGACACGATTGTGGTCTTTGATCGTATCAGGGAAAACGTTCGACTCAATAAGCGGGAAAACTTTGTTGGCCTGATAAACCGCAGCATCAACCAGACTCTGAGCCGGACGATTCTGACCTCGGGTTTGACCTTCCTGGCCGTGCTCTCTTTGTTCGTGTTCGGAGGGGAGGTCATCCACGGTTTCTCCTTTGCGCTGGTCGTGGGAGTAATTATTGGGACTTACTCTTCGATTTTCATTGCCAGTCCCATTTTGGTCTTCTTTCAGAAAAGATTGCCCGGAAGTACGGTGGTTGCGAGGCCTAAGAATTACTCCCGCGAGGCTGTACCTGCTCGTCGGTAGTTATCATTAATTTGTTGCCAGGGTCATCCTCCCTGGCCGTCTTAAGAATTCTAGGAGGCGGAAGCCATGTTCGAAGAGAGTCTACTTGAATCTTCCCCATCCCGCGCACCAGTTCTCAAGGGCAGGCACTGGCTCATTTCACTTGCGCTCGGCTTGCTAGTCTTTCTCACTATATTTTTCGGCTTGCCTATAGTGTCATTTGGAACTGAAACCAAAGTGGTTACCGCGCAAGCCATCATCCTTGGCGTGCTGACTGCGGGTTACGCGCTCATGTTGTGTTACGTGTGGGCGGATGCGCGCCATCTGAAGCTCAGTGCGCCCGTTTGGTTCGCCATCACGTTCCTTTTCAACGTGGTTGGTTTCATTGCGTACTTGATCTACTCCGCGATAAAGACCGACAATTGGAAGCGAGCGACACTGCCGATCGCATACATATGTGAGGGCATCCTCGTCGGCTTATTCGTGCTGGTCCCCTTGATTTACACCGAGGCTCTGCCATCGGCTCAGTTGATGACCTTTTTGGCAGCGCCTCCGCCTCCCCCGCCACCTCCACCCCCGCCTGCTGCTGCACCCGCGCCGAGAATCATCCGTAAGGCGACCATGGCGGACATCATGAAGGCGCCCACCGTCATTCCCAAGACAATCGCAAGGCCTGACGAGGCTCCGGCACCGGCCACCGCCGTTGGAGTGGTAGGGGGCATACCGGGAGGTGTGCCAGGCGGTCAGTTCGGAGGTGTACTCGGTGGAGTTATCGGCGGAGTTATGTCTTCTGTCTCTGCTGCTCCTCCCCCCCCACCCCCACCGAAGGCAGCCACACCGAAACGCATCCGCGTGGGTGGTCAAGTGGAAAGCGCGAGACTCATCTTTCAACCCAAACCTGAATATCCCCCGCTGGCGAAAATGGCCCGCATCCAGGGGACAGTCCGCTTGGAGGCCATTATCAGTAAGGACGGTACGATCCAGGATTTGAAAGTTGTTAGCGGACACCCGTTGCTGGTGAAGTCAGCCTTGGAGGCTGTGCAGCGCTGGCGCTACCAGCCCACCTTGCTGAACGGGGAACCGGTCGAGGTCGTAACCGAGGTGGACGTAAACTTCACCTTGGCGGAATAGTTTGTTGACTAGGAAAATCTTCCAGGAGGATACAAAACATCATGTTAGGCGTGAACCTCTTTGCTCTGAGTTTGTGGTTGTTCCAGGAAGGCGAGGCGCAGATCGGATTCGATCCTGTGACCATGTGGCGTGCCATGGCTTGGCCGGCCCGGTCGGTGGTCATCGTGCTGTTCATCATGTCGTGTTGGTCGATCGGGGTCATGATTGACCGCTATATCGCCTACAACGCGGCCCGCAAGCAATCCAGGCTTTTTGCTCCCGCCGTGGCAGGTGCTTTGAAGGATGGCAAGATTGATGAGGCCATCTCCATTGCGGAACAGAATAAGCGGAGCCACCTGGCAAAAGTGGTGACGGCGGGTCTGCAAGAGTTCCAGGCTCATCAGGTTTCCGCAGAAATATCCGGTGAGACCATCGAGGCTTCCAAGCGAGCCCTTGAGCGGGCTGCGGCCATCGTGCATGCCGAGCTCAAGCGCGGCGTTTCCTCCCTTGCCACCACCGGCTCCACGGCACCCTTCGTCGGGCTGTTCGGAACGGTGCTCGGCATCATCAACGCGTTCAAAGGAATTGCCGGCGCGAAGTCCACAGGTCTAGCCGCTGTGGCGGGCGGTATTTCCGAAGCGTTGGTGACCACCGCGGTCGGTCTGTTTGTGGCCGTGCCTGCGGTGTGGGCTTACAATTACTTCACCGGAAAAATCGAGTCTTTCGACGTGGAAATGGACAACTCCTCGTCCGAGTTGATTGACTACTTTATCAAGAGATCGTCGCGGGGGAAGAAATAAATGGCCTTCAAAGCGCAAGCGCCTGGAGCTGTCTCAGACATCAATGTGACCCCGCTGGTCGACGTGATGCTGGTACTGCTGATCGTCTTTATGGTGATCACCCCCATGTTGCAGAAGGGGGTCAGCGTCGACATGGCTCGTGTCAACAACCCACATCCCATGAAGGCTGCGGAGCAGGAAGACGCTACGCTCCTTGCGATCACCCGGGATGGTAGGATCTATCTGGGGCCGGACGTTATCAGCCTGGACAAGATTACCGTCCAGGTCAAAGACCGGGTCGCGGACAAGCTCGATAAGACCGTTTACGTCAAGAGCGATGCCCGGGCCAAGTATGGAGATGTTGTCTCCGTCGTGGACGCGGTGCGGGCGGCAGGGGTGGATTCACTTGGGTTATTGACTGAAAAGGTCCAGGCTCGAAATCTGGCTGCTGCTGCCGCCGCCGCCGCTGCTGAGACTCCGTAACGTCGGATCGGTTTGTTAAAGTACAAGGAGGGTACCACTATGGCTATGGCCGTAGGGGGAAGCAAGAAAGGTCCCATGGTGGACATGAATGTGACCCCGTTGATTGACGTCTTACTGGTGTTGCTGATCGTCTTTATGGTGATCACGCCCTTGACGCCGAAGGGCTTGGACGCACTTGTGCCTCAACCAAGCCCCAGGGACGCAAAGGTCGATCCAGATGTCCTGGCCCGAACAATTGTGGTGTCTATGGATGCGACCCATCATGTAAAGATCAATCAGGAGCCAATCGACATCCGTATGCTCGGTTCGCGCCTGGAGGATATTTTCAAGACGCGCAACGACCGGGTGATGTTCGTGAAAGGCGATCCCACGCTGCAGTTTGGAGATGTTGCAGAGATTATTGACATTGCCAAGGGCGCCGGTCTCGATAAGATCGGCCTCGTTACCAAGGCCTTGGAAGAAGGCCAATAGTCCCCCACTTATGCGCACGTCGAGGGAGGAATTCCAATGAAGTGGTATAAGCTCGCCCTGCCGGGGGCTTTGTTGCTTTTGCTGGCGATCAGCAGCGGATGCACTAGACTAAGGGCGCGAGACCAGCTCAACAAGGGTGTTGGGGCGTACCGCAACGCGCAGTTCCAAACCGCCATCCTGCATTTCAAGAACGCGGTAGCCTTGGATCCCACCCTATTGAATGCCAGGCTGTACCTCGCTACTGCGTATGCCCAACAGTACGTTCCTGGCGGAGAAAGTCCGGAGAACGTTAAGTACGCTCAACAGGCGATCGATGCTTTTGACGACGTCCTGAAGATGGATCCCAACAACACCACAGCCATCGCCAGCGCTGCTCAGATGTACTACAACATGAAGAAGTTTGCTAAGGCGCAGGAGTATCAGCGGCGATGGCTGCAAGTTGAGCCTAATAATCCTGTCCCGTATTATTGGATCGGCGTGCTTGATTGGGCCATCTGTTTTCCTCGTACGCAGCAGATGAGGAAGGATCTGAAGATCGAATTCCCCAAGGATCCTAAGGACCCCAGCAGCTTGCCGCCTTTTCCTGAAAAGGCCCGCGCTGAGTTGGAAGAACAAAATGGTCCGCTCGTCAAGGAAGGGCTGGAGCTTCTGGACAAGGCCATTCAGCTTAAGCCGAACGACTTCGCTACGATGTCCTACTTGAACCTCTTGTATCGGCAAAAAGCTGATTTGGAGCCCACTGCTGCGGCGCGCGAAGCTGACTTGAAACAGGCTGATGACTGGACCGACAAAGCTATAGCCTCGAGGAAGGCTGGAGGATCATAGGGCGGCGCCCGCGCAGTTCGGTAAGCTATTCCTGAATTGTTGTCGAATTGCGAACCCGGCCCTGTGCGAAGGGTCGGGTGTCTTCACCCGGCTTCGGAAGGACGAGGTCGCCTGCTAATCTCTTCCCACGATAACCAAGCCAACGCTCTTCCGCAATGCCAAGGGCTCAATGGAAAATCGGCAATCCCCGCCATCCTGGGGCAAGCGATGAGGGCAGAAATTCTTCGCAAGAAACGAAGAAGTTTGGAACGAGTGCTCGAGAGTGCCGGTCTTGCCGCGGATTAATGGGCGAAGGCGCTCGGCCTGCGTCCCTTCGCAAGCCAGTGCCGCACCGGGTTAGCCCGCATTTCTCACCACGGGTCTGGAACGGCGGGGCTGAAGCCCCGCCCTTCCGGCAGCCCACTAAGAGCGTCGAAACGTGGTGAGGGACCCGGGTTAGTTCCCTCCGAGCGGGTTGGCATGCGTCGCCTCGGCGGCGCGGAAGGCGGCTAGATTATTCGCGTCGATTACGGCCGTCCCAGTATCCACGCGAGTGGGCAGGGGCGAAGCTGGCCCAGTCTGCCAGTCTTTGAACTCGTGGACGATGTTGTGATGCAGGTCATCCAGGAAACGCAACCCGTAGAAAGCCATGGTGTAGGGTTTCTGGGAGACCGTAGCGGCTATGACCCCTTGGGCGATGAAGTCGAGCGTTTCGGGAGTCTTATCCATCGCCACGATCGGGATCTTGCCGTCCAGGTTCAACCTGTGGAGCGCTTCCGCCGCGCCCGGGCCGCCCGAGGCTTCTACGCACACGATGCCATCGATCTTTTCCTTCGCGTCGATTAGGGCGGAAATCTGATCATTGGCGGAGCGCGGGTCGCCTTTGTCATCCAGGGTCCGACTAATTTTGATCCCCGGATATGTCTTAAACGCCTCCGTGATTCCGCGGACTCGCTCGTCCAGGTTGAGCTGTCCGGGTATAGTGATCAGGACCAGCCGACCATCGCCGTGGACCAACTCGGCAATCCGCTTCCCACTGATGAGCCCGGCCTGATAATTATCCGTACCGACGAATAAGATGCGGCGCGACTCCGGTGCATCCGAATCTACGCAGACAACCGGAATCCCTGACTTTACCGCAGCGTCGATAGCATCCTTGAAAGCCTCCGGCCTGGCGGGCGAGACCGCTATACCGGAAGGATGCTTGTCCACTGCCTTTTGAAAAGCCTCGAGTTCGTCTTGCGGAGAGTACGTGTCCGGCCCGGTAAACTCGGCCTTCACCCCGATTCCGTGGGCTGCACCCATAAACCCCGCTTTGGCTTCCTGCCAATAAGGGAGACTCGTATTCGCGGCTACAAAGATATACCGTTCGGTTTCTTCATGAAAAGGCTTCTGACACGAGCTGAAGATTGCAACTGATAGAAGCAGCGCAATGGATAAGAGCTTCCATGTGGCTTGTTTCATATACCCTCCTTTGCTCCGCCCCCTGTGGGCGACTCACACTGGCTTTTGGCAGGCTTGCTTCAACCTTTCCTCTAAAGATTCATGAAGCCTACCACAAAACCAGGGTCACCGGAAAGGGTGCTACTTGTGCCTTTAGGTGAAATGCTTGAACCAGCGTCGCCGCCTGCCCTAGAATGCTAATTGGAGCCATGCTTCACTTTGAGGACATCGCCGGAAAGGTCCAGGCTTATCGTCCTGGGGAAGACCTGTCGCCGCTGCGCAGGGCCTTTGACTTCTGCGCCCTCCGCCATTCCGAGCAGAAGCGCCTCTCCGGTGAGCCCTTCATCTCTCATCCGCTCGAGGTCGTCCAGATCCTGGCGGAGATGAAGCTGGACCTTGTGTGTCTGACCGCGGGTATGCTGCACGACGTGGTGGAGGACACGGGCACGACGAGCGAAGCGATCGAACGCGAGTTCGGTCCTGAAGTAG
>JBEKVC010000102.1:0-6005 GCA_049514395.1 Terriglobia bacterium
GCTCGTAGGTGCAAATGCCGCGCGGCAGGATTTGCGGGATGGCAGAGTCGGCAATCACCGGGAAGCCAAAGTTGATAGCGCCCGCAGCCGTGGCGTATTTCTGATCCGTGAGCAACTGCTCCGCTGGAGCCTCCGGGTCGGTGCCCAGCGCCAGCACGAAGGCAAAGACGCGTTCCTTGTTGTAGAGAAGGATCTGGCGTGCCCCCTCAATATCGCCCGGCTTGACCCCGCCGAAAGTCATGGCGGCACGCGAGGCAAAGTTAAGGGCATACACGGCAGCACTCATCTCCTTGCCGTAAGGGACGAGGTAAGTGTCCCAGCCCATCTCGACGCCCTCTTCCGCCAACTGCTCCGCCATCGATCTGCCGTTGCTGCTTCCGGCCATAAACACCAGGATGCTCTTCTCCTGGAGTTCACGTGCCAGGGCCACGGCTTGCTGATTGGTGGGCAGGGCCCCCACACAGGCAGCAAATCCCGGCATGCGGCCGTCCACCAGCTTGATGCCTTGAGTACGCAATATGGAGTCGTCCGTAAACCCGATGAACGGGGGCGTTGGACGGTATTGAGGATCGAGATACTTGAGCGCCTCGATGATCTCTTCGGCCACCAACGTGGCAATTCCCGCATCAAGGGCCGATCCCAGATAAGGAAGCCAGAGGCTTTCGCTCGGCACCTCGGGGAGCAGGATCTGCATCTCCTCCAGTGCCTCCTGGCAGTCTTTCAACCTTTCGACCTTTTTCCCCAGCATGGCCAGGATCAGCGGCAGATAGTAGCCCGTATTGGGATACGCCACGCGTGCCTCCGGGCCGTGCTGCTCAATGGCCCCACTCAATCGCTGCTGTGCCAGTGTCATGTAATAGTGCGCGCCACGAATGGCGGCTGTGGCAATAATCTTGGACATGGTTCACACCCCCACCGTTTCAACCAACTCTTGCATTTCGGGCTCATCGAACCGCTCACGGTTTTCTGCAATAAAGGGAAGAAGGAAACCGAGATCGAGTCGGGGTCCGAGCAGATCATCCCGGATGGCGGAAACGTTCACGCGCTTCTCCATCAGGATTTTGAGCAGCCCCGCTCGCTCGATGTCCCCCATCACTACAAATCCCACAATGGTGTCGTCTTTGAGGAAAACCTTCCAGTAGACAGTCGGGGAAGGCCGATCTTCGATGGTAGAGTCGTGTTCTCCGGATCGACCGCCCAGTGGACCTGGGGTAAGGACCGCCAAGCCTGCGGAAATCACGGGCAGGCGGAAGAACTGAACCGAATTCATGCGCGTGGAACCTCGATAGGGAACCCTCTCACCCAGCATGTTCAAGGCGGCAAGGCGCCCCTGTTCCACCGCGCAGGGCCACAGCGCATTGATCCACAGCTCCCCACGTACGACATCCATGGCCTGCACGACATCGCCGGCAGCGTAGACATTCTCGACATTGGTCGCGAGGTATTTGTCGACCACAACTCCGTACTCCACCCGAATGGACGTGCCCTGGGTCAGTTCGAGGTTGGGATCGACTCCCTTGCCCACCATCACCAGTTGGCAGGGGAAGACCTCGCCCGAAGCAGTTTCCACGCCCTCAACTCGATCCTTTCCGAGAATGGCGACGGGCTTGACTCCGGTGACGGTTGGCACCCCATGCTGGTCGAACAGGTCCTGGAAGACCTTTGCCGAACTCGCGTCCAGCATTTGCGAAAGCACGTGGTGGGAGCTGACCAACATTGTCACTTCCACCCCTCGCTCCCGCAGGCCGGCAGCAGCCTTCAGACCAACGAGTCCCGCACCAAGTACCACGGCCTTCTTGACCTCCGCTAGCTTCGGAAGAATTCCTTCCACATCAGAAAGATGTCGGAGACCGAAAACGCCGTCCTTTTTCATCCCTTCAGCCCTCGGAAAACGCGCCGAAGCGCCGGTGGCCAGGAGCAGCTTGTCGTAAGGGACGGGCGGACCGTGCTCCACCTCAACCTGGCACTTCGCGAGATCGAGCGCCAAGGCCCTGTCCAACACCAGCGAAATGTTCATCCGTTCGAAGAAATCCCGAGGACGATAAAGAAGACCCTCCTCGGTCAGGTGACCGGCCAGGTAATAGGACAGCAGGGGGCGGGAGTATACAAGTCTCTCGTCGGAGATCACCACGATTTCCGCAGCGGGGTCGCGCTGTCGGATGGTCTCAGCGGCGCTTACCCCGGCTGCTGACGCGCCAACAATCACGTATCGCATTGCACCTCCTTGCCTGGTTCAGCAGAAAAGTGACTTTCCCCCACAGCGGCCAACCTCCAGCAGTAAAGGCCCGGCGCTGCCGGCAGTCCTTCACGTCTGGAAGCGTCATCCTTGGCACTCACGCGCATGGCCAAACCAGGCAGTGTCTCAGCTTCACCCTGCCTCACACTACCCGAGGATTACTGTCTCCTGCGCGAAGGGCCGCTCCACCGGCTGAGTCAATACCAGCCGGAATTCCTCAAACGTCCCCACCACCAGCGCTCCGGTCGGACAAGCCTCCACGCAGGCATAACGGGCTCGTCCTTGACGGTCGGCTCGGTCGGGACAAAGATCGCACTTGAGGGCCGTCTCCAGGGGCGTGATGGCCCCATAGGGACAGGCCATCACACACATCCAGCACCCCACACAACGAGAAACCGTGCAGATGGTCTCGCCCTTCTCCTTGTGCATCGCTCCGCTGATACAGGCATCAACGCAGGGGGCCGGATTACAGTGGTGGCACCCGAGCGAGACGGCCCGCCCAGCTATGCTTGCACGGAACGGCTCCCTTCCCACGACGTGCACGGCGCGTCGCGGGCGGACGGACTCCCCGCTCAAAATCACCGACCAAAGCTGTTTCGAATGGGAATGTTCGATAGCGCAAGCTAACTCGCAGGCATGGCAACCTACACACTTTCGCGGGTCACAAAACAGACGTTCCATCGCGCCTCCCCGGGTGGACTTAGTAACACCAACCGCACGCTACTTGCCCCTGCTAAGGATTCAGCCAACCGTTCTGGGGTCCAGCTCACATCCCTCCTCCTGGCAAAACTCACACGCCTTGCAGTGGCCCTCCATGACGCCCAAGAAAACTCCGCTAACGGAAGGTCGCTTATGATCTGCTTGGCACGAAGTCTCGTGAGGGAACTGAGAAGGTGGGAGAGCAGCTCGCGGAACATGAGGGAACTGCTTCCGGTACACTCCCTCGGGGATGCCCTTCGAGCGCAATTCCTCTTTGGCAAGCAGCTCACTTTCCTGTCGTAACCAACGCTGGCGGAGCCCGCCGGCGTAGTCCGCAAAGACTTCCGCGGCGTTCAATTCGGTTCGGATGCCGAGGGCACCAGCTTGCAGCGCGATCCGGTCGTGAAGAGCCATTTTCGCTCTCCTGGTCAGAGGCTCCGAACAAACGCATCTTGCCCAGAAGCCCACCGAGCCGCACACTGTATGCCTTAACAAGCGGCTTGGTCAAGCTGCTTTTGCACGGGAGCGCGCGCCCTAGAAGTGAGGTCCTGCATGGCTTTGTCCCTTGGGGCCCCGCGCCTTCCTGTACATGCTCCCCCGCAGCCTGTTCTAGAGCATGCATGATGCCAACCCAACCCCGACCTGCGCCGCTGCTGACTCAGCGGACATTTTGGGAATGATTGCAGGCTCCTAGCGCCCAACCCGCACCTTGATGGGGAGTAGCCCTCAAGGATGTGCCTGCCCATCAGGGTGCGCGCAGACAGGGAAATGCCCCACAAGTGGTGGATTTTTCGCCGTGTTATTGGCTTTGATGGGGGGTTTTTGCCCTGAAAAGGTAGTTCGTTTTGAGCGCCTGAAAAGGCTAACTACTTTATTTTCAATAGAGTCTTCGGTTCGTTCCGTCTAAATAGTATCTTTTTTGCATTTTGTGCCCTTTTGCCCCCAGCGGGGCGATTTCGAATCTCCCTCACGCGCTCTGTGGCGGCGTTCTCCATGGGTCAACTATAGTAGGCTATCACAATTCCAGCCTCGTGTCAAGAGCAAAAGGGCAGGATTCATGATCCAAAGATTGCCGAAAGTGGCACACCGAAGCCGGGCAACAGTTCTGGATTGTCCAGCGACTGGCTGTCGTCGCGTACCTCGATGCGCTCACCCCGCCTGTAAAGATACGCAAGCCGAGCCTCAGGATACAAGACCCAAACCGCGCGTGCCCCTGCGGCAAGATACTGCTGAGCCTTGCGTGCGAGGTCATCAGGCTTGTCCGAAGGTGAGGCGATTTCGATGGCAAGGTCGGGCGCACCTTGGGGTCGCTGATGTGGATCCAACCCCAGAAGTCGCTCGGCGCAGATAAAGGATAGCTCGGGGATTCGTACCGTGGCCTCTGACAACTGGAAGTCAGTCTCCCAAGAGACCAACCCCAGCTTACGTTCTTCGGCAAAGGCATAGAGCTTCATGCCCAGCCGGTCGCGAATCATGTTGTGGAAAAGGCTAGGCGAGGCCAACAGGGTGATCAGTACCCCCGCATCGAGTTCGTATTTCACGTCTTCCTTGTCAGAAAGCGCATCGTACTGTTCGATAGTCATTAGGGTCTTGGTTGCCATGCCAATTGCCCTCTTGCCGAACTATACCACGGAAGCAAACCGCCTTCAGCAAATAGCGCAGAGACACCTCGTCAGTGTGCGGCGGTTTGTTGTCGCGCCATGGACCCCGGCGGCCGCGTCACTCACCGTACTGCCTGACTTCGAGTTACACCGACAAGTCACACTGATGCACAACGGGACTCTGTCAAAAAGGCGAGCTGGCAGAAGGAAGCGGAGGCTGGATTCGGAGGTCACACTTTTGGGTCAAGCCTCCTCTGTCGCATCCCCGCTTGACGAGCAGACCAGAGCCCCTGGCCACCACTGAAAGCGGGTTGGGGACAGAAGTCAGGATGCGCTTACTGCACCCGGCGAGCCTGATCACCTGTAGGCGGCGGCGGTGGCGCAACCATCAAGCCTAGACCCTGAAGCAGCATGACCGTACGTTGCGCCGCTCCGCGCCAGACGAGTTGGCAACCCTCGCCCTGGCAGTTCTGTACGTAGACGTCGCCGCCGGAGTACTCCAGGCTGCAATTCTTGAAGGTGCAGTTGACGAAGACCCCGTCGTCAAGAACCAGGTGCTGGTTTTCGAAGACTTTGTTTTCGTGTCGAGTCATCAGAGAACGAGGCTACCACTACCTTGCGGTTGCCGCAAGCTCACGATTAACGCTCACGATTAACGTTGTACGGCGCCATCTCAGGTCAGTACGCCCGAGAAGCGCTAAACCTCCTGAGAAGAGGTTCCATTCCTGCCCACGTTCTTTCGCAGCACGGCGATGTTGGCCGTGCTGCGACGAAGCTCGAGCCAAGCCGTTCCCTTTCTCCCCCCGTTCACCCATGACCCGTTGGCAGTGTCAGGCGGCGAGGTCAGCCGGACTCGCAACCGCCAGCCTCACCTATCTCGGTGGACAAAGGGAGGGCTGCACGCGCGCCTTGAGCCGTTGCAGGGCTGCCGCGTGAAGTTGTGAAACACGCGATTCATCCACTTCGAGCCGGGCGGCAATCTGTTTCATAGTAAGATCCTGCTGGTAGTAGAGGGTGACAATCAGCCTTTCACGTTCGGGGAGACGGGCCAAGGCACAGTTCAGGAGATCGCGCTGCTCGCGGCGATAACAGAACTCGAAGGGATCTTGTTGTGGCGCCGCCATCCTACCCTCTCCTCCCACAGGCAGCTTACCTGTCATTGCCGCTGTCTCGCGGCGCTGCCATCCGTCAAAGCCCAGGGCGTGGATTTCTCGTGCCCAGCGGTGCCATACCTGGAGGTCAATGCCTAATGCTTGCGCAATTTCTTCATCTTTCACGGGGCGACCCAGAATTGCTTCCAACTCGCGATATGTCCTCTCCACTTTTCTCGCCCGCCTCCGCATGTCGCGGCTGGCAGGGTCGAGAGTTCGCAGGGCGTCCAGGATACCCCCACGAATCCGGTGTCGGGCGTAACTTTCAATCTTCACCTTCCTTGAAGGATCGAATTTCCGCAGCGCATCAACCAGTCC
>JBEKVC010000103.1:0-5942 GCA_049514395.1 Terriglobia bacterium
GACGTGGATCTTTCCCACCAGTTGCGGCCCGATCCCGCGTCCGCGGGACCAGTTCTGCTTGAGGTAAGCCGTGAGGTCGTAGCCGTGGTCGCGCATGTAGTCCGCCACGCTGTGATCGATCTTGCCGTTGAGCTTGTCCCATAACGGCTTTGGATAGCCGTCCTCGCCCGCCGGGCCATAGGCCGCCTCCCAGATTTCCAGTTGTTGGGCGGAGCGCCCATGGCTGCCCAGCGCCGCCTCGAGCTGGCTCATCTGCGACATGGTCACTTCCACCTGCCCTTCGGTCGTCCGCATCAAGGGCCGCAAGGCCCGCAGCCAGGTATGACCAGGCTCCAAGAAGGCGTTATCATCCTTGTAGATATTCACGAGCTGATAATGCTCAAAGCTGATTGGATCGGGGTAAAAGGTCCAGGTGCCGCCAAAGAAGTCAGCGTGGTAAAGCTGGAGCGCGATGGACTCCCAGCCACCCGTCGAGCCGCCCGAAAGCACGCGCGCGTAGGGTTTGCGAATGATGCGGAAGTGCGTTTCGAGGTAGGGGATCAGCTCGGTCATGATCGCGTCACCGTAAGGGCCGTTGTTGGCGGAGTTCACTGCGTACGAGTCGTCAAAATAAGGCGTGGGGTGCTGAAACGTCGCGATGATCAGGCGCGGGAAATTGTCGGAGTTCCAAGCCTGATAAAACTGGTAGCCGGTTTCCAGATTGTAGTCACTGAGCCATTTCTTGCCACCTTCCGGCGCCGGCTCATCCTGCGTGGAGAATCGCATCGGTGCACCGAGGTTGAAATGGCCCTGCTCGTAAAGCACCGGATAGGAAACGGTGGGGCGTGAGTCGTATCCCTTGGGCAGCAGCACCGTGGCGCCGAGATAAATCGGCTGGCCCCAGAATTTCGTCAGCAAGTCGCTCTGAATCTTGATGTGCTTTACCCACTCGGTGTCCTTGGGAACTTCCACCGGCGGGATCACCTTGGTCAGACTCAGGTTCACCTCGTAGCCAGCGGCGGGGTCAAGGTGCACCTTCGCGACTTCGCTATAGAGGTTGCCGGGCGAGCGGCTGAACTGCTGGCCTTCCCACTGGTCAAGGTGCACCCAGAGGGTGTGGCCATCGGAGCGGTGACACTCCGTGTAAACGTTGATGAGCGCCTGAACGTAATAATCGCCCGCGGGGATATCAACGAGGCTCGTTGGCGGGTAACCGAGCGTCGTGCCATTGATCAACGCGGCGTCGCCGGGCTTGAGTTGGACGACGTCGGCGCCGAACAGCGGTGCCGTGTCACCCCAGAAACCAACTTGCAGGCGAGGTTCAGGCTTTTCTCGGTTCGAGATCATCACGAAGACGCGCCCGGTGATCGGCCGGGCGTGCGTTGAGGCAGGAAAAGAGACCTTAAATCTCAAATCTGAGACCGGCGTCTTCGCCCATGCGCACGAAGGCGTGACCAGGGCGCCAAGAACCGCGAGTGCCAGAACCACAGCGCAGAAACGATCAGGATGAGTTCGTTCAATTTGCGTCAAGTTACCCCCCATGGAACTCGATGCTTCTTGCAGCCTGCACACTCTCAATTGAAACGCCGTGCGCTTCACAAGGTTGCCAAGTGTACCATGACCAGCGCCGGCCGGTAGCCGGAGGCTGGCAATGGGCAGTCGGTTGTCCGCATAAAGGCTCTCACCTCATTGAGACGCGGAGAGGCAGAAAAAGCTGGAAACATGGGAAAACACCTCACGTTTGCCCTGTCGCTCGGCCTGGCACGCAGCGCCATCACCCAGAATGGAAATTGCAGAGGCATTTAACGAGTTTACGGAATGGTTGCGCGTGCTTGTCTTGCTTGTAATGCTACTTGATTTTCACCTTCGAGGAGTGTAATCTTCGGACACGGTGGCCTCCTTTGCCCAGCCGGTTCCTCGGCGGTCCGACCGCAGGATCGCAAAAATGGCCATAATCATGTTTGTCGAAACGGAGAGGAAATGGGAAGAATGCGACGCGGTCACCCTGGACTTTTCCGCGTATGGGGCAAGAATAGAGGTAGGCATGTCACTCACACCGGGCCAAGTGGTGGAAGTTGTTCCCGGTGACGGCTCTGACCCGGTCACCGGTCGCGTAGTATGGGTCGGGAAGCCGGCCTCGGAGGTGGAAGGCCAAGCAGGGCTTGAGTTCTTCGATCCCCTCCCATGGATCAACATAAAGCATGGCCGGACGCCAGGGTCCCTCTGAGTACTTTCCAACCGCCAACTCCAGCCACCTGACAAAAGCATTCATAGGATTCCCAAGTGGAATCGTTGAACCGCGGGGGCTCGCGCTGCGGGATATTGTCTTCGTGAACGCACGCTCATTTTTCCCTCTTGAGCGCCTTGCCGATCTCGAGCTGGAACGACGGCTCTCCTCGCGTTCCCGTGATCTTGATCGGCAGGACGGTTCCCGCGCCCTTGCCCTCGAAGAACGGATCGACCGGTTTCAGGAGGAGCGATTTAATCCCGGTGGTGGTTTGCGAGACTTTAGCCTGGAGGCGAAGTGTTCCGTGAAAATCGAGAGCTTGGCTGAGCAGCCCGAACGTACCCTGGAACTGCACGGCGGCCCCGGGGACGCTGAAAGCGAGGCTGGAAAACGTCACCTGACTATTCGCAAGCACAAAATGCCCTTGCATGTCGAACCGCGCGTTTTGGAGGTCGTCGTCCCGAGGTTTCCCCTGGCCCCGCCGGCTCAGGCTGGTGATTTTCGCCTCCACTTCCGGGTTGGCAAACCGGGCGGATTGAACACTGAAACTGCCGTCCAGTTTTAATCGTTTTGCGACTTCCTCCTCGCCGGGGTGCAGATCAAACTTCGTCTGGACGCTCGCCGCGCCGATAATGGACGGCGTGGCGGATTTCACCGCCAAGTGGAGAAAGTCCTCCAGCCGGGCAGGCTTTGCACTCACGTCCAGCAGAATGATCCTCCCGTTCCTGCCTGCTACCTGGGTTACCCCGCCGCGCGCAACGATGGTTGACCCAAGCAACTGAGCGCTCACGGGCCGCAAGAGTGTATCGCCGTCAACCCCGTCGACGACTGCACTAAACTGAGTTTTCAAACGCAGCTTATTGCCGCTGATCCCGAGATCGAATTCGGGCGTGTCGGTCTCACCTTGAACCCGGATCTGGCTCAGCACACCTTCGTAGCTGCCGTGGGAAGAGAGTGTTCCCCCGAGGCCGCGAATGGTGGACAAGTCGGCATGGGAAAAGGTGTAATTTCCGGAGATTGGGGTCAGAGAAGGATCGTCCGTATTCCACGGACCGAATCGCCCACTCGATTGGATCTGGCCAACCGGTTTCGGGTTGGTTAGTGTGACCTGAAAAGACATCGGCTGGCCGAGGCCCGCCGATTGCATCCGAAGCTGGTGAATTTCAAACACGTGCGGAGGCTTGTTGAGGTTCGCAGGGAGAATACTCAGGATGGCGCCGTCGGCGAAAACTTCATCCAGCACGAAAGGGGAAACCTGCCGTTCCTTCTTCGCTTGGGCTTGGCTCTGGCGAGGCGGAATAACCAACACCAAGCCTTCCAGTCGCACCTGCCGAAAGTGTCTCGGTTGGCGCAGCAGGCCGAGCCAATCCGCGCTGACCGAGAACTTTCTAATGGATGCCAAAGGCGGCAGATTAGCTCGATCTCTACGCTTCAGCACAAGTCCCTCACCGGCAATGCTTGCCGCAGGGAAAAACGAGGCGCTGAAGCTCTTTAGTTCAACGTCGCACCGGTAGCGCTTTTCCAGCGTCTCGACAACCCACTCTCGATTCACCGGGGGAAAACGCCAAAAATAAATCACCAGAATGGCGGCCAACAAGAACGGCACGCCCAGAACAATGATGACCGACCTGAAAACCCTGCGTCGGCTTTTCAACCTTTGGGGCTGCATGGCGCCTCCCTCACCTGCCACGGTGGCGGCAGCAAGCACGGAGTTCGATCCGACTTGGCAGATCTTCCTGCTCGGCGTACTTGACAGTTTACCTCGACACGTCCCGGAAATGATACGCCTGGGGCTGGGGCAATTTCTTGTATTACGTGTACTATACTAAGGGCCCTGGTTCGCCTCGCCTCAGTGAGCATAGCCTATGCCTTCGCCGGCGGCAGGGACTTGCCTGCATCTTCTCCCGCATTCTCATGGCGCGATCCCCGGCACCCAACGCGCCTGAATCCGCATTTCAGTCCTTCATCAAGCTTGGCGTTAGGGGCGTCCAGAGTATTGCAACACTACTTCTACGTCTTATGATTCCTGGTATTATCTCCCCAAAGTGTTGAGAAGAATCCGCAACGATGGTAGAATGTTTGTTGTCCATCAAGAGGCGAATCTTTTGGGAGGAGTAATGCCGTCGTCGTTTGTCCAGAAGGCAGATCAAACCAAGCCACGCGCTGTCGACCTGACGTTGGCGCACAGCCCCGACTCCGATGACGCATTCATGTTTTACGCGCTGGCGACGAAAAAGATCGGCGCGCCAGACCTTTCCTTCACTCACCGGCTCGAGGATATTGAGTCTCTCAACCGGAAAGCCCTGGAGGGGATTTACGACATCACGGCGATCTCTTTCCACGCCTATCCCTATCTCGCGGATAAGTACGTGCTTCTGCCTTCAGGCGCCAGTTTCGGCGACCGGTACGGGCCGGTGGTGGTGAGGCGGGCCGGTTTGGGCTTCGGCACCCTGAAAGGAAAGCGCGTGGCCGTCCCCGGAAAGATGACCACTGCTTACCTCGCTTTGCAGCTTTATGAGCCGGGAGTTGACGCGGTCGTGACCTCATTCGACCAAATCCTGGATACCGTCGCCAGGGGTGAAGCGGACGCCGGCGTGGTGATTCATGAAGGCCAACTGACCTACGCAAACACCGGCCTCAGAAAGGTTCTGGATCTGGGAGAATGGTGGTACCAGGAAACCAAGCTGCCTCTGCCACTGGGGGGAAACGCCGTCCGCCGGGCCTTCGACAGCCACACCAAGCACGCGGTAGCGGCATTATTGAAGAAGAGTATTCAGTATTCGCTGCATCACCGCGAAGAGGCTTTGTCCTACGCGCAACAGTTTTCGCGCGGCCTGGATGCCGCTACTGCCGACCGCTTTGTTTCCATGTACGTCAACGACTGGACCCTCGATTACGGCCAGCGTGGCCGCCTGGCCGTCCAAGAGTTGCTTGACCGGGGTTTCCAAAGGGGCCTTCTGCCCAAAGCAGTGAAGGCTGAGTACGTCGAGTAGAAGAGTTCTCAGTTGTCAGTTGTCAGTTGTCAGTTGTCAGTTCTCAGTTGTCGGTGGCGAGTGGTCCATCGTCACTTGTACGTAGGCTTCTGGGCGTGCAACATGAACTTGTTCCTGGGTTGGGGTGGGCCAGTGCCCGCCAAGCAGAAATCCTTATTTGACTTTTGAGAACTGACGACTGAGAACTGACCACTGACAACTGACGACTGACTTCGGACTACTGGCGAATTTCGGTTAGGGGAGCAACTGACCCGAAATGGAATTGAAACTGTGCAACCACAGCAGTTACCCGCGTATCGGGGACCATGCTGAGCATCAACTCCTGCGCCGCACGATTGCGCAGCGGGATAAAGGCGAGAAGACCGACGACGCGGTTCGGGCCGCCCAGAACCGCATGACGGAGCTGGCGCTTGCCGAGCAAGAGGAGGCAGGCCTCGACCTCGTGACGGACGGCCAAATCCGCTGGTCCGATCCAATCTCCCACCTCGCCGGTAAGCTCTCCGGTGTTCGGATCAACGGCCTGTTAAGGTTCTTTGATACGAACTTTTACTTCCGCCAGCCGGTTGTGCACGGCAAGCTTGAACGCACCGAGCCTCTGCTGCTGGAAGAATTCAAGTATGCGCAGGGGAAGTCGACGCGCCCGGTGAAAGCGGTTTTGACGGGCCCTTACACCCTGGCCCGGCACTCCGTTGAGGAAAACGGAGGCGCGGGTGGGTTCGATAAGATGCTCGAAGGATACACCG
>JBEKVC010000104.1:0-5941 GCA_049514395.1 Terriglobia bacterium
GCGCCCTCCTCGAGTAGCGCCTCCATTGCGCGGCGGAGTTCCGGGGCGGCAGACACGGCCTAGCGCCTCACGAGCCGGAGTTGCCGGAGGGGCACGCCCTTGCCGCGCTGGTGGCCCCGTACCGTCGTCGGGCTCCGCCAGCCCGTCAAGCCGGAGCGGTAGTGAACCTCGCACCCGCGACGCTCGTGGCCGATGACGTAATGCCGGCGGAGGGGCGAGCGGATAGGTTCGATCCGGCCCGACAAGCGGAGGGCCCGTGCGTCATAGCGGCGGAGGGTGATTACCGAAAATTCGACGTCGACGTGGCCACGCCCGCGGCGCGCTTGGCGCGTCGGGCGATAGCGCCACGCCGGCGGCGCCACTTTCGAGGTTACGGCGAATTGCACCATTCGCATAACGGCGTCTCGGTTCTCGAGCACAGAGCCGTTGCCGTCGACGATGCCGAGGGCGCGCCGTTCGACGTCAAGCTCGGCGGCCTCGGCCGGATAGCACCGCGGGTCGGCCTGCCAGTGTTCCCACGGCACACGGTCATCGCCGGAGCGGTAGACACTCCATGCGCCGTAAGGGCCATCGGGGAACCGGCCGAAAGCTCCGTCGTTGCTCTCCTCCCATACGATTACCGCAAAATCCGCGAACGGGCAGACCCACGAGGTATCGGTGCGCTCATTCAGCCATCGGAAAAAGGCGTCGTCTATCGCGTCCATGTCGACGACGAACACGGGCTCCGGGTACGCGTCATAAGAACGGGCCCATGCGAGCATTTCCATTGCGCGGGTTAGGTCGATCATCGGCGTCTCCGCCGCCACGGAAGCCGGAGCTTGCCCGTCATGGCGTACAGAGCGGGGTTAAGAGCGACGCCGGCGCTCGAGGCCCGGAGCGCCGCCACGCGCCCGCGGGTCGAGGCCGGCGCGGTGCGGAGGTTGTGCCAGGCGATTAGCTCGGGCCCCTTGTACCACGCGTGGCCGAGGACGGTAATCGCGACGCCGTACTCGAAACGTGAGAGGCGGGCGCGCTCGGCCCGGACGTCGCCGAGCGCCGCCTCGGCGACGCCGGCGAACGTGGAAACGCCGAGCGTAGCCGCGCCGGCGTCGGCACCGCGGACACCTATCCACTCGAGGCGCCATTCGCACGCCTCGGCGAAAAGCAGAGCGAATACCGCGATTGCTTGGCCGTGGGGGCCAGGGTTAGCGTCTCGGAAATTCTGCCAGTAGGTCGGGTCACTTAGCCGCATTGTCGTCTCCCATCTTGACCAGCTCCCGCAGGGCCTTAACGGCCCCGTGAATGTTCGGCTCCTCGAGCGCCTCCCGGGCCTCCCGCGCCGGCGCCATGCCGACGAAACGGAAAGCGCCGAGCCCGTCGCCGAGCCGGAGCCCGAGGGCCCGAGCGAACCTCTCCGGCTTGCGCGCCGCCGTGAGAAAAAACAGGCAATCGACGTCGACCGCGACGGGGCTCTGAGAGAGGCCGGCGACGTGGCGCTCGAGCCGAGTCCGGGCCTCCGCTTGTACGGCGTGGCGCCAGTAGGGGACGTATAGCGGGTCATCGGACCTCGTGCGGGCCACGGAGCCGAACCGGCCGACGCCCTCCCGGTAGACGGACTTAAGGGCCTCGAGGGCGACGCCGGCGCCCGTCTCGAGGAGCCGAGTCCGGCCGTCCCGGAGGGTGCGATACCACGGCTCGAGGTAACGGTGCGACTCGGCCCAGGTGTACGCCTCAAGCTCGGGGGCGAACGGCCACGGGAACGCCCGCATAGTCGGCGTCGCGGCCCAGCCCGTCGCTAGGTGCCAGTAGCCGGGGCGGGGCGACGCCGGCGCCTCGTCCTCGTGGGCGTACTGGCCGGCCGGTAAGGCGAGACTCGAGGCGGCGGACAGATACATGCCGTTCACGTCAAAAGCCATGAGCCACCGCGCCCGGGCCTCGTCCTCGAGCGGCCGCCGCGCCGTGAGGAGGTTCGGCTCGAGGTTCGCGTCCGCCGCCGGCGGAGGCCATTCGAGTCGCTCGAGCTTCGCGCCGTAGTACGCCCGGAGCCACGCGTCGGACGTCACGGCTCCCGAGCCTTTCCAGAGCATGCCGGTCGCGTCGACGAAATCGACCAGCTCGGCGAGGAGCGCCGGCGCGTAGGTGAGGCGGCGCCACGGTGAGCGCCTATCCCACGAGGGCACGAGTACCTCGAGGGCCCAGCTCCCGCCGGCGCCCCACGCGCTGAGGCGCGGCGCGAGGGCAATCTGCGACGCCGGCGCGGTGCCGAAATGCTCGAGGAATCCGTGCGGCCCGGGCTTGGCCGGCAATTCGACCGGGAGCCCGAGGGCCTCGAGCGCCGCCGGCGTGAGCCATAGTTGCCGGAGGCCGCCGTCGCGGGCGAGGGCGGAGCAGGTGCAGAGATTCGCGCCGGGCCCGAGGCCATGAGGCACGGAGGCCCGCCCGAGGGCGTGCAGGTTGAGCCCGTCGAGAACGGCGACGGTCCCGCATGCGCCGATCCGTTTCGCGGCCCTGCTAACGTCTAGGGCGGCTCTCGTGGCCGCTGAGGCCGTTTCCCTAGCGGCCAAGGTCGCGGGGGAGGGGCGGCGCTCCGGGCTCATCGTGACCGGGCCCGGAGCGTGCGCCCCGCTTTCGCGTGTGGCGGTCCCGCTCACGATTCGCCCTCGAGGACGTCGGGGCGCCCGAGCAACGCGGCGAGGACGTGCCATCCGTCCTCGGCCTCGAGGTATCGCACGACGAACCGGCGCTCGGGCCCGAAATCGGGCGCCCGCCGGCGGAGGTATTTCGCGCGGTTGACGGCCGGCCAACGGTCGGCGGTTACAGAGTCGAGAATCCATCGCCCGAAATTGCCGAGGGCGAGGGCGTAGGTATCCGCGACCGGCGGCGTGCGGCGGTAAATGTCGACGTCCTCGACAAGTCGCGGGAACGGTCCCGGCGTCGGGCTCACTGTTCGGCCTCCTCGTCGTGTGGGTGCTTCCGCGGCGGCGTTTCGCCGAGGAGCCAGTAAAGAAACAGGCCGGCGCCGGCGGCCATGAGGCCGAGCCCGGCGAGCATTTCGGCTACCGGGCCCGGCATCGGGGGCGCCTCCCGTCCGATCCGTAGACCTCGAGCATGAGGGCGTGGAGGCGGGCCCGTTTCTCCTCGGGCGTCGCCGTCGCCGGCGCCGGCGCGTGCGATTGCACGGTGCCGAGTTCCGCCTCCGCCCGCTCGAGATCGAACCCGAGCCGGGCGGCGTAGCGGGCCGCCTCCTCCTGGAGCTGCACGGCGCTCACGAGGCCGGCTCGTGCATCGTGAGGAGGCCGCTGGGGGTGACACACTCGCTCGGCTTGGCCGTGACGCCGTAGCGAGACTTGGGGGCCTCGGCGCGGTCGGGGGCGTCGTACATGGCGGGCCCGGGGCGCCGGCGATGGTCCGCCGGCTGGTATTTGATCCGCTCGAGGCGCTCGGCGCAGAAACGGCACACGAGCGCGCCGCCCTCGAGGACGACGCGCTCGGGCGGAGCCGGCGGAGCCGGGGTTCGGCTAGTGCTCATCGAACGCCCGGAAACGGTCGGTCACTCGCTCGTCTGCCACGCCCTCGCCGCGGGCGATTTCGTTGAGCTTGCCGGCGACTGATTTCGCCTCAAGCTCGTCGCCGTAGGTGTAGCGGACTATGTCATGCCAAGGCGCCCGCTCGTCCATGCCGGCGTTAAATCCGGTCGCGGTGTCGACGATGAGCCAACGGAGGCCGCCGTAATCGCTCATGCGCTTAGGGCCGACGACGACGAACCGCGGGGCCGCCTTGTGGGGCTCGGCCTCGCCCTCCGCCACCGCGAGGTTCAGCTCGTCGGCCGCTCGTTGGGCCTCGGCGTGCGAGTCAAAGGCGACGGCCGGCCGGTAGCCGGCCGCCTCAAGAATGCTCGGCGTATTGGCCGCGTTGTCCAGGGTCCGGCTATCGAACACGATCCATGAGGCCCTCGAGCCCTCGACGCCGGCGACGAGATTGGCAACGGTGAACCGGGGCTCCGTGGCCATGTCGAGGTTTTCGCCGTAGCGCTCGGCCCGGAAAATCCGGTCGTCTAGGTCCATGTGCTCGAGAAATTCGGCGGGCCCGTCGAGGCGTCGCCGGTCGATGATCTCCTCCTCGGCGAGCAACGCCTCGAGCGCGGTGTCGCGCTCGGGCTCGTCGTCGACGTCGGGCCCCATGAGGCCGCACTCGCCTAGCAGCTCGTGTCCGTTCCGTGGGCCGGGGCTGAAATGCTCACGCCGTTCGGCCGTCATGTCCTCGCCCGCGTGGCGGTATCCGTCGTGCTCACCCGTGAGCGCCGCGGTGTGGGACGCCTCGGCGATTTTCCGGGCGGCCGTGAAGCGGTCAAGCACCACGGTCCCGGCGGCCTCCTCGACCTTGTCGAGAATGTCGAGGAGCGGGTCGCTTCGCTCGGCGGCGAGGGGCTCGAGGACGCGCGCGAGCCGCGAGGCGGAATCCTCGAGGGCCTCGACGTCGCTCTCCTCAAGCCCGGACGCGCCGCCCGTCTCGCGAGCGAGGCCGGCCATTTCCGCCACCGCGACGGCGCCGATAGCGAGGGCGTTGCCGAGGCTGAGGTATATGCAGAGATCGGACGACGGAAAATCGCCGATCATGTGGGCGATGTCAACCTCGACGCCGAGCTTGCCGCGGTTGCTCATGGCCTTAACGCTCGTGTGCTGCACGTTGTCTGCGTGCAGGAATGACAAGCCATGCCCGCGGTAGAACGTCGCGCCGCTTTCGAGCGTGACCTCGGAACCCGGGCTAATCGCTTTGCTCATCGTGACCTCCCTAGCTGGTGCTTACGGTCGCACTCTATCGCACTCGGTAAGCCGGCGTCAACGCTCGCCGCCCGTACCGGGCGGGACCGTTTCGGCTTGCTCGAGGGCGGCGTCGCCCAGCTCCTCGGAAACCGACACAAGGGCGAAATGGCCGTGAGACGCTAGGCCGGTATCCGGCACGAACACGGCGAAAATCTCGCGGATCGTGTCGCTTTTCCAGTCATCGGGCGGGAACGGTATCGGCGCCGCGGCGCCGAGCATGAGCGGGATTAGGAAAACGGTCCCGAGCCGGGCGTCGAGGGCCGTCGGGTGACCGCCCGTAAAGGTGGTCGACGTGCCGGCCGGTACGCGGTCTTTAGGGCCTATGGCGACGAAATAGCCGTCGCCCGTGCTGGCCGCGACTTGCAGCACGGCGCGCCGGCGCCCTCGGCTGAGGCCGAGGAGCTGAATAGGCGCCTCGCCCACTTGTACGGTCCGGGTCGACCAGCGCGCATTGCCGCGGCGCTCCGTGACGACGACGTGTACCTCGTGGTGCTCGCGGACCGCGGGCTCCGGCCCGGGCTTGTGAGCTTGTACCTCCGGCCGCGTGATCTCGGCCTCCCGTTGCTCGCGCTCGAGTTCGGCCTGCCCGGGCGGGAGGACGAGGGGCTCGGCGAGCGGCGGCTCGTCCGTGAGAGTCTCGGCCGGCAAGCCCTCGCCGTCGCCCTCGGCGAGTTGGCCCTCCGTGGCCCTTAGCTCGAGTTCGGCCTCCGGGTCCGGCTCGCCGAACATCGGCGCCGCGCCGGCGGCGCGGGACGTCTCAGGCATCGGCCGGCGCTCCCCTCACGTCCGCGGCGGCCGTCGTGCCGGCGTCGCCGTAGTGGAAAATCCGACCGTCCTCGGTGAGCACGAAATAGCCGGCTCCGCTCGGCGTCGCGGCGATGGCGACGCATCCGTCGACGCCCGGCTCGCCGTGGTGCGGGAGCCGCACGGCCTCGACGCGCCCGAGCCGGGTGAGGGCGTAGTACCCGGTGCCCACGGTAGCCACGTCCACGAATTCATCGCCCACGAATTGATCGCCGCCGCCGAGAAACAGGCGGACATAGTCGGTGGGAGCGCCGACGGGCCCGGCGGACTTGTCCGCCGGCGTCGTGCTCGGCGCCTCGACGGGCTTGGCCTCCTCGGCCGCCGTCGGGTGTTTC
>JBEKVC010000105.1:0-5856 GCA_049514395.1 Terriglobia bacterium
CATACTGGGCGCGCATCGCTTCCAGTTTGGAATCCATCTCGTCGAGGAAGTGGACGACGAGAGCTTCAGGAAACACAGGCTCTTTCGGCGACCCGAACTCCACTTTACCGTGGTGGGAAAGGATAATATGCTCGATCTGGCCCTTTAACTCCGCGGGGAAGTCCGGAATCTGACGCATTTTCTCCTGCACCATTTCGAGGCCTATCGAAATGTGGCCCAGCAACTGTCCCCGAGTGGAATACCGGAAGCCACGAGAGAAACTCAGCTCCTCAATTTTCCCAACGTCGTGCAGCACCAGCCCGGCCAGCAGCAGGTCGCGGCGCAGGAACTCGTAGTGGTCGCAAACCTGGTCGCCGAGTTGTGCCAGCGACAAGACATGCTCGAGCAGGCCACCCAGAAAAGCATGGTGATAACTCATCGCCGCCGGGGCCCTCTTGTACTTCTCTGCGATCGAGGGGTCTTCCATGATGGTAAGTAATAGCATTCGCAAAGGTCCCTCGGGCACTCGACGCAGGCGGTCTATCAGTGTGGCGTACATTTCCTCAGGATCTCGGCGTGAACGCGGAAGGTAGTCGGAAAGGTCCACCTCGTCGGGAGAGCACCTGGAAATCTTGCGCACCCGAATCTGTAGAGTCCCCTGGTAGTCCTCGACAACCCCGTCCACCGCCACGATATCCTCAACCTCGAAATCCAGCGCGTGCCGATCACAGTCCCACAGTTTGGCGCGCACCACCCCGCTGGCGTCGCGCAGGTCCAAGTCCAGGTAGGCGCTTCCCGTGCGGGCGATTTTCCGTTCGCGGGCTTGAACTAGGAAGGTGGTTCGAACCTGGGCGTCCGGGCTGAGGTCGGTTACGAAGCGCTCCTTCATTGTCCTTTATTTGCCAGTTGGGTTTCGCTTGGTCGTTCTTCGCCCGTGTCAACGTATCCGGGGGCCTTATAGATATAGCTTTCTTTGCGGAGTCGTTTCAGGTATTCCCGCAAATCCGGCTGCATTCTCTGGTCGTAAAGGACTTCGTTGACGCGTTGTTCGACTTCTTCAAACTTGGGAATACCGGCGCTGTATCGTTCCAGGACCTTGAGAACGATATACCCATATTTTGTCTGGATAGGGTTGCTAAATTCATTGACGTCTAACTTAGCGACCACGGCAGCGATATCCGGCGCTAGCGATCCTTCCTTCATGAATCCCACGTCGCCACCTTGCTCAGCGCTTGGCCCGTCGGAGTACTTTTTCGCAATCTCCGCAAAACGTTGTCCGGCCTTCAATTCGGCGAGGGCGTCGTTCGCTCTCTTCTCGGCTTCTTCCGGCTTTCGTTTTTCAGTGGAGATGAGAATCTGTCCGAGGCGCACCATGCCAGGAGATTCGAATTCCTTCTTGTGGGCTTCGTAGAATTTCCTCGCGTCGTCGCGCGACAACAGAATCCGGGAGCCTACCTCGCGACCGATGACTTCTCGCATCAACAGGTTGCGGCGCATCTGGTCTTTAAAGTCCTCGTAATTCAAGCCTTGCTTCTCGACATCTGTCTCCAGTTCCTCTAGGGTTGCCAAGTTGTTCTTCTTGCGAATGTCGTCGAGCTGCTTGACCACGTCCGTCTCGACGTTGATATCATCGTCTTTGGCCTTCTGGACCATGAGCGATTGGTCGATCAGGTCGCGTAAAAGGTTCTTGCTTTGTTCTTTGAATTGGGCCTCGAGTTCGGTGCCCGAGTATTCCTGGGCTAGTTGCTGACGGAGTTTTTCTTGCTCCTGTTCGTACGCCCGTTGGGTGATGATCTCACTGTTGACGCGCGCAATGATGCGCTCAACTATTTTTGCGCCCTGCAGGGTCAGGCAAGCAACGCCCGTTGCCAACGCCACGCTAGCCAGTACAGCCCATCTTCGTCTGCTCATTTCCTTTAACCCCTCGCGAAACCCGAAGTCCCTTTAATCTTCGATATCGTTTCGCCTGCCGGAGTTGTTTCCCCCCAACACTCGACCCTATCGAGCCTTAGTCATCTTAATGCTAGGTTTGCAATTCCTGCAAGACTTTTTGGATTTCCTGCAAACTATTCTCCCCCAGGTTGCGCAACCTGAAACGCAGGACGCCGTCGGGTCGAAGGCTCGCTTCCCGGCGTCGCCGGACGAATGTGGTGATTCTTCTGGGCTCCAGGGGAGTTTGCTCATGAAACCGCATCCAAATATCTTCGGCCTTTCTTTCAATGGATTGCACTAGAAGTTGCTCGGCGGCGGATTTCAGAAGCCCATACGAGAGGAGGTTTGAAACTGAGGGAGGAATGGGCCCATAACGGTCGGCGAGTTCGGCTTCGAGTTCCCCGCGCGCTTCGGGCGTTGCCAGGCTGGAAATCCGCTTATACAGACGCAGGCGCTGGCTCTCGTCGGCGACGTAGCTGTCGGGAATTTTGATATCGAGTCCCAGGTTAAGTGTGGTGCGGACCTCAATCTTCTGTGGGGCGCCTTTCAGTTCTTCGACGGTTTGTTCGAGCATCTTCAGGTAGAGGTCGATGCCGATGGCATTCAAATGTCCATGCTGTTCGGCGCCCAAAAGGTTGCCCGCGCCGCGCAATTCGAGGTCCAAGGCCGCGAGGCGGAAGCCGGCGCCCAGTTCCGAGAACTCTTTCAGCGCCGCCAGCCGCCGACGAGCCGTGGGGGTCAATGTTTCCTCGGCGGCCACGAGGAAGTAAGCATAGGCGCGGCGGTTCGACCGCCCCACCCGGCCGCGAAGCTGGTAAAGATCGGCTAAGCCAAAGCGCTCCGCGTGATTGACAATGATGGTGTTGGCGCGGGGGATGTCGAGGCCGTTTTCAATCAGCGCCGTCGCCACCAGGACGTCGTACTCGGCCTGCATGAACTTGAGCATGACCCTTTCGAGCTCTTTCTCTTCCATTTGCCCGTGCGCCACACCGATCCGCGCGCTAGGCGCCAGACGTTGCACGATCGCGGCTATGCTGAAGATTGACTCCACACGGTTGTGGACCAAAAAGACCTGGCCCTCCCGTTGCATCTCTTGCAGGATGGCGGACTGAATTAGGCTCTGGTTGAAGGGCGCTACCGTGGTTTGAATGGCCAGCCGGCCTCGCGGCGGAGTCTCGATGATGGAGAGGTCGCGCAATCCGCCCACCGACATGTGCAGTGTGCGGGGGATGGGTGTGGCGGACATCGCCAGCACGTCCACCCCCGCCTTGAGTTTCCTCAGCTTCTCCTTCGCCGCCACTCCGAACCGCTGCTCCTCATCGACGATCAGTAACCCAAGGTCGCGGAAGCGCACGTCTTTGGAGAGCAGGCGGTGAGTTCCGATCAGGACATCCACCTTGCCGGCCTCGGTCTCGGCCACGATCTTTTTCTGCTCGGAGGGTAACCGGAAACGGCTGAGCATTTCCACGCGCATGGGGAAGGCGGCGAGCCGCTGCCGAAAGGTTGTGTAGTGCTGGAACGCGAGGACGGTGGTGGGCGCCAGCAGCGCCACTTGCCGCCCATCCTGGATGACCTTAAAGGCAGCGCGCATGGCCAGTTCGGTTTTTCCATAGCCCACGTCGCCGCAGAGGAGCCGATCCATGGCTGCCGGGCTTTCCAAGTCTTGCTTGATGTCTGCCAGGGCTTTCAACTGGTCGGGGGTTTCCTCGAATTCAAAGGCGTCTTCGAACTCTTTCTGCCAGGGGGTGTCAGGGCTGGTGGGTGTGCCGCCGCACATCTTCCGTTCGGCGTACAACTGCAGGAGTTCTTGCGCCATGTCACGCAGGGCCCGCTTGACGCGTTTCTTGGTGCGCTCCCAACCGGATCCTCCCAGCCGATCGAGAACGGGTTTGACGCCGTCGCCGCTGGACCGGTACTTCTCCACCAAATCCAAGCGCTCGAGGGGGACGTACAGCTTGGCCTCATCCTGATAGGTCAGCAGCATGAAGTCGCGGGAAGACCCGCTGACACTGAGTTGGCGCAGCCCTTGATAGATTCCCACCCCGTGGTCAACATGGACCACGTAATCGCCCACCTTGAGATCGCCCAGGCCCGAAATGAAGGCTAGAGTCCCGGAGTGCTCGCGGCGACGGGAAGCCCAGTCGAATCCTCCAAACAGGTCACTGTCCGCCAGCCACATTTCTTCCAAATCGGGGATGACGAACCCCTCGGAAAGATCGCCGCGGGCCATGAGTGCCACACCGGCAGTCCTAGCGAGTTCCCCACCATGACGTGGCTCAGCGGAGATGCTCCCTTGAGTCGCGGTGCCGAAGGGAATCTCGTATTCGGTGAGAATTCCTCGCAGCCGTTCCGCTTTTCCGCTGCTAGGAACAACGAGGACCACGGACATGCCTTGCCCTAAATTGCTTCGCAAGCTATCCACTAAACCCTTAACTCCGGCTTGGAATTTCGGGCTGGGCTGCGTGAGGAGAACGAACTCTCCCTCATCGCGTCCCTCGCCGCTTCCCTCGTGGCGTCGGGCTTCGGGCCAGCACTCCTCCGGAGCGGGAGTTGTTTCCTTCTCCGGGTTTCCGGTAGCGTGTTCGGGTTGTGCGGAGTAGCGCTCGCCGGGAAGTCCTTGACTTGCCGACTCTCGACTCTCGACTCCCCGACTCAAAGAGAGTTCCTTGAGATAGAGTTGTGGCGCTGTCCGAATGCTCTGTAGGAACTCTTGCTCGGTGAGGAAGATATCCTCGGGCCTGGGCCGAGGCGGAATCACGTCGCGGACCTCGTCAAAACCCGACGCCAACCCTTCCAGGAATTGCTTCAGTTGCGCGTTGCGGTCCAGGGGCTCGTCCCAGAGCACTACGGGGTTGTCAAATAAGGCGAACAGGCTGTTGGGGTAGGGTTCAACCAGAGGGGCGAAAAACTCCCACCCCGGGAATGGATTTGCGTACTCGCTCGCCCAGTCGGGTTCGAGTTCAACCGGAGGGTTTGTTTGCGCCCCCGCCCGTCGCCGTGGAATGGCCCGTTTCTCTAGAGCGCGGATTAGCTTCTCGAAGAATTGGCGGGAGCGCTTTATTTCCGAAAGCGGAAGAAGCAAAGCCGCCGGAACGGGCTTTCGCGAGCGCTGCGTATCGGGGTCAAACTCACGCAGGGATTCAATCTGATCCCCGGAAAATTCAAGGCGGAAGGGCCATTCAGCCTCGGGAGGAAAAATATCCACGATTCCTCCTCGCACTGAGAATTGGCCCACATCGGAGACGGGTTCTCCCCGTTCGTATCCCACTCCGCCGAGGTGCTCCATTAGATCGTCGAGGTCCAGTTCATCGCCGACTTTGAGTTCGAGCGCAAGGGAAGAGTAGAGGGCTCGCTCCCGGAAGCGCCCCGGCGCTGCTGCCACCGGGACGTACAACACGCGCGTCCGCCCGCGCGCCACGTTCCACAGGGTCACCGCCCTTTGTTCGAGAATCTCGGCGTGTGGGGAACGACCTTCGTAAGGAGAACAGTCCAGCGCCGGGAGCGTCAGCACGGCCGGGCTGGAGAGTGGTTCGAGCCAGGCACAAAATGTTGAGGTTGTGCGCTGGAGATGGGCTGCGGTCTCGTTATCCGAAGTCAGGACAACCACCGGGCGAGACAGTTGGTGGGCAACTCCCGCCACCACCAGGGCCTTGGTGGAGCTGGTCAAGCCGGAAATAGTCACCGGCGACCGTGCTGCGGATGAGTCAGCAGTCAGGGCTCGTAAGGCGCTGCGAAAAGCCGCGTGCTCGAGAATGGGATGCAGAAGCGACTGCAAATCAGGCATTGATGTGAAAGAAGTCAGTGCTCAGTGGTCAGTTGTCAGTGGTCAGAACTGTCCGGTCATTGAGTTTTGATTTCCTTGTAACTTGCTTTCGAGTATGTATTTATCCGCGAAACGAAGCATTTTCGATTTGAATTTGGCCCGTACTTATGGGCATTCTTTCC
>JBEKVC010000106.1:0-5792 GCA_049514395.1 Terriglobia bacterium
CCTTAAGGCAGGCCATTCGACCGATGCATCGCTCCGGCACAACCCGAACGGAATGAAAGTAATCCCCCATGCTAAAGCCGAAACGTTATTTCCAAAGTCGTGCCTTTACCCACCACGGAATGAATGGCAAAGGCATCGGCATTCTTCTTGATGTTGGACAGGCCCATGCCCGCCCCGAACCCCATCTCCCGAATTTCGTCGGACGCCGTGGAATACCCTTCTTGCATTGCCAGCTCGATGTCCGGGATGCCAGGGCCTTCATCTTCCACGCTGACTCGGATATCCTTTGGGGTTACTCTCAACTCCATCGTTCCTTTGCAGGCATACAACACAACGTTCATCTCCGCTTCATAGGAAGCAATCGCCGTGCGCCTGATCAAGGCCGGGTGAATCCCGATCTCTCTTAGAATCCCCTTGATTGTGATGGAGGCCTTTCCTGCGTCAACGAAATCCCTCCCGTGAATTTTAAAGCGTTGACAGAAGAGGGGCTCGCTCGGCATCCCGCAGGCCTCCCTCGAGTTCGCTGCCCCCGGGCAGACCGTGCTGGTGGAGTCTCCCACACGATTCGTACATGGGCAGATTCGTGCACAGCATAACGATGCCCTTTTCTTTCGCCAGGTCGATCGCGTCCTTTTCCGGCAGCTTCCCGCGGACGTACACGATGGCTCTGACCTCAGCGATCTCGGCAGTGCGTACCGACTGCACGTTAGTCAAACCGGTCAACAACAGCGCATTGGGCTTGATGAAGGCCAGCACGTCGCTCATCAGGTCCGCGCCGCAGCCGACCCCTACTTCCTCCTCCAGCTTGTCACCGCCGGTGATCACCTGGCAGTCGAGAATCCTTCGTACCGCTTCCAGTTTCATCAGGCCACCTGCTTCACGATCTGATCTCCGAGCTTGATGGTCCTTTTTGCTGGGACCCGTGTGGCGGGGCAGGTGTTCCAGCACAAACCGCAACCGGTGCACTTGGATTCGTCCACGAACCTCGCTTTCCTCCTCACCTTCACCTTGAAGTTTCCGATGTATCCTGAAAATCCAACCACTTCGCTGTAGCTCAACAGTTTGATATTCTCACGGTGCCCGACCGAGACCATCTTCGGCGTCAAGATACAAGCAGCACAGTCCAGGGTGGGAAACGTCTTATCAAACTGTCCCATCCGCCCGCCGATGGTTGCATCACGCTCGACCAGATACACCGTAGTGCCTGATTCAGCAATCTCGAGGGCCGCTTGAATGCCCGTTATCCCGCCACCCACAACCAGCACGTTGGGGTTGATTTCGGCGCGCATCGGCTCCAGGGGCTGGTGTAGGGCCACGCGTCTGACCGCTCCCGCGACCAGAGCTTTGGCTTTTTCCGTTGCCATGCGCACGTCGTCGTGGATCCAGGAGCAGTGCTCGCGGATATTGGCGATCTGGACCAGATAGCGGTTGAGCCCCGCCTTCTTGGCCGCACCCCTGAAGGTGATCTCGTGCATCAGCGGAGAGCAGGCGGCAACGACAACCCTGTTGACGCCGAGTTGTCGAATGTCGTCCTGTATGAGCGCCTGTCCAGGGTCCGAACACATGAACTTGTAATCTCTTGCGATCACGACGCCAGGCGAGCGGGAGATGAATTCGCGGACTTCATTCACGTTCACGGTTCCGGCGATATTGAGCCCGCAATGACAAATATAAACCCCAATGCGCGGGTGCCCATTCTGGTCCATCTGTCTCCTCCTTCTATGCGGCGAGTACTGAGATCGGGGCTCTCCAGGGGATGAGATTCCTGTGAAATCCAAGCTCTTTCTCGGAGCAGCCCAATGCGACCCCCAGCAGTTGAGTGAAGTACATCACGGGGACGTGATACGACGTTCCGAACATCTTGTTTACGCGCTTCTGGTAGGCCTCCAGGTTGACCTGACACAGGGGACAGGTGGTGACGATACACTGGGCCCCGTTCTCCGCAGCGCATTCCACCAGATCCTTCACCAGTTGCAGACACACGTCCGGGAAGGTGGTCATCAGCATTCCGCCACAGCAGCGCGTCTTCAAAGGGAAGTACGCGGCTCGGGCGCCCAGCCGCTGGAAGAGCGTGTCCATGGTTAAGGGGAACTCGGCATCGTCAAAGCCGCGCTCGGGACGCACGATTTGACACCCGTAATAGGGGGCGAAAGCGATGCCCTCCAGGCTTCGCTTGGCCGCCGAAGCAATCGCCTCAACGCCTACCTCGTTGACCAGAACGTCGAGGGGATGGCGCACCTTGACGCCCAGACTGTATTTCAGGCCCACCTGCCCCAGCAGTTGATCGACCTTGGCCCTCAACTCCGGACTCTCCCGCAGGAAGCGGTTGGTCTTGAGCAGCACGGTGTAGCAAGCGCTACAGGGCGCGATAAGGTCTCGGAACCCGGCCTGCTCCGCGAGCGCCAGGTTTCTTGCGCTGATCGCCAGCGACAGGGCCTCATTCACGCTCATGTACATGGTCGCGCCGCAGCAGTTCCAGTCTTCCAGTTGGCGGAGCCCGATGCCCAAGGCGCGAAATACCGCCCTTAGACTCTCATCGTACGGTTTCCCTGAAGACTCAAGGCTACAGCCGGGGTAGTAAAGATACTCCATGGGTGCCTCTCAACTGGTTCCTTCGGGCTGGTCTTTATCCCACTGCCCGGTATCCGACCATTCCTTCAGTGTACGGGACAGCTTCCTTTTCGCGGGGCAATTCGAAGTCCTTGGAGGCCCGCAAAATCGTGCGGATCGCCCCTACCCCTTTGATCTTTTTTGGGAACAGCGAAATTCTCCCTCTTCGCAGCATCGCTATCCCAAGAGGCAGCATCCGCAAAAGTCCCAGGGGATTTCGCCTCAGGTAATAGAGCAGGAGCAAGAGCATCTCTTGATTGCGACCGTACCGGTTGACGACGCGAACGAAATTCTTCGACAGCAGGTACACCGGGAATCGCTCGGGATAGAGTCCGGCGTCGATCGCGGTGCGTTTTAAGGCATAGAGCAGATCGGTGATTTTGATGGATTGCGGACAGCGCGTCGTGCACATGTAACAAGAAGCGCAAATCCAGAGCGTCCGGCTTCGAAGAATCTCCTCGATTTGCCCGGCCCGGAATAGCGCGATGACCATCCTGGGGGATATGTCCATCGCGTAACTTACCGGGCAACTCCCGGTGCAAGTTCCGCATTGCAGGCACTGGGAAATCCGGTCGCCCCCTGGCACGACCTGGGCTTCCTCCAGGAACCTCCGCCGCAGTTCCCGCTCCGGTGCGGGCAGACTCCCTGGAATTGGCGCGTGATATTTGGTCGGACTTGTGCTTACGCTTGCACTCGCCATCGTCCCTCCTCTTTTATGTCGCCGTTTCAGGCGCTGGCGGTTGGACGTGAGTCTCCGTCCCGCCAGCCCCTTCGACAGCGGACTCCGCAGCCTTGCGCGCCTTGTGTTTCTGATAGAAGCAGGTGCGCCGGACCAATTCGCGCAACAGGCACTTTTCGCGGAAATATATGCCGCACTGGAAGCATAGCTCCTGCGGATTGGCAGTATGGTCCACAATGTTGGCGGAAAGGCGGTCCAGTGTCGCCGCCATTCCACACAGTTGCTCCGGCACACACGCGCCGAAGATCTCCGTAAGCCTCTGGTTTCTGGCAGCCTCGTATGCGCTCAACAGGCGTCGGCCCTCCCCGGTGAGCGAGAGCTCGCTGGCGCGCCGGTCAGCGTGTCCCTCCGCACGACGAAGAAGCCGGCGACGCACCAGTTTGTCCGCCGCCTTGCTGGCGGCGGTGTTACTCACGCCCAGGAACGCGGCTACATCACCAATTGTGTGGGAGTCGGTGAAGGCTACTAGTTTGAGGAGTTTTAAGCCGGAGAAGCTGAGCCGTCCCCGTGCTGTTTCGAGGAGGAGCTGTTCCTCCAGGACGTCTCGCACGGCCGAGGAAAAGACCTGCACACTCCCCAGCAATTCGCTGATCATTTCGGGCGTGTTGCTATCTGGCACGGCCTGCCTCCAGACCTCTGATGGCGCCCAGCAAGAACTACTCAACCGAGTTTAATATAAACCTACTTCATTGTTTGACCACGCTAACTATAGATCAAAAGATGGTTCCAGCAAGGTGCCAGCCAAAGCCGGGTTTTTCCACGCGCTAGTCTCCCAGGCAGTTGCCTTATGTCAATTCCGAAACTGTGCAGCGCCCAGCCAAGCAACCAAACCACCCATCGAATGCCATGAGGCCGTAAAGGAGATACTTTGGCGCCCGCCTGAGTTTTCTCTGTTGTGTTTTGCAACGAAATGCCCGGACTCACAGTTGCCACCGAGATGACACTCTGACCGCAAGTGTGCCTAGGGGCTTATGGGAGACAGATTTTTCCACACGTAGAATCAACAACTTAGCAAATTGTTTGCGTCTGTAAGCTGTTGATTCTGCGTGGAACAAACCTTACTTCCGACAGACTTCCAGTGACCAGGGATGATGGGGTCGCGCGTTTGTGCTGGGTGAAAACACCCCCGATGCGCGCCGCTGCTGGGGATTCTTGCCACCCGTGCTGCGCAAAAACTCCGTGATTCTGCCCTGCTGAAGAAGCAAGAGTGTGGTTCGGAAGGTGGACTTGTTGGCTCTTTTTATTTGCGGTTCTTATACGAATCCCGTTCTGAAAGTTGCCGTGAGATTTCCTTCACTTTCCTGGCGAGGCTGGGCAGGTTGGCAAGCTGGGCATACATCTTCTTGAACTCATCCAAGGGGCGGGCGGGGGTCCCCCAGACCTTAGTTCCCTTGCGAATAACCCTGAAGATTCCCGCCTGCCCACCGATCATCGCCCGCTCTTCGATCCGAACGTGGTCCGCAACACCAACCTGGCCGCCCATGACCACGTAGTCCCCAATTTCTGCGCTGCCTGAAATGCCCGTCTGAGCAGCGATCACGCAGTGGCGCCCCACCCTCACGTTGTGCGCAATTTGAACCAAGTTGTCAATTTTGCTCCCTTGACCAATCACCGTGACCCCTAGCGAGCCACGGTCCACCGTACTGTTGCTGCCTATTTCCACGTCGTCTTCAATGACCACCCCACCCTGTTGGGGGAATTTCTCATAATGGCCCTCGGCGAAAACGTAACCGAACCCGTCGGATCCAACCACCACGCCGGAGTGAAGGATGACCCGGTTGCCAATCTTTGCCCCCGGATAAACGCTCACCCGCGGATGCAAGACACAATGCGAACCTATCTGAGCCCCCTCGCCCAAGCACACTCCTGCTCCTAAATACGTCCCCGGCCCTACATCTACACCTGACTCAATCACCACATAGGGACGAATGGTCACGTCCTCGGCCAAGCGGGCATCCGGAGCAATAACAGCCGTGGGATGGACTCCCGGCTTGACCTTGCGGGGGGGACAGAGGACCCCGGCGGCGCGAACGAAAGCCAGTTTAGGGTTTGCGACCCCGATAGTCGTCCGGCCGGCCAGAAGGCAACCCTCCGGCACGAGGATACACCCCGCCTGGGAACCGACGGCCAAGTCAAGAAACTTGGCGCCTTCGGCATAGGTCAGCTCATCTGGTCCGGCAGTTGCCAGTGCCGCGACCTGACGAACTTCCCGAGCCTCCTCTCCGTGCAGTACTCCCCCCAACAACTTGGCAAGCTCCGAAGTCTTCATGGTTCGCCTCGATCAGCCGTCAGCTATCAGCTATCCCGCCGCGGCGGGTCAGCTTTCAGCTCTGGAACAGGGAATAGGGATGGCAGGCAGAAGGCAGTATGGAGTCTTAAGTTCAGAATTGCTCTAGCCCGCAGTATCTCGCTTCATCTTTTCGAGAGCTGAAAGCTGACCCGC
>JBEKVC010000107.1:0-5790 GCA_049514395.1 Terriglobia bacterium
TGAAACCCCAGACCGCTTTGGGCGTCAGGGGATCCATATCCATGGTCTCCGAACCGTAGCACCAACAGGGCGAAACGGTAAGAGAAAGTCCCACACCCTGGCGCGCAAACTTATCCGCGGCCTCCGCGGCCTCCGCCACACCGCCAATACAGGTGTCAGAGATCACACATTCCACAGGGAGTCCGTTGGGGTGCCGCAGATGCTCGTCAAAAAACCTGGCGGCGGACTTCGCCATTTCCATGGTTTGGTTTTCCAGCGATTCCCGGACGCCCTTGCGCCGCCCATCGATGGTCGGCCGGATTCCGATCTTCGGCAGGGTACCGCGCAAGCGCTGGGTCGGTTCGTTCACCTTCAGATCTTTAACCTTCGCCATGATTCTTCTCCTCTCAAATCAAATCGAGTCGAGATGAGTCGCCGGATATTCACAACAGGTTCCCGCCCTTCTGAACGTCAACCTGGGACCCAAACAGAGTAGCGCGCAAGCGGCAATATCTCAACCCGAAGCGAGACCCGCAGGCATCCGGGGGTTAAGAGATCCTGCTGCGATTGGTATTTACGGGCGCGGTCCCACTGGTGTAAGTTGTTAGGATGTGCAGCGCAAGGCCACACCCTTCGGTGTCTTCCCATTGTGAATGACGAGGGGCGCAGCATCTTGGCCGTCGGCGGCAGGGTTGCTGAACGACAAACCTTGCGAGCAACCAACGTGGGCCGGTAGCTCAACGGTGGAGCACTGCCCTTTTAAGGCAGGGGTTCTGGGTTCGAGTCCCAGCCGGCTCACCAGGCAAGTCTCCTCGAAGAATTGCCGATTGCTGATTGGCGATTGAAAAAGTGGCGTGCCAACTCCTTCCGCTGTCCATCAGGAATCGGCAGTCAGCAATCGACAATCGGCGACCAGCCATCCTGGGCCACGTGATGATCGCACAGATTTCCTAATTCCTACTGCGCTGCGCTTTCTCTCGCTTGGCTGCCGCCACCTGAAACCTCTTGTTCTGACTCCTGACTTCTGACTCCTGACTCCTGACTTCTGTTCTTGCCACTCGTCACTCGTCCCGCCACGGCGGGTCACTGCCTTTACGGCAATTCGGCGAACGGCAGCATGAGCGGTGGGCGGGCCATGAAGGGGAGGCGCGCGATTTCGGCGACCGCCAGCGCCACGTGCTTCTCGCGCCTGGGTTCGAGGGTCATGACAAAGGGGAGATGGTTCTTGGGCAGGGCGGGTTCCTGGAGCACCGAATCGATGTTGATGCGGTGGCGGGCCAGCAGGGCGCAGACGCGCGCCAGGATTCCGGGGCGATCGCGGACCACAAGGCGAAGGTAAGCGGAGATGATGTTTTCCGAAGCCGGAGCGATTCTGGAGGGATGCCAGGTCTCGTACCCCAGAGGAGTCGAGCCACCTCCGCCCGTCGCCATGGCGCGGGCGATTTCAACCACGTCGGAGAGCACCGCGACGCCGGTGGGTTCACCCCCGGCGCCCCGGCCGGTGATGGTGGTGTTCCCGCCCTTGTTTCCCATCAACAGGATTCCGTTGATCGAGCCTAGCACGTTGGCCAGTTGGCTGCTGGCCGGAATCATCATGGGCCGCACGAAAATTTCCAGGCGGCCGCGAGCGCGGCGGCGGGCGGAGGCGATCAAGCGGATCGTATGGTTCAAGCGGCGGGCATAAGCGAAGTCCACTTGCTCGATCGCGGTGATCCCTTGCGCAGGAATCTCCTCGACGCGCACCGCCTGGCCAAAACATAACATGGCGAGAATGGCAATCTTGTAGCGGGCATCGTACCCTTCCACATCAAAGGTGGGATCGGGCTCGGCATAGCCTTCTTGCTGCGCTTCGGCCAGCGCTTCGGCGAAGCTGCAGCCGCGGCGCTCCATTTCCGTGAGGATGTAATTGGTGGTGCCGTTCAGGATGCCGTACACGCCGGCGAAGTGCTCGCCCGCCAGCCCTTCGCGAATGGCGTGCAGGATGGGCGTGCCTCCCGCGACGCAAGCTTCGATGCCGAGGCTCACGCCGGCGGCGCGGGCGTGCTCCGCAAGCGCCACCCCGCATTCCGCCACCAGTTGCTTGTTCGCGGTCACCAGGTGCTTGCCGGCGTCGATGGCCGCAAAGGCAATGGCGCGCGCCACGGACAGCACTCCCACCAGTTCCACGACAATATCAATTTCAGGATCGCGCACCACTTCATGCCAGTCCACCGTGGCTTTCACTTGCCTGCCGAGCCAGGACACATCTTTCTTGCGGATGCCGAGCGAACAGATGGTCTTGAGCTCCAGCTTGCAGCCCAGCCGCCGCTGGATTTCACGCTGGTGCTCTACCAGCACCTTCACCGTACCTGTTCCGACAGTCCCCAGGCCGACTACTGCCAGCCCCACGGTTCTGCGCGGCTTTCTCTCCGCCGCTGCGTGGTCTGCGAACTGAATTCTTGGTTGAATCATGTACAGTTTCGATGCACGTCAAAAGTGGGAATCTATTCAAATAACATCTACAGGGCCAGGCTGGCAAGAAGAATCCACGTCAAAAACCCTCGTCAATGTGTAATCCCCTTGCCAGCTATTAACCACCTTTCTTTTCAACAACATTCCCGCTTAAAGCGGCTAAGTGCCTTTGTTTTCATACACATTCCCGCATTAGCCCCGAGTTTTCCACAGCGGTCCTTTGTTTTCATAGACATTCCCGCTTAGCTCGCTCAATTTTGAACAATCCTTTTTTGCTTCCCCCGCAATGACAGACTTCCTGTCTGTCGCGTGGCACGCCAATTTGCGGGCTTCTCTTCCCGCTTGCACGTTCTCGGGAGTGGGTGGGGGCGGGCAGCAGCATTGCCGCATCGTGTTCCCAGCAGGCCGTGACCTCCTGCACAGCTTCAACCTAGCATTCTAGCCTATTTTCTTGCGCCTGTCAAGAGACAGGAAGTCTGGGTAGTGGGTGAAAGCCGTGTTGCTGAAATTTAGACCCTAAGATTTCCTGCCGAGATTGCGTGCCGGTATAGTCCAAAGTCAAGTGACAAGGTAGCCCCTACCTCACTTCGAAGGATCAACAAGCTCGGTTCCTTCTTTGGGTTTGCCCATTCCGGAGCTAATAAGCAGGTGTACGTAATCACGTGCGGTCGTGTCCACGCTTTCTCTTGTGAGTTTACGAAGCGCAGCAAACTCTTCAGCTGTGAGGTTGGGATGCAGAAGTTTGGTAAAGTGAAAGGTGGTCAGCAGCGCGAAAGCACCATCCTTGGGTAGCTCCATCGGATCGAGTTCCACGACTTGCAAAGCGCGAGTGAAGGCGGCATAGGAATTCGTCACCGTAAGCATTTCCCCAAGGATGTTCTTTTTCATGCTGTGTATCAAATGTTCTAGGTTCTTATCCAGTTTTGTGAAGAGATGTTCTGATCTCCATATGCCGACAAGGCCCAAGAGAATTGCGACGGAGGAAAGAGGATCTGACAAAACATGGTTCCAAAATCGTTGCAGGATAAAATAAAAAAGCTGGGACATGTTTCCTCCTAAGATGGCGGCCCATGCTAGCGAGGCCACCGCCACCGAAACAAATCAAATGATACTACTACCTTTGAATAGGGTCACCGGTTCGCCGTTTGACTACTGTGGTATTCTGTTAGAAATAGAAAATCCCGCCGGCTGGCGCAGAGCGCAGCTCTGCGGCCAACAGGCGATCACTCTCAAGAAGCTTGGTGCGGCGATAAGTGCTCCTGGTGAGGAATTGCAGGTCTCCGGGCACAAAATGGCGTTTGTGGGTGGGCATGACCTGCGCTAATCCAGCACGCTGAAGTGCAGAGCTGCGCTCTGCGCCAGCCAGCGACTCGCAGGCGTGGCTTCGCGGTGATTCCCCCTGCCTCTGCCCCTGCCCCATACCCCCCCGGCACCCCCTTCGATTTTCTGGCGTCAGGCACCTCTTTGTGGTGGCGGCCTAGTCCCCGGTTGGCGAGTCAAGGTTCCAGAGAATAGGGCTACATCTCTAGCTTGTGGTGTATTTCTGTATCCGTGTACGCGTGTATCTGCTTATGCGTGTACATGTGATAGGTGAACTTGTCCGGGGGTGGAGGGCGCGGGGGGAGGCCACTACAGAATGACGAACCTCGGAAGGAAGGGCCTCCAAACTCATGCACAAACCTCTTGAGTCCGAGCGGATAAAATGAAGCAGGGAATATCTTCGTCGTCGGCCGGAAAATGAAAACGGAAATTCCGCTTAACAGGGATTAAACAAGACACCACAGGTGGAATTGCCCGGCTCTAACTCTCGCCTCGGTTGCTTAAATTTTCAGTTCGAGACCGATATCAAAACCATGCGTGGAGGATTCTGCCTCGCGCACCCACACCACGCGGTAGACCTTGACGTCGTCCGGGGTACTTTCCAAAATGGCCTTGACCTCTATTCCCCAGCGAAGCGGAGCGCCGTGGCGCACGCACAAGCCACGCTCGGACATGTCGAGGCTTGAGGCCTTCACTTCCTCGGAGTCCTTCCATCCAAATCGCAACCGCAGGGGCAACCTAACGCGGATTCGTGGGCCAGCGCGCGCATCCGAAAATCCGCAGGTTTTCATCGCCTCGCCTCGCCGACCAACGGACACCAGCTGTTCGAGCACGTTTTCTTCCTCCTGTTTCGATGGCGCTTAGATTTGCCGTGGACGGCCAAGAATTGTGGCCAACCAGGCCGACACCCCAATATGTAGTAGCATGCGGCCCGTTTGTCAAGAGAAATCTGCACTTTTTATTTGCTCTGGCCAAACCCGACACGGAGTCTTAGGCCCCAACAGTGCAGGTGATTTCATGATGCCTGGATGCCGCATTTCAATCTCTCGCTATCCATCACAGCCCCTATTCAGCTTGACAACCTTTTCAGGATGCCCGGTCTCGTTCGCGCATTCCGCCGCTCACAATCGGGACCCGAAGCCTACAATTCTTGGCCACCGTGAGGGTGGGGTAGGCGGCTTACCGGATACGGGCCGAGTTGCAATTTTCAAAACTACTGGTCTGCTAGGGACAGTCTAGGGTGAGGATGGATTGTGCGCTTAACAAGAAAGGCAAGCGTCGCCTTTTACATGGCGTGGTACAATTTCTGCCGGATTCACAAGACCCTGAGGGTTACCCCCGCGATGGAAGGCGGAATCACGGATCATGTATGGGACTTCAGAGAATTGGTTGGAGGTTAACAATGGCTGAACAGATTAAGTGTACGTGCTCTGCCAACTGCCCTCATCATAACCAAAGGTCGGGCTTGTGTGAAGGCACGACAGGAGTCACCTGGCCGGCGTTTTGGGTCCTTAAGGGCCAATATCTGCCAGCCGGTAGGGTAGGAATCTGTGACAAATGCTATGCCTTTCAGAAGCAGAAAGTTGAAGGTTCTGGAAAAACAACACAAAATTAAGGCACTACCCATGGTGGGGTTGGCTCGCGGGTGGCGCCGACATTGGTCTTCATGTTGGCGACCAGGCAACCCGTCCTACAGCCAGCGTTCGCCAGTTCCGCCAGCCAGGCGCATACATACAGGGTGATGTATCGTTGATTGGGAGCTTTGTTCAGTTGCGAATGGGTCCCTCCACGCTCTGATTAAGGCAATCAGGACTTTGGTACTCTTGAGGCATTGGGAATTGTAGCGTAACTATCAACCCAGGTGATCCCCACTGGAGGATGGGGTGATGGGACACTGGAGTGGCCACAGAGAGAATGCTGCGAGGGGGAATCATGCCGCCGTTTTCCGAGGTTCTTATCAATCAATTAAATGACCTGGAGGTGAGCTTCAAGGTCCTGGCAAAGCGCCTTCCAGAGGCCGGTGAACTACTGGAGAGTTTG
>JBEKVC010000108.1:0-5773 GCA_049514395.1 Terriglobia bacterium
ACTCCCTGGCAGATCGTCCACCAGCTCGCGCCTCGCCTCCCTCCCCACATCTGCTTGCTTCCCCCTGTCTTCTTGGATTATCGTCTCGACTCACCAGGGGGATACGATCTACCTAGATTTCCCTATTTCCGCCCGCCAGTGGCATAGCTTCGCTTGACCATCTCGGTGAGTGGCCGTTAAAATGGATCATTTAATGTTTCCGTGAGGAAGTGAGAAGAGGGGCCTATGCTTGACGGACCTATCCCGGAGGGGCTTACTTTCGATGATGTTCTACTGCTGCCTGCCAGATCATCAGTCTTGCCAACCGAAGTCGATACCCAGACTAAGCTGACACGCAACATTGCTTTGAACCTGCCTATCGTGAGCGCGGCCATGGACACGGTGACGGAATCTCGTCTCGCCATTGCGTTAGCTCAACAGGGCGGCATGGGCATAGTCCACCGAAGCATGCCGATTGATTACCAGGCGCTCGAAGTTGACAAGGTCAAGCGCTCCGAGAGCGGCATGATTGTTGATCCGGTCACTGTGAGCCCGGAGAGCAAGATCTACGAGGCTCAGGACATTATGAAAAAGTACAAGATCTCCGGTGTTCCCGTGACGCGCCATGGCAAACTGATGGGAATCCTCACCAACCGCGATCTGCGATTTGAAACCCGCTTCGACCTGCCCGTCGAACAGGTGATGACTAAAGAGAATCTGATCACCGTGTCGGTGGGCACCACGCTGGACGAAGCGGAGGCGATCCTTCACAAACATCGAGTGGAAAAGCTCCTGGTGGTCGATGAGAAGTTCAACCTGAAGGGACTCATCACCGTAAAGGACATCCAGAAGCGATCGAAATACCCCAATGCCTGCAAGGATTCCCAGGGTCGCCTGCGAGTTGGCGCGGGGTTAGGGGCGACGGGGGACTTTCTGGAGCGGGCGGCAGAACTGGTGAAAGCCAAGGTTGATGTTCTGGTCGTGGATACGGCGCACGGTCACTCGTCTCGGGTGATGGAGGCGGTGCGCAGAATCAAGCATATGTTCCCTGACGTTGACCTCATCGCCGGCAATGTCGCGACGTTCCAAGGGGCTAGCGATTTGATCCAGTTGGGGGTGGACGGAGTGAAGGTCGGCGTCGGCCCTGGGTCCATTTGCACCACTCGCGTGGTGACGGGAGCAGGAGTGCCCCAAGTAACGGCGATCGCGGAATGCGCGCGCGCCGCGCGCGCTGCCGCCGTACCCCTCATCGCCGATGGCGGCATCAAGTATTCCGGCGACGTATCCAAGGCCATCGCGGCAGGAGCCAGTTCCGTAATGATTGGCAGCCTCTTCGCCGGAACTGAGGAGAGCCCGGGCGAATCCATCCTCTACCAGGGGCGCAGCTTCAAATCCTACCGCGGGATGGGCTCCATCGCTGCCATGGCCGCCGGCTCCGGAGACCGGTACGCCCAGGAAGCGGCCGTGGCCCGTGGCGAGGTGACCAAACTCGTGCCAGAAGGTATCGAAGGACGCGTGCCATACAAAGGGCTCTTGGAGGACTTGGTAGGTCAACTTGTGGGAGGGCTTCGCTCCGGTATGGGCTACTGTGGATGCGCCACCATTGAAGAACTCCAGAACAAGGGGCGCTTCATACGCGTCACTGCCGCCGGCTTGAGAGAGAGTCACGTTCACGACGTTATCATCACCAAGGAAGCGCCCAACTACTCGGTTGACTGACCCTCAACAGCACATTCATCCCGTCTATTTGCTGCCCCGCGTGGTTCTGGTGTGGGTTGTCACCGTCGCCTGGGCGGGCGCCATGTCAGTGCTTTCCACCGGGGCCTACAGCGGTTCCGTTACGGGCTGGCTCCTGGCGCAGCTTCTCCTTTCACTGCACGTTCACCTTACCCCCCAAACCTTCGCGACAGTTCATTTTTTAATTCGGAAGCTCGCGCATTGCAGCGAATACGCAGTTTTCGGCCTGCTCCTCTACCACTCCTTCGAACCCCGCCACCCTGAACGCTGGGACACTCGAGGCGCCTTCGGCGCTCTACTTGTCGCCGGCCTGTTCTCCTTGGCGGATGAATACCACCAGAGCTTCGTTCCCGGCAGGACCGCCTCCCTGGTGGACAGTGGCATTGACACGGCTGGAGCTCTCTTAGGGATGATCCTTCTCTATGCGGGCAGGCGGCTTCAGGCCAGCCACAGCAGTATAGCCACAGAGAATGAGAGCAAGGCGGAAATGAAGAAGGGGACGGGGGGAGAATAGTGGCGCCACAACCACCCCGCCGCCAGGCTCGAGGGAAGGGCCTCCGCGCCTACCAGCCAGTTGAATACTCCGAAAACCGACCCTCGAGATGAGCGGCCGGCACTCCCTACTGCGTCTTCGAGTTTACCGGTGAGCACGGGCATCGCTCGGGCCAAAAAAAGAAAAATCCCGACCCGGAGTTGATTGCTCCGGCTCGGGATTCTGGAGGGGCGACTGATGCGTCGCCCCAGCTAACTCATCAAGGTGTTACTTTTTCTCGTCCTCTTCGGGCGGTGGCGCCTGCTCCTCGGCCTTGGCTTTTTCCGCCGCCTTCTGCTTGGCTTCCGCCTTCTTCGCACGCTTTTCTGCCAATTTCTGGAGGACCTCGGAACCCACCAGCTCCAGCACGGCCAAGTCAGCTCCGTCACCCTTTCGCCAACCGGTGCGTACAATCCGCGTATAGCCGCCCCTGCGCTCGGCGTAACGCTGGGCAAAATCGCCGAAGAGCAACTTGAGCGCGGCTGGGTCCAGCAGGTAGCCTGCTGCCAGCCGGCGGGCATGCAGGTCACCCCGTTTTCCCAGGGTGATCATCCGCTCGACAACGGGACGAGCCGCTTTTGCCTTTGCCACCGTGGTCTCGATCCGCTCTCTGAGAATCAACGAGGTGACCAGGTTACGCAACAGGGCGCGGCGGTGCGAGGTGTTCCGACTCAGTTTCTTCCCGTAATTACGATGTCGCATCTTCCAAATCCTGACCCTAAATTTGTTGCTGTGGGGGCTCCTGAGCAGGCGGTACAAGAGGATTACCCTTCTCGTCAGTCCTCATGCCCAAGCTCAGGCCCATGGCGGTGAGGATTTCCTTGATCTCATTCAAGGATTTTCGCCCGAAGTTCTTGGTCTTCAGCATCTCCTGCTCGGATTTCTGAACCAATTCCCGGATGGTAGTAATGTTCGCGTTCTTGAGGCAGTTGTAAGAGCGGACCGAAAGCTCCAACTCCTCGACCGAGCGATCCAGGTTCTCGTTGTAAACCGGGGCCGGCTTCTCCTGGGGAGCCTGTTCCAGCTCGGACTCTTCTTCAATGTTAATAAAGATGACAGTGTGATCTTTGAGAAGCTTGGCCGCCAATCCAGTTGCATCCTGCGGCGTGACTGCGCCGTTGGTCCAGACATCCAGGGTCAGCTTATCGTAGTCGGTCATCTGCCCCAGGCGGGCGGCCTCCACGGCGTAGTTCACCTTGCGGATGGGAGAGTGTACGGAGTCCACAGGGATGTACCCGATGGGCAAGTCTTCATCAAAATTCTTCTCTGCCGAGACATAACCCCGGCCGATCTTGACGCGCATCTCGATATGCAGGCTTCCACCTTCGCTGACGGTAGCGATATGAACGTCCTTATCGAGAATGTCCACATCCGCATCTTCCTGGATCGTCCGGGAGGTCACTTCACCTTGCTTGTCCACAATCAGATGCAAGGTCTTGGGGCCCTCCACGTGCATCTTCAAAGGAATCTGCTTGAGGTTCAGGATGATGTCAGTGGCGTCCTCCACCACCCCCGGGATGGAAGAGAACTCGTGCATGACGCCCTCGATCTTCACGGCCGTGATGGCAGCTCCCTCGATCGAAGAAAGCAACACCCGGCGCAGCGCATTTCCGATGGTGGTCCCAAACCCACGTTCAAAAGGTTGGGCCGAGAACTGACCATACTTGTCGGTCAGCGTATCCATGTTACAAACCAAGCGCTTGGGTTTCTGAAAGCCTTTCCAAAGCATTGCGTTCGTACCTCCCTGAGGCCCGACTCTACCAGGCTCTCCTAATCCTTACCGCCCAACTCACTTCGAGTAGAGTTCCACAATCATCTGTTCCTGGATGGGGAAATTCACATCCTCGCGCTTAGGCCAAGAGACGACCCGCGCCTTCAGCGTTTCCCTGTTTATCTCCAACCAGGGCGGAACTGCCTTGTTCCCCGTCAAGTCGAGGGCTTGTTGGACAGCAGGCAGTTGCCGGCTCTTTTCACGGACGGCGATTTCCTGCCCGGGGGAAACACTAAACGCCGGAATGTTCACTTTGCGTCCTCCAACTTCAATGTGACCATGGCGAACCAATTGCCGGGCCTGGGCTCGTGAGGTGGCAAGGCCCAGGCGGTAGGTGACGTTGTCTAAACGACACTCGAGCATGAGCAACAAGTTCTCGCCCGTGACGCCTCGCCTCCGCGCCGCCTTTTCAAAATAGGTCCTGAATTGATCTTCCAGAACGCCGTAAAGCCGGCGAACCTTCTGCTTCTCGCGAAGCTGGAGTCCATAGCCGACGATTTTTGGGCGGCGCGCCTTACCATGCTGGCCCGGCGCAAAGTTACGCTTCTCAATGGCACACTTGTCCGTGAGGCACCGGCGCCCTTTCAGAAAGAGCTTTGTCCCCTCACGCCGACAGAGCCGACAAACTGCGTCCCGATATCTTGCCAATCCAACCTCCTATTCAAGAGCGAATCGAAATTCGAAAAACGAAAGTCGAAAGTCGAAAATCGCCGACCTACAGATCTGAGCACGCCTTACGACGCAGCAGCCTTCAATGCCAGAGTTGCGCGTATGTAGCCGTTGATCATCTGGATGACCCGCCGAGCTAATGCATCCAGATTCGCTGATTCGTCTGCGCTCAAGTAATGCTCATCCACACATGTGGTGAGATGGTCTCTCAGTTCATAAAGAGAGCCACGGGCCTGTCGGCAGAACTGTGCGTTCTCTTGGTAGCTGTACCTGCCATATCCTTCCGCGATATTCGCGGTCACCGACGTTGCGGCCCGTCGAAGCTGGCCTGCGAGTCCGTACTTCTCGAAATCCGGAAGCCGCCGGGCGACTCCATAAATCGCAGTCCGTAACTCCCGCGCCACCTTCCAGACTTCCAAATCCTTGAAATCGGTAACGGCAGCTTTCGGGGCAGTCCCAACAACCTCAAACGAGTTTGGCTTTTCGGTATTCAAGTTCGGTTCTCGAATTTCGATTTTCGATTTTCGAATTTCGATTACACACGGCGCCGCTTGGGCGGCCTGCACCCGTTATGAGGTATGGGTGTTACGTCCTTGATGTTGCGAACCTCCAACCCTGCGGTCGCCAGCGCGCGAATGGCCGATTCCCGGCCAGAGCCAGGCCCCTTCACTCGCACTTCTACGCTTCGCATCCCGTGATCACGTGCAGCGTTGGCCACCCGCAGCGCAGCTTGCTGGGCAGCGAAGGGTGTCCCCTTGCGCGAACCCTTGAAGCCCAGCGAACCCGCGCTGGACCAACAGATTAGCTTCCCGTCAGGGTCGGTGATGCTCACAAGAGTATTGTTGAACGACGCCTGAATGTGGACAACTCCCACCGGGACGATCCGCTTTTCCTTCTTCTTAAAGACCTTTTTCTTGCCTGCCTTTGCTGCCGCTTTCGCCATGTCTCCTCACCGGGCGCCCTTAAGCCCTGCCACGCCAACTAGGTCTTGGCCATGGAACGCTTCTTATTCGCAATGGTGCCTTTTCGCGGTCCCTTGCGGGTTCGCGCGTTGGTATGCGTGCGCTGTCCGCGCACCGGAAGAC
>JBEKVC010000109.1:0-5422 GCA_049514395.1 Terriglobia bacterium
ACACCTTGAATAACGGCTATGGAAGTGGAGTCACGGTGGAGGGCGCGGGTTTCCTCTTGAACGATGAGATGGACGACTTTGCCTCCAAGCCGGGCGCGCCCAACCTGTACGGCCTCGTGCAAGGCGAGGCGAACGCTATAGCTCCCCACAAGCGGCCACTCTCGAGTATGACCCCTACCCTGGTCCTTCAGGACGGGAAGCTCCGGCTCGTTCTTGGCTCCCCGGGAGGAGGCACGATCATCAACACCGTTCTCCAGGTGCTCTTAAACGTCCTGGTCTTTAAGATGGACGTCCTCCAGGCGGTGTGCTTCCCACGCTTCCACCACCAGTGGATGCCTGACCGGCTGATCCTCGAACGGGTCGGATTTTCGGCGGACACCATCCGGGAATTGCAGGAAGCCGGGTATCAGATCGATTTTTACGATAGGATGGGTGACTGCGAGGCGATCGAAATTGATCCTGCCTCGGGATGGAAGTTTGGCGCGGCTGACCCGCGGGCTTACGGAAAGGCGGTCGGATTCTGATGAACTATGGTCTCTCCACCTCCCTGTTTGCGGAGGAAAGGCTCAATTCGCATACCCTGGACAAGATACTGGCCGCAGGCCTGCGTGATTTCGAAATCATGGCCGCCCGCCAGCATCTGGACTATCACGATCCGAACCAGCTCCGCGATGTGGCGCAGTGGTTCAGCGACCACGCCGTTACTCTTCATTCCCTGCACGCTCCCCTTTTTAGCGACTGGAATTGGGGGCGGTCGGGAGGGCTGCTGATTTCCATTGCCTACCTGGGGCGCCGATTGCGTATCGCCTCCATGGATGAGATCAAGCGCGCCATCGAAGTTGCCGAGCTCCTCCCATTTCGTTACCTCGTTCTTCATCTGGGCCTCCCCGGTGAAGAGTATGACCTGCGTAAGTTCGATGCCGCTTTCACCTCCATTGAACACCTGAACATCTTCGCCAAAGAGCGGGGCGCCGAGATTCTGCTGGAGAATATTCCCAGTGAGTTAAGCGCCCCCGAGCACATTCTGTCGTTCTTGCACTACACGCGGCTGGATTTGAAAGTCTGCTTTGATACGGGCCATGCGCATATGGCGGGTGGCGTTCAACCGGCCTTCCGAATGCTCCGCGAGCGGATCGCCGCCATGCACATCCACGACAACCATGGCGAAAAGGATGAGCACCTTCTACCGTATGAGGGGGAGATCGATTGGGCGCAGGCCATTCCCGACTTCCGCTCGGCGGGCGGACAGTTTCCCATCCTTTTCGAGCTGAACTCGGAGCGAAAGGAACCGAATGTATTGGCGCGAGTCCGCGAGGTGACGGATCGCTTCGAGGCCGTCCCATAGGCGGAGTCGTACCTGCCTGCCCCGCGGCGCATCGTTAACGGAATACTGCAGAATGTTATTGGCCTGTCATTCTGAGCGGAGCGAAGAATCTCGCTCTGGACTTTTCCGCCGACCAACAGCAGGGCGATCCCGCCGTAGCGGGACCGCAGGGCGGGACCAGGAGGACATGGGCGTGGCCGCTTCAGCAGCCTGTCGAGGATTGTTAGCGGCAGCAGGCCGCCACGACAACTAATCGAGGTAAATACCCTTGATTCCCACGGTTGAGATTCGACGCGTAGCGGATTACGTTGGCCAGGAAGTTCTTGTCCAGGGGTGGCTCTATAACCTGCGAGAGAGCGGCAAGCTTTTGTTTCCGCTCTTCCGCGACGGCACGGGCCTGATTCAGGGTGTGGTGGTGAAGGGCGCGGTTTCGCCGGAGCTCTTTGAGCGGGTACGCAACCTGACCCAGGAATCTTCGTTGCGAGTCACCGGCAAGGTGCGCGCGGATAAACGTGCTCCGAGCGGCTTCGAATTGGATGTGACCAACCTCGAGATCGAGCAGTTGATCCCGGTCGAGAACCCTTATCCCATCACCCTCAAAGAGCACGGCGTCGAGTTCCTGATGGACCATCGTCATCTCTGGCTGCGTTCCATGCGCCAGCGCGCCATCCTGGGCGTCCGGCACGAGATCATCAAAGCGGTGCGCGACTTCTTCGACGGCCGCGGCTTCACCTTGGTGGACACGCCCATCTTCACGCCCTCGGCCTGCGAGGGCACCACCACGCTCTTCGAGGTGAACTATTTCGACGATAAAGCCTACCTCACACAGTCCGGCCAGCTTTACAACGAGGCCGCGGCCATGGCGGTGGGCAAGACTTACTGCTTCGGGCCCACCTTCCGCGCGGAAAAGTCCAAGACCCGTCGCCACCTGACGGAGTTTTGGATGGTCGAGCCGGAGGTTGCCTTCGCCCACCTCGAGGACGCGATGGTGCTGGGGGAAGAACTCGTGGCCTTCGTGGTTGAGCGCGTTCTCGAGTTCCGCCGTCCTGAGCTGCAGACGCTGGGGCGCAATGTGGCCAACCTCGAGAAGATCAAGCTGCCTTTCCCGCGCTTGAGCTACGACGATGCCGTGAAAATGCTCCAGCAGAAGGGCAGCGAGATTCAATGGGGCGGCGATTTCGGCGGCGCCGACGAGACCATCATCTCCGAGAATTTCGACCGGCCCGTGCTGGTCCACCGCTATCCCAGCCAGGTGAAGGCCTTCTATATGGCGCCTGATCCGCAACGCCCGGAAGTGGCGCTTTGCGTGGATATGCTCGCGCCGGAGGGTTACGGGGAAATCATCGGCGGGGGCGAGCGTCTTGCCGACTATGACCTGGTTTTGAAGCGCATCGAGGAGGCCAACCTGCCTCGCCAGGCTTTCGAGTGGTATCTCGATTTGCGGCGCTATGGCAGCGTGCCGCATTCGGGCTTCGGCATGGGCATCGAACGCGTGGTCGCCTGGATCGCCGGCCTCGAACACGTCCGCGAGACCATCCCGTTCCCACGTATGCTTTACCGGCTGGCGCCGTAAGACAGGCCTAAGCTATTAGGCTGTCCCATTCTGTCCCCCCCGTGGCGTCGAACGACAGCGAGGACGGCCGCGCCAAGAATCGCCGCGTCGAGCTGGTCAAGCAATAGACACGCGGCGGCGGCGGTCACGCGGGGGATTCTAGATCTCTGCGCAGACGAGGAGGTCGATTCCCGGCGTTCGCCGCTTCCAGCTCAATCACTCATTCTAGGAGGAGCCCATGACAACTTTCATTCGCACAGTATTCGTAGCCTGTTTACTGCTAGGCCTATCCGCACCCTTCGCGGCAGGACAAGACCAAGACGTGGAGGGCAGCAAGGACCATCCCTTGATTTCGCGCTATCCCGGCTCGGTTATCACGCACTATCTCACCAAAGAGTTCGATGAGTTCACCCTCCCGCTCGGCAAGCTGACTGACGAGAAATTTACCAAGAGCCAGCATCTGGAAGGGAAGATCACCCGCATCACCTACGTGGCGCCCGAGGGACGCTCGGTGCTCGAGGTCTTTCGCAACTATCAAGGCGCGCTCAAGAAGGCCGGGTTCGAGACGCTCTACACTTGCGGCCCGCAGGAGTGCTTGGGGTCGGGGAGCTCGAATGCAAGGGTGTACGGTAGCGGCGAATACGACGATTACTGGGGGCCCGACCACGGGATTCGATACGTTTCGGCAAAGCTCGCGCGGCCGGAGGGCGACGTCGATGTGAGCTTGCTGGTTGACGACCAAGGCGGGAATTTTCGACCCAATGTCGAGCTCTACGTCATCGAAATGAAGCCCATGGAGTCGGACCTCATCACGGTGGACGCCGCGTCGCTGGCCAACGACATCAACCGCACCGGCCACGCTTCGGTTTACGGGATCTACTTCGACACCGGCAAGGCTGATATCAAGCCTGAGTCCGACGCCACGCTGAAAGAGGTCGCCAAGCTGCTTCAAGGCGACCCCAAGCTGAAACTCTATGTCGTCGGGCACACCGACAACCAGGGCGCGCTCGATCTGAACATGGACCTCTCGCGCCGGCGCGCCGAGGCGGTGCTCGCCGCGCTCACGACGAAGTACGCGGTTCCGGCCGGCCGGCTGCGGGCCTACGGCAGTGGCCCCTACGCTCCCGTGGCGTCGAATGACAGCGAGGACGGCCGAGCCAAAAACCGCCGCGTCGAGCTGGTGAAGCAGTAAGGCATTGCACCAGGCGTTGGGGCTGGTTACGGAGTGACCACCATCACTCCGAACAAAAAAGCGTTTTCCTCGAACAATTCGCTCATGATTGCACCCGCAAATCAAAGGAGGTAGTCATTATGCATCGCTGGCTGACGATTCTGTTTGTATTCACCTTGTTTGTTATGAGTGCTTCGACGGTTTTTTCTCAGACCAAGGCCGCATCGGGAGCCCAGTATCTGACGGTACAGGACGTCGAGAAGATCACCGGACTTCATGGAGTTAAACTCGTCCCCGCAGACCCATCGAAAGGGGCAGGCGGCGACCTGAATTTTGCCGACAAGGATGGGAAGCTGATCCTGATGGTTCAAAGGATGCTTAATTCCGATGCGCTTTATTCACAAACCAAAAACATGAATGGTACGGTGAAGGCAGACATCCAAGGGGTGGGAGATGCCGCATTTACCGGACCGGCGGGCGCTCTCCAGTACTTTGTCAGCTTTAGAAAAGGGAAAGGCTCCGGCACGGCGGCCACTTTTTTGACTTTCACAGGGACCCTGCTTCCCCTGGATCAGGTCAAGAAAGTGGCTCAGCAGATTGCCTCTGGGATGTAGTCACCCATTTTGGGGACTTATTCAAAACGCCAAAATCATCTCGCGGAGTGGCGCAGACCCGCCGCGGCCGAAGGTCCGCCGATCCTAATGGTGGGCGGGTCTGCGCCACCCGCCCAAAAGCGGCTGTTTCGCATAGGTGGGCTTTGGAGTGCGGCCCGTCAACTGACGGGCTGCCGCTTTCCTTCGCCGGAAGCTTGCTTCCGGCCCCCCATCGAGCAAGCTCGAGACGCAAAAACGGCAGCAAGCTGCCGCACTCCAAAGCGCTCTTTCGGCGGCGGTCGAAAGGGCGGGCGCAGCGGTTAAGAGCAGTGACAAGTGGCGAGTGACCCTTCGACAGGCTCAGGGCAGGCTAAGTGACGAGCAAGCCGCCGCCCTGCAATGCCGACCTCAAGGTCGGCGCTACACCAGGATTGTTTCGCATTGGGCAGATCAGCCCGGCCTTGCCGGCATGTGATTATGGATGATCGCGCCTGCTCGGCTGGATTCCGCCTGGGAAACGCCCTATTCATCGAAGTGCAACCCCCGACTCCCCTGATACCACTTTCGGGTCTGTCATGCTGATCACCAAGAGATGCCACGGTGACCTGAGCTTGAGTCGACTGGGTAGCTGGCGTATGATTCCGCGGAAAGATAAAGTTGAATGTGATCATCAACATGAACGCCAGAGAGATCAAGGAGGTTTTTGATGAGGTCTACAATGTGGAGTCGACGGTCATTTCTGCGTGCGGCCGGAGCCGCCGGGACGGTCGCGTCCGCGGCCA
>JBEKVC010000110.1:0-5331 GCA_049514395.1 Terriglobia bacterium
ACAGCTTCTCCCCACACTCCTGTTCCAGAAGCCGCACTTGAGCGCTAATGGCGGGCTGCGTGCGAAAAATTTTCTCGGCCGCGCGGGAGAAACTCTGCAGCTTGGCGACTTCCAGAAAGCTGGCTAGTTGGTCATAGTCCATTGTATCTTGTCTACACCTGGTCCTTACTATAGCAGATTGTGCGGGCTTGGCAGAAACAAAAATGACAGTCGCTGGTCCCGGCGTGCCTTTGAATTTAAGCAGGAATCAGCAGCTTGCTGAAACCTCTTAGCATGGGACCTGGAAGGCAGGCCGGCTGCCGGTCAGGGTCGCGTCAAAGTCCCCAAAGGGTAAGATCCCAAAGCGGCTCTGCCGCCTGCTGTGCGGAAAGGCTTCGCCTTTCCGGGGGCTCACACCGTAACTACCCCCTTCCGCTCGGCTGGAAGGCTCAGCCTTCCAGCCGAGCGGAAAAGCAAAAGGAGGAGGGCTGCGCCGGAAAGCCAAAGGCTTTCCGCATCCGTCAGCTGACGGAGGGCAGAGCCGCTTTTTCCCCGACTTTGACGCGACCCTGCGCCGCCGGTCAGAGCGGCGGGCGCTCGTAGCCGCCCAAAGCCCTCTCGATTTTCGCGGCTACGGCCAGAGCGACGTCCTCGCGCCATGGACGCGCCACAATCTGCACGCCAATCGGCAAGCCTGCCCGGGAACTCCCTGCCCGAACAACGGCTGCGGGCCAGCCTGTCAGGTTATACGTCATGGTGTAACTGAAAGCCGAGAGGCGGTCGTAGGTCGAGCCGTGGACCATGCCGGGGAATGAGCAAACCGGGCACACCATAACGTCGAATTCCTCCATGAAGGAAAGGAGGGAGCGGCGAAACGCGTCCCATTGGCCTATCAAGGCGCCGAACGCAGCCACCGACTTGGCATTAGAGCGCTGCAGGTCCAGGACGCGCTGCATGAGGGGATGGACCTTTTTCGTTCCGGCCATCTCGAGCAGTTCTTCGAGCCCGGCACCTCCGTCGGCGGTGAACAGGCCGAGATAGATTTCGTAGGTCTGTTCGATATCGCGCGGGCGAGCTTCTTCGACGGATGTTACGCTTGCTTCGAGCGCTCTTGCTGCGTTCTTTACGGTTTCGATTGTTTCTCTTGTGGCTGTTTCGATTCCGTTGTCGGTGTGAAAAGCGACGCGCAGGGCCTTGAGATCAACCTGGGTCGCGTCGCCCAAGGGCATCGGGACGATGGCCGGGTCGCGCCAGTCAACCCCGGCGATGATAGGCAGCACCGTGTTGAGGTCTGCTACGGATCGCGCCAGAGGGCCGATCTGCCAGAGCGCATCAAGCGTTCCGCCGGGGCCGGGGAAGTGACCGGTGCGCGGAACCCGGCCGGAAGTCGGCTTGATAGCCGCAATGCCCGTGCAATGGGCGGGGAAGCGCACGCTCCCGCCCGCATCGCTGCCCAATCCGAGTGGCGATCCGCCTACCGCGATGATGGCGGATTCACCGCCGCTGCTGCCCCCCGGCGAGAGCGACAGGTCATAAGGGTTATTTGTTCGGCCATAAACGAGGTTGTCGCTTTCCCATGCCCAGCCGAATTCGGGGCAGTTCGTCTTGCCAAGGAGGACGCCCCCGGCAGCGCGCAGGCGTTTTACGACGGTGGCGTCCTCTTTGGGTACGTAGGAGGCGCGGCCCAGGGTTCCTCCCGTGCTGATCACTCCCTCGGCTTCGATGGCGTCCTTCAAGGTAAACGGAACGCCGTGCAGCGGCCCTCGGATTTCCCCCTTGGCGAGAGCCTTGTCCGCCTCGCGGGCCTGTCCCAGCGCAGTTTCAGCGGGAAGTTGTACGACGGCGTTCAGCTTGGGGTTGACCTCCTCGATTCGCTTGATACACGCTCTCACCAACTCTTCCGACGAAACTTGCTTGTCGCGGATGGCTTTGGCTTGCTCCGTCGCTGAAGCAAAGATCAGTTCCATAATGATTCCCCTCGAGTCGTTTTGAAAAGGTTCTGCCCTCGCTTGCAGCAAGCGCCTTGCCTCGGGTCACCTCGAGATGCGTTGTATGTTCTGAAGGAGATGACCCTGCTCTTGCACTTCTTGGGTTCGGGATCAGTAGATTGCGAATGGTCGGCAAGTGTTCCGGCTCCTTCCTACCTACAGCCCACTGGTTATCGCCTAGCACCTCTTAAGCACCTTTCTTTTCAACAACATTCCGGCTTTAAGCGGCTAACAGCCTTTGTTTTCATAGACATTCCAGCTTCTCCCCCGAGTTTTCCACAGTGGTCCTTTGTTTTCATAGACATCCCGGCTTTGTTCGTTCAATTTTGAAGAATTCTCTTTTGCTTCACCCTCAGAGGACAGACTCCTTGTCCGTGGCGCGGCGAGCCCCTTTGCGGGCTTTTCGTCCCGCTTGGCACATTCTCGCGAGTGGGTTGGGTCGGGCCGGAGCCCGCCAGCCGGCCGGCCGCATCGCGTTCCCGGCAGGGCGTGACCCCCTGCCGAGCTTCAACGTACAATTCTAGCCTATCTCATTGCGCTTGTCAAGAGATAGGAAGTCGGTTTCGCTCCGCCCGCCAGCACGCGCGCACCCGCTGGCTGAGAAGAAATTGCAAGCCGGTGATGGACGCGGATGAACGCTGTTCAAAGCAGGTCTCTTATCTGCGTTGATCTGCGTTCATCTCCGGCAGGAGTTGATTGTTTCACAGCTTCTGGGGGATTATATCACCACGATTAATCGGCTTGATGACTGCGCTATAATCGTGCACACTGTTTCCGTATGAAAAACGTCACACTGAGTGCGGACGCAGAGCTCATCGAGCAGGCCCGGCTTGTTGCCCGCACGCAGCACAAAACCCTCAATGCGGTTTTTCGGGAATGGCTGCAACAGTACGCGGCGCAGTCGGGGAGCGCACAAGAAGTGGACTCCTTGATGAAGCGCCTCAGGGACGTCCGCGCCGGCCGTCACTTCACCCGGGACGAGGTGAATGAACGGTAGATTCGCGAACGATACCTGGGCACCGTCTCTCGCCCGCTGAAGGCCGTCCACTCGTCCCCCAGCGGCGCTGAGTCTGGCGGCTTCACACACGCATTCCGCGTGGCTGATCGTCCCGCAGGGCGCGACCAAACGCCGGCAGGCCCCAGCCGCGATTTGCTCTCCCCACGTCTTCCCTCAAATGGGAAGCCATGAGTGCTGCCGTGTTTTCAAGACTGCTTGGCGTAGTCGGCCATACCGGTGATGTCGATGATGACCACGGGCTCATTTCCGACGACCCACGCGTCGTGTCCTGGAGCAATGACGCCGACGTCTCCAGGGCCGAACTCGATTTCGGTGCCGTCATCCATCTTGACGTGCAGGCGGCCCGAGATCGTGTATTGGGTGTGTGCGCCTTCGCAACTTTTGGTCTTCGCAATCGGCTTGACATGTTCGGACCATTTCCAGCCCGGGTCGAATGTAGCGCGCCCAAACGTGACGCCGCCTACCGTGGCCGTCGCAACCTTGCCCTTGGGGAAAGTGCGGGTTTCATCGGGTGAATTCAAACTCTTCTTCTGTGTTGTCTTCATTTCATATCTCCTCAATAGAAATAGTCTGGCCCGCGGCCTCCATTTCGGAACCCGTCGGCGCCCTTGCGCTTTCAACTGAACCGCCTGTGACAAAAAGCCCAGTAGTTAGATTGTATACTAATTAATGCTTCCGCAGGGGAGTTTTTTTGTGCTGGGCAGGACCTGCATTTCCGGAATCCCAATCAGGCAGGCGCCCTCCGAAGGGCGAAAGAATTTGATTGATTTCGATCACGTTTGTCATATAATCAATCAGAATTAAGCATTGCGCGTGACTGAGACGAACTGCAGAGATGCTTCTCCCGCAGAGCGGGCTCAGCATGACAAAGACCGCCTTTCACGGTGACAAATTGAAATCCCGCAAGCCAAGAGAACTCGCCCCGAAACGCATCGAGCGGCTCCGACAAATCCTGAGGATGGACCATGTGGTTAGCGTCGAGGAGCTGTCCCGCCAGCTCAAGGTCTCTTCTGCCACAGTTCGCCGTGACCTGGCCCAACTGGAGAGCCTGGGTGAGGTGCGGCGGGTTCACGGCGGGGCCGTGGGGGTGGAAAGCCGGCTGGAAGAGCCTCTCTTCGACGCCAAGACTTCAATTGCGGCCAGAGAAAAACAACGAATCGCTCAAGCCGCCCTCAAGTTCATCAAGCCGAACGATACGATATTTCTCGACGGTGGCAGTACGGTGTTGGAATTGGCGCGGCTGGTGCGAGACCGCTCGAACCTCACCGTGGTTACCAATTCCCTGCGCGCCGCCATTGAACTGGCGGCTCAAGGACCCAGGGTGATATTGATCGGAGGCGAATTCCGCCGACTCAGCCAAACCCTGGTCGGTCCTCTCACTCGTCTTACCTTGGATGAAGTACACGTGGATAAAGCCTTCATGGGGACGATCGGGCTGACTCTCGAAGAAGGGCTTACGACCACCGATCCGAGCGAAGCCTATACCAAGGAACTCGTCATGCAGCATGCTCGGCAGGTCTTTCTCTTGGCTGATCATAGCAAAGTAGGCAAGGTCTCCTTTGCTTGCGCGGGGCAACTGGGAAAAGTTCAAGTGCTGATAACGGACAAACAAATCGACCGTAAGTTTGCCAGCCAACTTCGCAAGAATGGCGTGGAGGTAGTGCGGACTTAGAAGAAGTCAAGGGTCGAGAGTCAAGGGTCGAGAGTCGAAGAGCAATTGCGTTTGCGCTTTCGACCTTCGACTCTCGACTGCGCAAAAGCAGGCGGTATTGGGGAGTGCAAAAATGAGTGTAGTTTACCTGAGCGATTTAAGACCTGATTTCAGGCCATTCGAAATAGATTGCGGCAAGATCCCCGGTTACCGGTTCAATGGAAGTTTGCGAACCGAACTCGCCGCGGGCCGAATTGAAGCGAGGACAGCCATCGATCTCCTCGAAGACATGCTGATGATCCGCGAGATGGAAGAAATGATCGTGAAGCTGCGGTCCGGCGCGTACGAACCCATCAAGGATTTCAATTACCGGGGGCCGACGCATGTATCGATCGGCCAGGAAGGCGCTTCCGTGGGAGCGTGCAGCGCCTTGAACCTGAAGGATTACATCACCAGCACGCACCGTGGCCACGGCGACAGCCTGGCGCGGGGCTGTCTCGCCATCCGGGCCATGAATGACGAGCAACTTCGGAAGCGCGTCCCTGACTCGAAAGCAGCCTCGCACGCAGAACTCCTCGAGGATGCTCTCGAGGAGCACGTCTATCGCACCCTTGCCGAGCTCTTCGGGAAGGAAGACGGGTACTGCAAAGGGCGCGGCGGCAGCATGCACATCGCCGACTTCACCGTCGGCCACC
>JBEKVC010000111.1:0-5143 GCA_049514395.1 Terriglobia bacterium
ACAATCAGGGTGTTGCCTACCTTGATGACGGCACGATGGTGGTGGTGGATAATGCCAAGAAGATGATTTCCAAGACCATCGACATCGCCGTGACCAGCGTTCTGCAAACCACCGCGGGCAAGATGATCTTTGGAAAGTTCGAGGAACGAAAAGCCGTCGCGGAGCCCGTTCATCAGTAGGCTGGGCGTGGGTGGCTTCACGATTGTGGCGGCGACGGATTGGGCCCCTCGCCTTGGCCTTCAAGCGCGACGAGCAAGCGAGGTTTCAAGTCCCTGACATCTGAAACCTGACACCTGGGACCTTAATCTATGAGCGTTCTGGCTATCATTCCAGCGGCAGGATGGGGCGTGCGCATGGGGAGCGCAACACCCAAGCAATTCCTATCGCTCGAGGGCGTTCCGATTTTCGTCCACACGCTGCGGAAATTCGTCGCCTGCGAGGTGGTTGACGACATTTTTCTCGGCCTGCGGGCGGAAGATACAGAACGCGCTCAAAAAGAGATCGAGCGCGAGCATTTGGCGAGGCCAGTGCGGCTGGTGGAAGGGGGGCCCTCGCGCCAGGAGACCGTGGCCCGGTGCCTGGATCAGGCTGCGCCGGATACGGAAGTAGTGCTGGTCCATGACGCCGTCCGGCCGTTTATTGACCTGGAAATGATCCCACGCCTGGTCGCCGCCGCGCGCCAGGAGGGCGCAGCAATCCTCGGCATCCCCAGTGTTGATACCGTAAAGCAAGTGCAGCAACACATGATCCTGGGGTCCATCCCGCGAGAACGGATCGTGCTTGCGCAGACGCCCCAGGCCTTCCGATACGAGATTATCCGTGAGGCTTATGGCCGGGCCATAGCGGACGGCTTTTACGGAACGGATGACTCCAGCCTTGCAGAACGGCTTGGCTACAGCGTCACCGTGATTATGGGTTCTGACCGCAACATCAAGATTACTAAACCCTCTGACCTGCCTCTCGCCCGCCTTTACATCGCCCAAGAACGCGAACGGCAGGAAGCCGCACAAGGATGAAAGCCTCAGAGCATCAGGTGAAGCCAGAAACAGACATCCGATCGCGCCGAGATAAGTCTCCTTCACGCGAGTCGCCGCATCCGCCATCCGAACTTCAGGCTTCTATTCGTACCGGCATCGGGAACGACTTACACCGCCTCATCCCCGGCCGCAAGCTCATCTTAGGCGGAGTGCGAATCCCCTTCGCGAAAGGTCCGGCGGGCCACTCGGACGGCGATGCGCTGGCGCATGCCATCTGCGATGCGCTGCTCGGCGCCGCCGCGCTGGGCGACATGGGGCGGCATTTTCCCAACACTTCTCCCCAATGGCGCGCCGTTTCCAGCCTCTTATTCCTTCGTCATGTCCGCAAGCTGTTGCAGGACGCCGGCTATGCGATTGTGAACGTTGATGCGACGGTAGGCCTTGAACGCCCCAAACTTTCCCCCCATATCCCTCGCATGCAAGAAAAACTGGCCCAGGCACTCGGCCTGAACGCCGGCCAAGTCAGTGTGAAAGCCAAGACCGGCGAAGGCGTGGACGCCCTCGGTCGCGGTGAAGCCGTGCGGGCTGACGCTGTCGCACTCATCCGCAAGATACGTCCCTGAAGGGAATTGATTCCGCGTGCCCATTCTCAAACACCTTCTCCAACACCGCGTCAGTCGCCAGCAGGTTCAGCGATTAGTCTGGCCGCCGCTGAACATCGCTCACCGGGGGGGAGGTGGAGAAGCTCCAGAGAATACATTGGCAGCTTTCGAACTCGCCCTCCGGCAGGGCGCAGAAGGGATTGAGTTGGACGTCCACCTTTCTTCCGACGGCATGCCCATGGTCATTCACGACCCGCGCCTGGGCCGCACCACCTCAGGCCACGGGTGGGTCAGTGAGCATCGAGCCAATGCCCTTCGCCGATTGGACGCCGGCTCATGGTTCAATCGGCGTTTTCCAGAAAAGGCGCGGCAGCGTTATGTGGGCGCGAAGATTCCACTCCTCTCCGAGGTCCTCGCCTGGGTTCGCCAGCACAAGATACTCGCCTTGGTGGAGATCAAGGGGGGCAGGAGCACATATCCGGGCATCGAGGCCAAGGTACTCGATGAGATCGAATGCGCCGGAGTCCGGTGGCTCGCGACCATAGTTTCGTTTGACCTCGCCACCCTCCGCCGTGTCCGGGAACTCGACTCCCATCTCTCGCTGGGCCTGGATGTTTCCCGGTCGCTGCTCGCCATCCGGCGGATAAGGTCCCTGGCAGGCAAAGCTATCCTTCCACATTGGGCAATTGCATCACGGGGATTCATCCGCCGCGCGCACCAGCATTCGCTTCGCGTTTTCACCTGGACTGTGGACCAGCCCGCGCGGATGGAATGCATGATCGCCGACGGTGTGGACGGAATCATCACCAACTACCCGACCCGGCTGGCGGAAGTCCTTAGCCGGCAAGAATCCTCTGACAGGCAGGAGCCAGAAGCCAGGAGTCAGAAGTCAAAAGACAGAAGGTGGGTCGTAGACGGCAGGTGAGGTTCTTAGGAGTCATCACGAAATAATCATTGCATTGGTCACCGAGCGATTCGAGAATGGAACGGTTATTACGTGACGACGGCCTAGGTCTGCGCCTACCCTCCACCTACTTACTGTCCATGAGCGAAGCAAGAAAGAAAACCGCTAAGAAGTTCGTGATCTCCGGGCGAGTTCAAGGAGTCGGCTATCGGTACTTTGCCGAGCGATGGGCAGACCAGCTTGGCATTGTCGGTTACGTTAAGAACCTCTGGGACGGCACCGTCGAGGCTTATGCGATCGGCGATGCGGTGGCTTTGGAGGAATTCAAGCTTCGCCTGGCGGAGGGGCCGCGAAGCGCCCGCGTGACCGGCGTCAGTGAATCCGACGAAGCGGTGGACAGGCGCTACATCCGCTTCATGATCGAAGGCGGATGGTAGGGACCGGTAGGCAGTAGGCAGTAAGAAGCTGCGAAGAATTCGACAGCGCGCGATTTCGGCTGGTGTAGGCCGTTGAGAATTGAAGTAGGGGCACGCCATGGCGTGCCCATACGGGTAGGTGGGGGGATATCTTCCCCTGCCTGCCACCTACTGACCAAGAAGGAAGGGAAGATTGGAATCTGAAATCTCATCTACGGAGGAATGGTGGTGGACCTTAAAAGCCTGATTCGCGAAGTCCCGGACTTCCCCAAGCCCGGCATTCTTTTTTACGACATTACCACCCTGCTCAAAGACCCGGTTGGGCTTCATTCCGCCGTCGATGCGCTGGCTAACTTTTATCTTGGGCGCAAGATTGATTGCGTAGTTGGGATTGAGGCTCGCGGCTTCATCTTTGCGCCGATGGTGGCCTACCGGCTTAACGCCGGATTTGTCCCTGTGCGGAAGGCGAACAAGCTTCCGGCCCCGACCGCGCGCGCCGGTTACAACCTCGAGTACGGCGCCGACTCCCTGGAAATCCACCGCGACGCCATAAGCCAAGGACAAGATGTATTGATTATTGATGACCTGCTGGCCACGGGCGGGACGGCGGTAGCCGTGGCGGGGCTCATCGAATCACTGGGCGGAACGGTTGTAGGGCTCGGATTTCTGATTGAGCTCGAGTTCCTAGGGGGCCGCGCCAAACTCAGCAAGTACGACGTCCACGCTGTCCTGAAATATTAGAAGTCGGTAGGCGGCAGGTGGTAGGTGGTATGTAGGGCAGAGGTTTTTCCCCACCTACCACTTGCCACCTACGACGTACCTCCCTGCGAGCGTGCCTCACCCCCAGCGGCTTCCCGAGGTTCGATTGTTTTCAGGATTTCATCCAGGAAGAACTCCTCAGGCAACGACCCTTCGATGTGAGAACTTTCGTTGACGACGGTCTTCGGAACTGCCTGGACGCGGTACCGGGTGGCCCAATCGGGGAACTCCGTGGCCTCAATGGCGTCGGCGCGGATGTTGTCATTCTCCATCGCGAACTGATACGCCAGTCGCACGGCCCGTGGGCAGTGAGGGCAGGTGGGAGTGACAAACACTTCGAGGTGGAGGGGTTGGGCAAGTTTGGCAAGTTTCTCTCGACTAACTGGAAGCAGGCCCGAATCCCCCCTCGAAACAGCGAGGATGGCATCGAGCAAGGTGGAAAACTCGTATCCGGCAGGCATGCCATAAAACCGAATGCCGTAATCCTTCCCGTTTCGGATTACGGTGGCGGGAACCTTATCCACGCCGTACTCACCCGCCTTCCCCTTGTCGAGCAGGAAGTTGAATACCTCGAGCGAGAGCTTGTCGGAAAGGCCGGCCAGTTCCTTCACAAGTTGCAGCGTCTCGGCGCCAAGCTCCAGGTTCAACTCCTGAGTGAAATGGACCAGCCTTACCGGCTTCACCATTTGTTGCAGTCTTTCGCGGATTTGAGCGGCATCCTCGTCGCGGATCAGTCCCATGGCAACCCCCTGGCGGGCAAGCACGTAGCGCCCCGGCCTGCCGGAGTAGGTCGGACGCTTGCGCCGGGTGCTTTGGAACTCAGCGCAGAACTACCTATAAAGTCCACCCTGCCTGCTCCAATGAAGGGCAAAAGATTTCGAGCACTTTATTCGATGCTCAAAGGCAGAGTTCGTTGCAGGACTTCGCGTCAAGCTGCGGGCTACAGCTCGCTTTCCGAATCAAAGCCAAACTTCTTCATCTTGTAGCGAAGCGCGTCGCGGGAAATATCCAGAAGTTTGGCAGCGTGGGTTTGGTTTCCCCCCGTCTGCTTTAGGGCCAGACCGACCAACTCTCTCTCCACCTCTTCAAGCGAGGTGCCCTGTTTGGGCAACTCCAGGACAGGAATCATACGGCCCGAGGCAAGCGGGCGCCAGGAGGTCGCCGTGGTGGTCACGAGGGGCTGCGATTCCACCGGTACGCAGTCCGGGATCGCAACCGGTGTAAGGTTCTCATAACTCTGCGGCTGGCCCGTCACTTGAATCGGAAGATAGGTGGGGCGAATGTAATCCGCCTCCTCGAGAATCATCGCGCGCTCGATGGCGTTCTTCAGTTCGCGGACGTTTCCGGGCCAGTCATAAGCCAGCAGCAGGTTGCGAGCCTCCTGCGTGATGCCCCGGAGGCCCTTTCGAAACCGGAAGTTGTAACGCTCGATGAAGAAGTCCACGAGCGGAAGAACGTCTTCCTTCCGGTGCCGCAGAGGAGGAA
>JBEKVC010000112.1:0-5096 GCA_049514395.1 Terriglobia bacterium
CTGGAAGGCTCAGCCTTCCAGCCGAGCCGAGAGGGTTAGTCAGGGCGGAAGCCCTCGGAAAGGCGAAGCCTTTCCGCACAGCAGGCGGCAGAGCCGCTTTGGAATGTTACCTTTCGGGGACTTTGACGCGACCCTGGCCGGGCGGGCCCGGTCTCAGCGCAACGGCACTCGGACGACGATCGCATCGTTCACTCGTGCGATGAGCGAGGAAAACGAATCCTTGCCGACCTCATTCATCGGTTGGACGAGGGCGGTCAAAGGCTTCACGGTGACGCGCAGTTTCGCGTGCGGATCGCGCGACGCCTGGAAGGAAACCACGCAATCCGGTCGGCCGTCGCCATCCAGGTCGATAGGCTCGGAGATCACGGCCGGCAGCGCCGAGACGGGTTTCCACACGATTTGCACAAACGACGCGGTGGGCGAGAGCGGGGCGCGCTTCAGGACGGGTTTGTAGACCACAATCTGGTAGCCATCGCGGGCGATTGTGCGGGCCGGTTCGCCGCCCGTGTATTCTGGGTCAATTCTTAGCGAGGTCTTCGCCGCAGCGCGGCTGAATACGCCGAACCAGAACAGCGGCCCCACCACCGCCACGGCGATGGTGAGCACCGCGACCGCATAACCGAGTATTGCCGTCAGGCGTTTCATGGCATTCTCCCCGATCGAGCTTCAAAAGACCAGCCCAATCAGCTTTTGCAGCGAGTTGGCGATGATGCTGCCGCCGAACATGCTCGCAAAGATCCACGCCGCGTAAAGATAGAGCAGCCGTGCGCGCTCCGGCGCGACGCCCACCGGCGTGCCCTTGATATGCCACACCGCAGCGTCCTTGCGGCAGACGTCGACGCAGGCGCCGCACCGCATGCAAGAGGAGAGGGTTTTGCCGGCGCGAATCGCGTCCTGGTCGATGGCGAGCGTGGGGCAGTTGTTTTGGCACAAAAGGCAACCGGCGCCGCACTTCTCTTTATCGATCCGGATGTCAAAGATGCTGGTTCTGCTGAAGATCGACTGGAAGGCGCCGAACGGGCAGAAGAAGGCGCACTGCGTGCGCCGTTTGGTGAGGAAGGGCAGCAAGACAACCAGGCCCAGAAAAAGCGCGATGAAGATCCCGAACTGGAGCGCCGTTTGGGTGGAGCGCACCTGGGGAAACTCGGTGACCGCCTTGAACGGGCAGAGCCACATGCAGTACGTGGGCTCGTAGGTAGCCGCAGAGAGCAGCACGATGGCAACCAGAATCGCCCAAGGCGCCAGCCGCCACTTGGGGTTGATCTTGCGCAGGCGCGCCTTCTTGGCGATCGAGGAGAAGCCCTCGTCCAGCCCGCCGAAGAAGCAGCCGTAGCTACACCACGCCTTGCCGAGAATGATGGTGGCTAGCAGCCACAGCGCCACCATCATGGCGATGCTGTGGGGGTTGGAAGGCGTGGGGAGGATCGAGCCCGGGAAGATGATGGTTTTCGTCAGCGCGGCTGGGATCAGCGTCATGGGGAGCACCATGAAGCAGAAAGGCGTGTCGCCGGAGATCATCCTTTCCATGGGGATGCTCATCGACGAGCGCAGGGCGATGAGATCCCAGATAAAGCCAACCGGAAACAGGAATCCCAAAGTGACGAAGAATATCCGGCGCCAGCGATAGGTCTCGCGGGTGCGCATCATCAGGAAGAACAACACCATCATGAAGATCCAGGCGACGAGCGCAGCTAGCTTGGCGGGCCGGCCCGGCTGGCGAAGGACAGGCGTGAACAGCAGCAGCGTGAACAGGGCCATGGGAACAGTCAGAAGAAGCGAGCGCCCGATTCCGCGCGGAGGAGCGAGCGCGATCGAACGAGCCCGGTCAGGCATGGGACACCATCCCAGTGATAGAAATGACAAGATTCCCGGCCTGGCCTGAAACCAGCCGCCAGGAGGCCACGCTCACGACTCCCAGGTAGGCGTAATAGATCGAGAGAGCGGCCATGGTCATGCGGGCCACGACCGGAAGGGCACTGAAGCGACGCAGCGGGCTGACAGCGAGCGCGGGGAGGAACCAAACGGATGTCCCGGCGAAAAAGAGCGCGAAGAATGCGAGCGCGCCGGGCAGGCTGTGAGTCGCTGCGGCGCGGATGCCGGCGGCAACGAACGGCGGGCACAGATTGAGCCCTGTGAGGAAGCCGAGCGTGACGGCGGCGGGCGGCCGGAAGCGATCCGCGGCGCCGATCTGATAGAGGCGCGTGGGGCGTTCGTCCGGCGCCATTGCGTAACGGCGGCGAGGAAACCACGCCGAGAAACCCAACAGAGCTGCCAACCCGAAGTTGGCCAGCCCGAAGACCAGCGCGCGGCTGCGCAGGTCGAGCGGAATTGTCAAACCAGCCGCCCATGCCACGACAGCGAACGCCAGGTAGCCTGCCAGGCGACCGCCCAAGAAGATGGCTAGCAACCGGCCCGTCGTGCCCAGATCGCGCGGCTCGGCCCCCAGCCACGGCAGCAGCACCGGTCCGCAGGAGGCAACACAGATGGGACCCGATCCGAATCCCAACGCCAATGCCTCAGCCATGTTAATCATGGTTCTCCAGAGTCGAGAAGTCGAGGAGTCAAGAAGTCGAGAAGTCAAGGAGTCGAGGAGTTAAGGCCTCGTGCCTCCTCAAGCTGCGAGTCTCGACCTTGAGCCGCGCATGGATTGACACCGGGCACTGGGTCGAGGAGTCAAGGGTCAAAAACTCTGAACTTCTCGACTCCTTGACTTCTCGACTCCTCGACTCCCCCTAACCGGGCGCCGGAAATTTGAGTCGAGCGCTGATGGATTGAATCTGGTCAAGCGATTTAGTCTTCTCGAGCGCCGCGATCTGCATCGCAACGTTCCCGATCGTCGTGGATTCGCTCGGTCCGCGCAGGACTTCACGGCCCGTCAACTCGCTGGTGAGGCGGTTGAGGGTTTCATTTTTGACACCCCCGCCGACAATGCAGATGCGTTCGATGGGCGTGTTGGCAATCTTCTGAAGCTCCCTAATAACTTTGGCGTAGCGTCGCGCCAAGCTGCGGAAGATGATGGCGGCAAGTTCCTTGGGCCGGGTCTCTTCCTCAAACCCTTGCGCTGTGAGAGCGGCATTGATCCGGGAAATCATGTTACCCGGGGCAAGGAAGGCTTTCTCATCCGCCTCGAAGGAAGTCCCGTCAGCGGGAATGTCCGAACATTGTTGCGCCAGGTCGGCAGCGGTCAACTGAAGCCCTTGCGCATTCCACTCGCGCAGGCACTCCTGCAGCAGCCACAACCCGATGACATTGCTCAGGAACCGGATGCTCCCTGCCACGCCGCCTTCGTTGGTGAAGTTCTGCTCAAAGGACGGTCCTGTGACCACGGGATTCAAGAGAACCGTACCCACCAGGGACCAAGTCCCGGAGCTGATGAAAGCCAGTTTGTCATGTGGGAAAGGAATGCCCGCCACGGCCGCACCAGTGTCGTGGCAGGCAGGTGCGATGACTTGCACATTGGAAAGACCAAGGTCCGTGGCGAGCTCTTTCCGTATTTTTCCGAGGGGCGTCCCCGGTGGCGCGATGGGAGGAAATTTCTCCAGATTGAGACCCAGGGCGCGGGCCAGTTCCTCCGACCAAGACCGCTTATGGACATCGAGGAGTTGTGTAGTACTGGCTTCCGTATACTCGGCCATGGCGACTCCCGAGAACCGGAAAAGGAAATACTCCGGCAGCGTGAGCCACTTTGCGGCACGCTCCCATTCCGAAGGGAATTCGGCGGCGTGCGCCATCAACTGGAAAACAGTGTTGAAAGGAAGAAACTGAATCCCCGTGATTTCGTACATGCGTTCTTGGGGAAGGAGGGTAAAAGCACGCTCCATTTGGGGGAGGTTTCTGGCGTCCCGGTAGCAGTAGGCACGACCGATGCGGTTTCCAGTGCGGTCGAGCAGCACGTAGTCCACACCCCAGCCATCGACACCGACGCTGGCGATGCGGCCCCCCGCTTTGGATACGGCAAGGCGCATCCCTTTGAGGACCTCCTGCCATAGACGGTCCAGGTCCCACACCAAGTGACCCGCCTCTTGGCGTGCGCCGTTGGGAAAACGGTAGACCTCCTCCAGGATCCCTTCCGCCCCGGTCCAGCGGCAAAGGACTACACGGCCGCTTTCCGCTCCCAGATCAGTTGCGGCAATATAAGTGCCGTTTTTCATTCCCGCCATTTCTCCCAAGGTAGTCGAGGAGTCAAGAAGTTGAGGAGTCGAAAAGTTAAGGGCCAAGGGTTAAGGGGTCTTCGACTTTTCAACTCCTTGACTGCTCGACTGCTCGACTTAGTTAGGCGTAGCTTCCTCCGGCGGATTGGTTCTTTTTGCCTCGCTCGCGGTTGATCCGCTGCATATATCCGGACTCGCGAAAAGCCGCCAGGGGGTCTTCCGGCAGACCGTGGGAGCGTCTCCACTCCCGGATTAAAGGTCGCACATCGGTAGCGAAGGCCGCCTTGAGACACTCTTCGGCGTCTACGAGCTCACATTTCTGCTGATGGCGAGCCAGACGCCCGTGGTCCACGAGTGTAGCCTTGGCATACAACTCTTGCGCTGTCACTGCGGTCTGGATCATTTCCTCGATTTTGCCCTTCAAGTTGTGGCTCTGGTCGATCATGTAGGCGATGTCCGCACGCCGGCCAGCCTCCCACTCAAAATAGAGGATTTCGTGGAAGATGCGGAAGACCTGATAGGGATCGATTGAACCCAGCGTCAAATCATCGTCGGCGTAACGGCGGTCGTTAAAGTGGAAACCTCCCAGCATGTCTTCGCTGAGGAGCCAGGTCACGATTTGCTCGATATTCTGCGCTTGATAGTGGTGGCCCGTATCCACAAGGACCTTGGCGCGCGGACCGGCAGCGCGGGCCAATAGGAGAGCCATGCCCCAGTCGGCGATGTCAGTGTGGTAAAAGGCGGGTTCGAAGGGTTTGTATTCCACCAACAATCGCTGGGTGGGTGAGAGCTGGGAGTGACTTTTCCCCAAACCCTCCTCAAACCACTGCTTCCGCTGGCGAATGTTGGCGGTGCCGGGGTAACTCGATCCATCCGCAAACCAAAGAGAGATGTCCCGGCTCCCTGTCTGTTTCCCGATTTCTACGCACTCCAGGATATGCTGCA
>JBEKVC010000113.1:0-5039 GCA_049514395.1 Terriglobia bacterium
AGCTTGCCGCTCTCGTGGCTTCTGCTCCGACCACCTTGCTATGGGCAACAACCATGATCCCCTACCCCGACTCTCATTTTCACGCGGTCGGGGGGTAGCGGATCATCGCCGACTGGAAGTCCCTGGAGACTCTGTCGGCTCGACCGTCCACGCCAGTGATCTGTTTGCAGCATGCGTGCTTCCGGAATGAACTGTGTGTTCACATCTGACCAAACGGTCAGATTTTTGTTTGGACCGTTGGCGAAGCACCACCGGACCCTAACTTCGCCAGCGAGAATATCCCCAGCCTCCACCACCGAGCAAAAACAACACCAAGAGAACAATCAATATGGTTACCACGTCTCACCTCCGTTGTAAGAGGAAGCTGCTGAACTCATCCAAACCGCAGCCCTCTTGTTTCCCACTAGCAACATCATCATGAGCGTGAAGAAGGCGGCTGTCTGCCCGATTGTGACCACGTGTTAGTGCACTTGTGCACACCCCGGATTGGCTAAGGGCACGAAAGCATCGCTGCGGTCACGGTGACTCATTTTGACCAGAGCAATGAGCAAAGCAGTACAGACAATGGAAAGAAGGACGGGCAGAATCTGAGTTCACAAGGTTCTCATGGTAGAGGGAATTTGGTGAACAAAGTTGGTTTTCCGGCCATTCTTGATGCAGCGAGGTTTCGATGAATCTAAATCTGATGGATCCGAAGCTGATTGTGCTCGCCGTCGCGGTGGTTCTGATCATCGCAGCGCTTGCTTGGCTGTACGTGCGAAAACGCAGGAGTACGAGGGCTGGCCTGCGGCAAAGATTTGGGCCTGAGTACGAGCGGGCGGTGCGCGAGCATGGATCAGAACGAAAAGCAGAAGCGAAATTAACGGATCGCGAGAAGCGGGTTGAAAAGCTCAACATTCGCGATCTTAGTCCGATGGAACGCGAACGTTTTTCGAAACAGTGGGAGTCCGCACAGTCTCGTTTTGTCGATTCCCCAAAGGGGGCAGTCACAGAAGCCGATGACCTGGTCTCCTCTTTAATGAAAACTCGTGGCTATCCCGTATCCGATTTCGATCAACGCGCCGCCGACATTTCTGTCGACCATCCCCGAGTGGTGGAGAACTACCGGTCTGCGCATGAGATTGCGATGCGCGTTGGGAAAGACGAAGCAACTACGGAAGACCTGAGAACGGCGATGATTCATTACCGCTCTCTATTTGAGGAACTAGTGCAGATACCAACGACTGTTAAAGAAAGAGAGGTGGCGTAATGGCTGAACTGAAGAGAAAAGAAGAGGAGCTTACGACGGCTGACCTGGCGGGCTACGGCGTTGCGCAAAAGCAGCCCGACGGACCCAAGCTGGTGAAAGGTCAAGAGCCGAAAACTCTGGATAGAGCGGCTGCAGTCTCAGAGCCCATGCCCTTGTTTTCTGAATCGGAGATGGCAGATTTCCGATCGCAGTGGAGCAAGGTACAGACCGGTTTCGTGGACGAGCCACGCCGGACGGTCGAAGACGCAGACAAGCTGGTAGCTTCGGTGATGCAGCGACTCGCGGAAGGTTTCGCCAACGAGCGATCGGGCTTGGAAAAGCAGTGGGACCGCGGCGACAACGTGTCCACTGAGGACCTGCGGGTTGCCCTACAGCGCTATCGTTCCTTTTTTGACAGATTGCTGAAACTGTAAGGACGAACACGCTTTCGGATGCAGGAAGGAGAGTTACAGTATGTTTCTCATTCTCTTTATCGTGCTATTGGTGGCTTGGCTTTTGGGCTTTCTCGCATTCCACGTTGCGGGCGGGTTGATTCACCTGCTGCTCATTGTGGCCGTCATTTCCTTGATCGTGCATTTCGTGCGGGGCCGAAGCGCCGCGTAAGACACAACTGTGCGTTACCGGCCCGAGGCAATCCCCGACTAACAGGCACCGATCAGGGGTTGAGAAGGAACGTGTTCACCTCCGGTTTTTTCCGCGCAGCGCTCCGTCGGGGATAAGAATCAAATTTACTGACGGAAGAAAAGGAGACATCATGCGCTTTGAGACGCGGAAGGATCTTTTTGTGAACGAAATGAAGGACGTGTACGATGCAGAACATCAAATCCTTCTTCTACAATAAATGACCGAGACCAGGGACTGTAGGTCCAATCCTACGTCCGATCAAAGGAGAAATATGAAAACGCACAAACTATGCTTAAACCTGCTCGCTCTGCTCGTAGTCGGGATCCTCGTAGGGTGTTCAACGTCCACGAAGTCGCCCGATGTTTCTGACAGCATCCGCAAATCGCTCGATCAGGCTGGCCTCAAAGATGTCACCGTAAGTCAGGATCGCGACAAGGGCGTAGTGACCCTTGGCGGACACGTCGCAGCTGAGGCGGACAAGGTAGAAGCCGAATCTCTTGCAAAGTCAATCGCAGGTGAGCAGGTTATCGCGAATCAGATTGCCGTGACTCCTCCCGGTGTCGAAAGCGAGGCGAAGACGGTGAACTCTGATCTAGACACGGGCATCGAGAAAAACTTAGACGCCGCGCTCATCACAAATAGGGTTCAGAAGGCTGTGAAATTTGATGTCAAGAATGGGGTCGTCACCCTAACCGGGGAGGTCAACTCAAAGACCCAGCGCGCGCGGGCCGAAAAGGTCGCTTCTTCAGTTCCAAATGTGAAGCAGGTGGTGAACGAGTTGGAGATTAAGAACCCAAAGGCCACGTCGTCGAAGTAAGGGCTACCTGCTCCAGGGAATGGCAAACAAGCAACCATGTTCAAAAGGGAGGTGCAATATGTCTCTAAACAGGAAAGCAGTACGAACCAGGGTTATCTTCATCCTTCTGATGACTGCGATGTTAGGACTGATCCTGATGCCCCGGGCTTCCGCAGCCGATCACGACAACATTAAGAAGGTGCAGGAGACTCTGCGCGACAAGGGCTACGACCCCGGGCCGATCGATGGCGTCATGGGTTCCCAAACCCGAGAGGCGATCAGCCAATATCAGAAGGCAGAGAACCTGCCGGTCACGGGACACCTTGATGGCCAAACAGCAGGCAAACTGGGAGTGGGGCCGGAGTCGGTCGGAGGCGATTTCAAAGCCGCCGGCAAAGATGTGGGAAGGGGCGGCGAAGGAGTCGGCCACGAGATGAAGCAAGGTAAACCCATCGCGGCAGGCAAGGATTTGGGTGAGGGTGTGGGCAAGGGGGGCAAGAAAGTCGGTAAGGGAGTCAAGAAAGCTGTCTCTCCCCACAGCGACAGCAGTGACCCCGAAAAGAAGCAGTAGCCTGAGAAACCGAACAACTCGCAGTAGTTGATTTGGCCGGAGTCTCGTCTGTCCGGCGAAGCACCGAGACGCGCGAGGCCAAGGGAGGAGCCGGCAATCGAGCTGGTTCCTTGCCAAGGCAAAAGAGTCTAACGAAATTGGTTGGAAAGGCGTCAGTTTTGGGCTCTTGGGGATTTTCTGGCGGCCACCGAAAAGACTTTGGACTCGAAAATAGAACCAGGCTGTAGTGTCTCATCCCGATGACGAGCAAGCGGACGCTATCGCTTGGCCTCAAACGGAAATTCCGACTAAACATCATCGACGTCAGCACGCGCACGAACGCGAAAGGGAGAGTCTCAATGCCATCCGTTACGGTCGGCAAGGAAAACTCGGGCAACATCGATCTTTACTATGAGGACCACGGCTCGGGCAGGCCGGTTGTCCTTATTCACGGGTATCCGCTGAGCGGTGCTTCCTGGGAGAAGCAGATCACGGTGCTTTTGGCTGCGGGTCACCGCGTCATCACATACGACCGCAGGGGATTCGGCAAGTCCAGCCAGCCAACAACAGGTTACAACTACGACACCTTCGCCGAGGACCTGCACAAAGTCGTGACGCAGCTCGAATTGCGTGATTTCGCGCTGGTCGGTTTCTCTATGGGCGGCGGCGAAGTGGCGCGCTACTTTGGGAAGTACGGATCGAAGGGCGTGAGCAAGGCGGTATTCATCTCGTCGGTCCCGCCCTTCCTCCTGAAAACGCCGGACAACCCGGAGGGCGTGGACGGCAGTGTTTTCGAGGGGATCCAGAAAGCCGTCGTGGCAGACCGTTACGCATTCTTCACCGAGTTTCTTAAGAATTTCTACAACACGGACCTCCTGCTGGGCAAGCGTGTCAGCGAACAAGCCGTCCAGGCCAGCTGGAACGTCTCAGCCGGGGCCTCGGCCACGGCCAGTCTCGCTTGCGTATCAACATGGCATGAGGACTTCCGCAACGACCTGAGTCGCGTGGACGTGCCCACGCTGGTCATTCACGGCGATGCGGACCGGATTCTGCCCATCACTGCTTCGGGACTCCGGACCGCCAAGCTGATCAAGGGAGCCCACCTATTGGTGGTAAAGGATGGGCCGCACTGCATAACTTGGACACACGCAGAGCAGGTTAACGGTGAACTGCTGGAGTTTCTTAGGAAAGATAAGCGACGCCCGAAAGCAAGCCGCGCCTGAGCGCCAATATCGTTAGGTACGCGGAATGCCGCGATCGGGACCGGGTCCCCCAGCTAAAATCGACGACGGCCGCAACAAGCCCTGTCGACGCCGTCCGCGAAGCAACCGGGCCTCGCCCCAAGAGATGCCTCAGAAACCTGCAGAAAGGGCCTCCGATGCGGCAAGTCAGCCTTGCCGCCTGGTCTCGAACGCCCGCGAGAACTGAAGGGTTTGCCCGGCGCATCCCGCCACCCCCGGCTGATTCCTTCCGGATTACGGCGTATCCGGACGGAACCGGGTTATGGAAGAGTACGACGATTCAGGAGTTGAGCGACATCGCTCGACCCTACGGCGTCAGAGGGGATCTATCCGGCATTTCCGGTGGCAGGCGGGGATTCGCCAGCACCCAAGGCGCGGAAACAGCTTGGCGAGGTGCTGCGCCGTTCAAAACTTTTGATTTTCGTCATAGGCCGTTGTATCCTTTCTGGCCCCAGCTCCCGCACAAGAGGTCGCCTGTGACCATTGCTATTGGGTTCCGCGCCGAGGAGGCGATTGTGCTTGCCGCAGACAGACAAGTTGCCTCGTCTGCAGGGCTGAAGTATCAGGAAAAGAAAGTCT
>JBEKVC010000114.1:0-5002 GCA_049514395.1 Terriglobia bacterium
CCAGCATGGCTGCATCCGCGTTGCGGATGATCTGATAAAGCCATGATTCAGGGAAGTCGGGATGGACGGGGGGCAGATCCACAAGCTGGATCTGAATGTCTTCGAACCTCATCATGCCCGGCAGGGGAACGCGAGTGGTGAAAGGGTAGTCGGCCACCTCCGGCATGGCACGGGTGAGCTGCCGGACCAGCATCGACTTGCCGCTGTTGGGCGGGCCCACCAGCGCCACCTGGCCGGCGCCCTCCTTGTCGATGCGGTGGATGATGCCTGCACGACTGACGGGCTTCCTGGCCTGTTCCGTCCGCAGCTTGGAGAGGCGCCGCTTCAGGTCGGCTTGCATCTTTTCCGTCCCTTTGTGGCGGGGGATGGTGGCCAGCATTTCTTCCAGCGCAGCCAGCTTTTCTTCCGTCGTATTGGCGGCCTTGAACCGTCCTTCGGCTTCCAGGTATTGCGGCGTGAGATTCGCAGGCATAAGTTCCCTGCTGCCAGGGTAGCCCTATTATGCGACGATTCCAGCCTCGCGGGTAGAGGGGAGAACCGGACCTGAGGGGGTTAGTCACGGCGGAGGCCCTCGGAAAGGCAAAGCCTTTCCGCACGGCAGGCGGCAGAGCCGCTGTGGGATGTTGCCTTTCGCGGACTTTGACGCGACCCTGCCTTCACGGGCCAAAAGGTGGCGCAATCGTGTACAATGGACATTCGAGTCGGAGGACGGCCAGATTCTGCGAACCGTGATTTGAGAAATTGCACAAGGTTGCGTTCTTGATTTAACTTTCGACCTTCGACTCTCGACTTCTGAATGTCCAATCTCCTCGACCAACTTAATCCCCAGCAGCGCGCTGCGGTAGAAGAGACGGAAGGGCCTCTGCTGATCCTGGCAGGAGCCGGCAGCGGCAAGACCCGCGTCATCGCCTACCGGGTTGCCTATTTGATCGAAGCCCGGCAAGTTCCACCCGAGAACATACTGGCGGTGACGTTCACCAACAAAGCCGCCGATCAAATGAAGGAACGTGTTGGGAAGCTGCTTGCCGGGCAGTTGAAGCTGCGGCCGGGCGCCCCGCACGTTTCCACCTTCCATTCATTTTGTGTCAGTGTGCTGCGCCGGCATATTGAGCGGCTCGGCTACAGTCGCGATTTCACCATCTATGATGATGACGATCAGTTGCGGGTGTTGAAAGCCTGCATCCAGGAGCTGGGTCTCAGCGAGCAGATCACATCCCCGCGAAGCACGCTGGCGAAAATCAGTTACGCGAAGAATCGGGGACATTCCCCCGAGGAGCTTTACAGTCAGGCTGCCAGCCCGGAAATGGAGAAGTTAGCCTCCCTCTACGAGCGGTACGAAAGCAAGCTGCGACGTGCCAACGCGCTCGACTTCGACGATTTGCTGCTCAAGACGGTGGACCTTCTCTATAATTCCTCCCAAGTATGCGAAATGTATAACCAGCATTTCCGCTATATCCAGGTGGATGAATACCAGGACACGAACCGCATCCAGTATCAGTTGATCCGCCAGTTGACTCTACTCCAGCAGAATCTCTGCGTGGTCGGCGACGAAGACCAATCCATTTATCGCTGGCGCGGCGCCGACATCGAGAACATCCTCAACTTCGAAAAGGACTATCCCAGGGCGAAGGTCATTCGGCTGGAACAGAACTACCGCTCCACCCAGGTCATTCTTGATGCGGCGGGGGCGGTGGTGAGCCGAAACCTGGCGCGCATAGGCAAGACCCTGAGGACGGACCGCAGTAGCGGCGAAAAGCTCCGTTTATTCGAGGCCCGCAGCGCCGATGAGGAAGCGGAATTCGTGGCCGGCGAAGTGGCGCGGACGGTTGCCGAGCCGGGGGACGGGAGCGTGGCTGTCCTCTACCGCACCAATGCGCAGTCGCGAGTGCTGGAGGAGGGCTTGCGTCGTCGGGGAATCAGTTACCGGTTGGTAGGCGGGTTCAGTTTCTACGCGCGGGCAGAAATCAAGGATGCTCTCGCTTACGCGCGGCTGGCTAATAACCTAAGTGACGACGCCGCGTTTGGGCGCATCGTCAACACGCCGCCGCGCGGGATTGGGGACACGACGCTGGGAGCGCTGGCGGAGTCCGCGCGGCAGAGCAGGCTGAGCCTGTGGGAAGCGCTCGAGCACGAACTGTTTCAGAAGCGGCTGCCAGCGCGAGCCCGGAGCGCGCTGGAAGGCTTCCACGCGCTCGTGAAAGAACTGGTGGGCGACCGCCAAAGCCTGCTCCTGGGAGAATTCTTCAAGCGCATCCTGGAGCGAACCCGCTACCTTCAGCTTCTGAAGCAGGAGAATCAGCCGGCCTCCGAAGACCGCATTGAGAACCTCCAGGAATTGGTCAATGCCGCTACAGAAGCCGAAGAGCAGGGGGTAACGCTGGCGGAGTTCCTGGACCACGCCGCGCTGGTTTCCGACGCGGATGACTACGACGAACATTCTCGAGTAACCTTGATGACTCTGCACAGCGCCAAAGGCCTGGAATTCGAAACCGTATTCCTGGTGGGCATGGAGGAAGGACTGTTTCCCCACCAGTTCTCGCTCGACGATCCGGCGGGGATTGAAGAAGAACGACGGCTCTGTTATGTGGGCATGACCAGAGCGAAGGATCGCTTGACCCTTTCCTGGGCCCGGCAACGACGCTCCTTTGCTCGCGAATCCTATGAGGAAACGAAGTCTTCCCGTTTCCTGCGGGAGATCCCAGGGGAACTTCTGGAGCCTTTCAGTTCTGCGGGTTTGGGTTGGAAGCCTCGAACGAGTTGGGACAATGCGGTCAATTCCGTCTCGAGCGTCGAGCGGTTTCTCGAGCGCCGCGGGATGCATGGGGCCCCAGCAGCTTCCAGAGCCCGCTCCCCCGCCGGCTTGCGCTGGCGAATCGGGTCGAAGGTCCGGCACGCCAAATTCGGGGTGGGGACGATTCTTGGGGCAGAAGGCGAGGGCGAGGATACGAAGTTGACCGTCAGTTTCCCAGATTACGGGCAGAAGAAGTTCATGGCAGAATACGCTACGTTGGAAAAGGCGTAGCCGGATACGTTCTGGAGTGCGGCAGCAAGCTGCCGCACTCCAGAGCGCCTGCGGCGCTTTCCATAGTGTACTCTGTGTTAAAGCTCGAAAGGCATGTCTCATTTCGGCTGCGCTCCACAGCCAGCCTATACCACGGCCATTGTTAACCAAGACGAGGTCACCACATTTATGAACACCAAGAACATTAAGGACAGAGCAGAACGCAAGAAGGTAAAGCGAACGGCGCGCAAGAAGCGTCCACCCAAGCCGAAACGGACTGAACCGCGCGGCTCCCGCAAGCCCAAGGTCAAGAAAAGAGGACCCGGCGCGCCGCCACGACGGTAGCTGAGATTTGTGATCCGCAGACGGACCGGGGCACCCCCTCACCCGTGCTGCGTCCCGCATGCGGGATCGCGACCCTCTTCCCCATGGGGGAGAGGGTGTGAAAAAGCCCCCGTAGGGGCACGCCATGGCGTGCCCCTACCCGAATTCTCGATGGGTTACATCAGCCGAGGTCGCGGGCTATCGAATTTTTCACAGCCTCTCTAAGGGGGGAGCCACATCATCAAATCCAGTCCCCTCCTCTCCGAGGAGGGGGCTAGGGGGTGGTGAGGAATCGCGTGGCCAATCAATTTTTTCGGAAGAAAAGCATCGACAAGCTCATTGCGGATGCCGACGCGCCCGGACATCAACTCCGGAAGACACTGGGGCCATGGTCGCTGACGGCGCTGGGCATCGGCGCCATCATCGGCACGGGAATCTTCGTGCTGACCGGCACTGCCGCCGCCGGTGAGGTTTTGGAAGTGCGCTCCATCCTCAAGGCCCCGCTGCTGGACGCGCTGCTGCACGGTCAGAAGGCGCTGGGAATGGCAGGACGGCCTGGAGCGGGGCCGGGGATTGCCCTCTCTTTCCTGCTGGTGGCGATGGTCTGCGCCCTGGCGGGACTTTGCTACGCCGAGTTGGCCTCGATGATTCCCATTGCAGGGAGCGCCTACACTTTTTCCTATGCCACCCTAGGTGAAATCGTGGCCTGGATTATCGGGTGGGACCTCATCCTCGAATATGCCGTCAGCAACATGGCGGTGGCGGTGGGATTCTCCGCCTATGCCGACAGCCTTCTGCGAGGTTTCGGGTTGGAACTGCCGCGCAAATTGATGCAGCCCATGATCGCGGGCGGAAAGATGACTGGGGCCTATTTTAACCTGCCGGGCTTCCTGATCGTGATGGCCCTCACCGTGATTCTGGTGATTGGAATCCGGGAGAGCGCCGGCGCCAACAATTTGATGGTGTGCGCGAAAATCGTTGCCATCCTCATCTTCCTCATTGCGGCCTCGCGGTTTATACACGTCTCGAATTGGAAGCCCTTCATGCCCAACGGCTTTCAGGGCGTGTTAACCGGTGGGGCCATTGTCTTCTTCACTTACATCGGTTTTGACTCGGTATCCACCGCCGCCGAAGAGTGCCGGAATCCTCAGAAGGATGTTCCTTTCGGAATCATCGCCTCGCTAGTGATTTGTGCGGTGCTTTATGTGTCGGTGGCGTTGGTTCTGACAGGAATCCAGAACTGGCAAGCCTTGCGGAACGCCGCGCCCGTGGCGAACGCTCTGATGGCCATCGGGCTTTCAAACGTTATGAAGTGGGTGACGGTAGGCGCGCTGACCGGGATGATCAGCTCCTTGCTGGTTTTCCAATTGGGGCAAGCGCGGGTGTGGTTCGCCATGTCGCGTGACGGCCTGCTTCCGCAAGCATTTTCAAAAGTTCATGCGCGGTTTCGCACCCCTTACGTCAGCACCTGGGTGGCGGGCTTCTTTGTGGCGATCCCTTCGGGCATCTTTGATATTGGCACGCTGGCGGACCTCTCTAATATCGGAACCTTGTTTGCCTTCGCACTGGTGTCGATGGGCGTGCTCGTGCTCCGCCGCACCCAGCCTCAGCGCCGTCGTTCCTTTCGCACCCCCTGGGTTCCCGTCGTTCCAATCCTTTCCATCCTTTGTTGCCTTG
>JBEKVC010000115.1:0-4798 GCA_049514395.1 Terriglobia bacterium
ACGCGGGTCCTGGCCTGCCGGGCCAAAGGCCCCCGTCATCCGGGGTGGGCAAAGTCATCTTCGGGCTGGCGGTTCTCTTAATTGTCGCGGGCGCCGTCGTTTACAGGGGCATTACCACTCGTGCCCGCGCCGCTGCCGACGTGAAAGCCGACACGCGCGACCTCGCCGTGCCCGCGGTTTCGCTGGCTCAACCCAAGCGAGGCGCGCCGCGGGAAGAAATCGTATTGCCAGGGAACATCCAGGCCTTCATCGACGCGCCGATTTATGCGCGTACGAGCGGCTATCTGAAGCGCTGGTACGTGGACATCGGCGGCAGGGTAAAGGACGGCCAGCTTCTGGCGGACATCGATACGCCCGAACTGGATCAGCAACTCCAGCAGGCGCGGGCAGAACTGGCAACGGCCAAGGCCAACTACGATCTGGCGCAGACCACCGCTGCCCGCTATGAGTTCCTGCTGAAGAGCGATTCCGTGGCCAAGCAGGATGTTGATAACGCTGTGGGTGACGCTCACGCCAAAAAGGCCATGGTGGACTCCGCCGCGGACAACGTGAAGCGTCTGGAACAACTGCAATCCTTTGAAAAGGTTTATGCGCCTTTCGACGGGGTGCTCACGGCGCGCAATACCGATATCGGACAGCTCATTGGTTCTGGAAGCGGCAGTGGCGCCAAGGAATTGTTTCATGTGGCGGCTATTCACACCCTGCGCGTCTACATCAATGTGCCGCAAACTTACTCCCCCGCGGCGGTCCCGGGCGTCCAGGCTTACTTGACGCTGCCGCAGTTTCCCGGGCGCCGCTTTCCCGGCAAACTGGTGCGGACCTCCGAGGCGATTGATCAGGCGTCCCGCACCCTGCTTGCGGAGGTGGACGTCGCCAACCCCACGGGCGAAATCCTGCCCGGTGCTTACGCCGAAGTCCATTTGAAGCTTCCCTCTGCCACTTCGACGGTCGTCATCCCGGTCACCTGTCTGATTTTTCGTTCCGAAGGCTTGCGCGTCGGGGTGGTCCGCAACGGCCACGCTGCCCTGATTCCCATAACCCTGGGCCGGGACTTCGGGACGGAAGTTGAAGTGGTATCGGGCCTCGACGGAAGCGAGAAGCTGATTACGAATCCGCCGGATTCTTTGGTGGAAGGTCAGGAAGTTCGCAGCGCTACCCCGGGCGCGGGTTCTTGGGGCGGGGAGTGAGACGGGTGGAGGCAGGAATTGAATTCGATGAACGTTATATTTTGTGAAGAGAGCCGGAGGTCGGCCCCTTCAGGGCCGGATTCATCTTGGAGGTTGCGTTCCCGTAGGTTTCACTTACGGCTACTCACGGTTTCCCGCTTCGCGGGAACCGGGAACGCGGTCCGCGTTTGGGCATCCGCCTTCCTCGTCGCGGCCCTTTTCATGTTCAACGCTTGTACGCCCGGGCCCAAGTACGCGAAGCCTACGGTTCCGACGCCACCCGCCTACAAGGAGCTTGCGCCCAGTGCGGCCGGGCCGCAAAGTGAATGGAAAGCGTCCCAGCCGCAGGACCAGGTGATACGCGGAAAGTGGTGGGAAATCTTCAATGATCTACAGTTGAATTTGCTTGAGGAACGCGTCGACGTCTCGAATCAAAACCTGAAGATCGCCGAGGCGCAGTTTCGCCAGGCGCGTGACCTGATTCGCATCAATCGGTCGGGCTTATATCCGACGGTCAGCGCCGGTCCCAACATTACCGGGGAACAATTTTCCAAGAACGCTCCCAACGCCGGCCCCCAATATGGCCAAACGCAGGGGGATTTCGTATTGCCCTTCGACCTTTCTTATGAGGTGGATGCCTGGGGGCGAATCCATCTCACGGTTCAAGCCGCCACGGCCAGCGCCCTGGCCAGCGCGGCAGATTTGGAAACCGCCCGGCTGAGTATTCACGCGGAGCTGGCTGCCGACTACTTTGCGCTGCGTGGGCTGGATGCGCAGAAGCAGTTGCTTGACTCCACCGTGGTCGCGTACCAGAAAGCTCTGGACCTGACCACCAACCGTTACAATGGCGGGTTGGCGGCCAAAGTGGAAGTGGCGCAAGCGGAGACGCAGCTTGAAACCACTCAGGCACAGGCCATCGACGTGGGAGTGCAGCGTGCCCAATTCGAACATGCCATTGCCGCGCTCGTAGGCCAGCCCGCATCGACCTTCTCGATCCCCGTCTCGCCGCTGGATATGCCCCCGCCCAAGATTCCGGTGGGAGTGCCTTCCAATTTGTTGGAGCGCCGGCCGGACATCGCCGCGGCGGAACGGCGCGTGGCCGCCGCCAACGCCGAAATCGGTGTTGCCAAAACGGCCTTTTACCCCAAGCTCAGTCTCAGCGCCGCGGCTGGCCTCGAGGGGTCCTCGATCACCAACTGGTTTGCCTGGCCCAGCCGCTTTTTTGCCGTGGGCCCGACGTTGCTGGAAACGCTTTACGATGCCGGCCGCCGCCACGCCTTCACGGACCAAGCCTGGGCCGCTTACGATGCCAATGTGGCTTCTTATCGCCAGAACGTCCTCACCGCATTCCAGGAGGTGGAGGATAACCTGGCGGGGCTGCGCATTCTCGATGAGGAAAGCAAGAAGCAGAGTCAAGCTGTCCAGTCAGCCGAACTCTCGCTGGGGCTTTCGACGAACCGTTACAAGGGCGGGCTGGTGACTTATCTCGAGGTCATCACCGCGCAAAGCGCCGCCCTCAGCAACGAGCGAACTGCGGTCGATCTCCTGACGCGCCGGATGAACTCAACCGTCCTTTTGATCAAAGCCCTGGGTGGCGGATGGGACGTCTCCAAGCTTCCGCAGATTGCCGGGCACGAAGATCACCCCCCTGTGCATGGCAGCGGATCTTAGGAGACATTGCTTTCCTCTAACAGAAGTGCGTTGCACTCGAATTCCGATGTTCAAAATGCGGCGCATCTTCTAATTGCCCCGCTTTCAAGATAATGCCTTTCACTCGTCCCCCATACCTGTTACCCGACTCCTGAATCCTGCCTCCTGACTTCTCTGCTCCCAATGACATACCAATACTTTTTCTCAGCACCCAGTTAAGAAACTCCTCATCCGCCAATGCTCCGCTGCCGATAAGCAGAGGACAGAAAGATTCACCGGTTCAGTTTGACCCCGGTTCTGGTGGCATCGGAAGTTGAGGGAACAGGGAGCAGGTGAATGTGACATCCAGTTTTACTCCGGGTTCCCATGGCATGGGAGGAGAAGCCAATGTCCCTCTTTGCGACCGTCACTCTCCGTCGCGCCTCGGTGTTCGCGTTCGGCCTAATCCTTCTCTTTGTCGCCCGCGTTAAGGATGACCCCAACCGCGTCCTCGTCGCCGCCGAACCAGTTGGCCACGCCCGGATTGCCCATGCCAAACTCCTGCAGAGTTTTGAGCCCAACCTAGGTCAAGCCGACCCGCGCGTGAAGTTCCTCTCGCGAGGACCGGGGTACACGCTCTTCCTTGCGGAGGATGAAGCGGTGGTAGCACTGCGGAAGTCAGGAGCCAGAAGGCAGGAGCCAGAACGCAGAAGTCAGGAGTCCAGAGTCAGAAGTCAGAGGTCAGAAGAGGAAAGACGTCAGTTGTCCGTAGTCCGTGGTCTGTTGCATGAAACAAGGGAGGGGGATCGTAGCGCTTCCCTTATCACGCCGCACTCGTCACTGTCATTTCCAGTCCCCCGTCCCCAGCCCCCTTCTTTTCTCTGCCTAAAGCTGCTTCGCGCGAACCCTGCTGCCAAGGTCATCGGCGTAAATGAATTACCCGGCAAGAGCAACTACCTGACCGGCAATGATCCTAAGAAGTGGCGCACCAACGTGCCAACTTATGGCAGGGTGCGGTACGAGAACATCTATCCAGGGGTAGATCTGGTCTATTACGGCAAGAAGGGTGGGCAGTTGGAGTATGATTTTGTCGTGGCCCCTGGGGCCGACTCCGACGCGATCGCACTGGCAATCGACGCCGGTGGGCAAGTAAGCAGTAAGCAGAAAGCAGCAGGCAGCAGTCCACCGTCCGTGGTCGGGGGTCCCCGCAGGGCGGGATCAGGGGCAACGGACCACGCACCACGAACAACGGACAACACCCAATCCAAAATCCAAAATCGAAAATCCAAAATCTCTTCGTCCCTGCGCATCGCGGCGAATGGCGACCTGATTGTGACCGCCGAGGGCGGGGAGGCGCGGTTTCACAAGCCAGTGGTGTACCAAGAACAGTCAACCCGCCTGAGGCGGAACAGTTCACAGTTGACAGTCGATAGCGAGGGCGCACTGGACTGCACGTCTCCGGACAACGGACCAAGGACGGCTGCCAATCCGAAATCCAAAATCCAAAATCGGAAATTGATTGACGGGCGCTACGTCCTCAAGTCGGACGGCGAAGTAACCTTTGAAATCGCACCCTACGACAGGACTCGGCCCCTGATCATCGATCCCGTTCTCAGCTACTCCACCTATCTTGGCGGGAGCGATATGGATTATGCCAATGCCATTGCAGTGGACCCTTCCGGAAATGCCTACGTGACAGGTTACACGGCTTCCATCGATTTCCCTCTTGCCAACCCGGCCCAGAGCTTCCCCGGTGGCGGCACCTGCTCAGATGGTGTGGACACTATCCCTTGCTTTGACGCCTTTGTGACCAAACTGAATTCCGCCGGGACTGCGCTGGTCTATTCCACTTACCTCGGCGGCAGTAATGAGGATTATGGGACGGGGATCGCGCTCGATGCGAGCGGCCATGCCTATGTGACCGGGTACACAAATTCCACGGATTTTCCGGTGCAGAACGCGCTCCAGGCCGAGAACGCCGGAGGGTACGACGCTTTTGTTGC
>JBEKVC010000116.1:0-4636 GCA_049514395.1 Terriglobia bacterium
CGCATGAAGGCGGGCGCGTGAAACCGATTTGAGCAGGAACTGGATACGATAGCGGCGCTCCACTTTGGCCAGGGGAGCCGGTCCGGGACCGAGAATCTTGATGCCTGGGAACTGCCCTTCGACCTTGCTAAAGAATTCTCCCATCTCCTTTGCCACCTGTGCGGCCCTCTCCAGCTTCTCGTGCTGGGCCACGACGTTGGCGAGAGCGGTGACGGGCGGATAATGCATCATGCGGCGGAAACCCATCTCCTTACTGAAAAACCCGTCATAGTTCTGGTCTGCGGCAAGGCGAATGGCGTAGTGATCGGGAAAGAAGGTTTGCACAAGAACACGGCCCGGGGCGTCACCTCTGCCGGCGCGGCCGGCCACCTGGGTCACAAGCTGGAAAGTGTGTTCTGCGGCCCGGAAATCGGGCAGGCCCAGCCCAATGTCCGCAGATACCACGCCGACAAGCGTAACGCCGGGGAAATCATGCCCTTTCGCGATCAATTGCGTACCTACGAGGATGTCGATCTTCCCCTCCCGGAAATCCGAAAGCACGCGGAGGAACTCGCTGCGGCGCCGGGCCACGTCGCGGTCCAGGCGGGCCACCCGCGCGCCGGGAAAAAGCTCGGCAAATTTCTGCTCGAGCTTCTCCGTTCCCTCGCCGACATAGTGGAGGTATTCACTTCCGCAAACCGGACAAACGGAGGGAACGGCAATCGAGTAACCGCAGTAATGACAGATCAGGCGGTGCTCCCGGCGATGATAGGTGAGCGAGATGGAACAATTCACGCAGCGGACCGTCTGGCCACAGCTCCGGCATAACAGGAACCACGAGTAACCTCGCCGATTGAGGAGGAGCATGGTCTGCGCAGAGGCTCGAACCTGGGCCTCGATTTCCTCCTTCAGCCGGCGTGAAACGGGCACGTGCGTGTGCGTCTCGCGGAACTCCTGCCGCATGTCCACGATCTCGACCGCAGCCAGTTTCCTGCCCCCCATGCGCTCTTCCAGTTTCGCCAGGTGGTATTTGCCCTGCCGCGCATTCCAGTAAGATTCCAGTGATGGCGTAGCGGAGCCCAGAAGAGCCACGGCGCCGGCGAGCTGCGCCCGCACAACCGCCACGTCTCTTCCGTGGTAGCGCGGCGTTTCATCCTGCTTGTAGCTCGAATCGTGCTCCTCGTCCACGATCACCGCACCCAGGTTCACGAGAGGAGCGAAGACGGCAGAGCGCGTTCCCAGCACCACTTTTGTTTCGCCGTGGCGGACGCGCCACCAGGCATCGTCCCGTTCCCTCTCAGTCAGTCCGCTATGCAGCAAAGCGACCTGTTCTCCGAATCTCGAAAAAAACAAGGATTGCATCGCCGGGGTAAGCGCAATCTCCGGCACCAGCATCAGGGCGGACCGGCCTCGCTCCAGGCAGCGGGCAATCAGGTGAAGGTAGATTTCTGTTTTCCCACTCCCCGTAACGCCGTGCAGCAGGACGACGCTGAATCCTCCGGAATCAAGCCGGGGAAAAAGATCATTGAGGACGTTGGACTGCGCCGGTGTTAGTGAGGGGGGAGCTTCCATATCGCCCTCCGGAAACCCGCCCTCTCCGGGCTCCGGTCGCTTCCCGGGCCACGACCCGCGCGGGCCTGCTTCGCCAAGTTCTATCAATCCCGCCCGGCTGAGCGTGCGCAAGTTGGCCAGGTCGGCGCGGGCGGCTTCAAGAAGCGGGCGGTGATCTTGGGCAGGCCCCTGCCGTTCGAGCGTCTCGATAATTCTTCGTGCGACGGGAGAAAGCCGGGGCGGGCGTTCCGGCAAGGGTCCTGCCAGCCGGACGGCAAAAGCCTTTCGTCGAGTGCGCTCCCTTTCCACTTCCGCGACCGTCACCCATTTCTGTGCCAGCGCCCGCTGAAGCGCGCCGGGGAATTTCTTGTCGAGGATCTCAACCGAAGCGCCAGGACGCCTGTCGAGGTATGCCAGCAGAGCGACTTCCTGGCTTCCCCGGCTCTCCTCCAGCAGGCTGGCCAGGAGTTCCTGCATCTTTCCCCTTCCCTCATCCGTCAGGTGGACAAGCCGAGCACGCCGCGTCTCGTGTCTCAGCGGCAACATGGCACGGAAGACTTGCCCGGGTGGAGCAAGGTAGTAATCCGAAATCCAGAGCCCGAGCCTTACAAGTTCCGGAGAGAGGACAGGTTCGGGATCGAGTGCGCGCAACGCCTCACGCACCTCGATTCCAGGCGCCAGCCAGCCTGTCGGACGGAGCACGATTCCCGTCACCTTGCGCGCCGCCAAGGGGACCAGTACCCGCTGGCCGGGAGAGATTGAAAGAGAATCCGGGAAACGATAAGTAAGCGGATGAGGGATGGCCGTCATCACCGCTACATCAAACAAAGAACCTTGCGGCTTTTTTCGTTCTCGATCCACGTCGGCATTCTATGCCAGCCGAGTCGCTATGGCCAGCAGAAGGAAAGTGGATGTCATTCCGAGCGCAGCGAGGAATCTCGCTCTGCGTGAAGTGGATCGGAGCACAAGGGGACTAGGGGTTAGGTGGAAGGAAGAACCAGGGCGAGATTCCTCGCTGCGCTCGGAATGACAGAGACGTCCGTGCCACATCGGCTGACGAGTCACACCAGGCTGGCGCGGGCGCGCGCCGCCACGAGGTTGGTGTAGAGATTACCAAGGCGATCCAGCATCTTGATCGCGGGTGAAAAATTCCTGCGGTTGATGTGCTCAATGTTGAGCCCGAGGGGCGGCGGGTCAGGAGGCAGGTTGTCGAAAACATCCATCAGGATGCGCTGCGCCAGGTCGAGCGACCGCTCCAGGCACGTCTCGGCGCGGGCCGTGGCACCGTCTTCCGAGCCCAGCAGGAAACGATCGAGGTCCTTTGGGATGTCAGCCCCCAGCCAGCGCAGGAACTGCAAATCGCGGCGGTGGCTGACCGGAGCGAAGCTGAGGAAAACGCGCGCCTGCAAGCCGTTGAGCCGCTGGATGAGCCACACCACGTCATTCGAGTCGAACAGAATCTGCGAGGTGAAGAAGTCGATACCCGCCCTGGTCTTGATGCGAATCCGGTCGGATTCGTTCTTTCGGCTGGGAATCGTGATTCCGCCCAGCATTATCGGCAGTCCCTCCCTCCGCACCAAGGCTGCGGCTTCCATGACGCTCGGCCCGGGATAGCGGAGCTCGGTGGATTCACCGCCCACCAGCACGAGGTGCCTCAGGCCCCATTCCTGGCAGGTCTCGCGGAACCATATTTCCGGCTTCGGGTCATGCACGACCACGCGGTTTAGAACCACCTCCGCTTCCAGCTCGCGCTGAATGCGTGAGCCAAACAAACGCGGCTCCACGCGCGGCACAAACTTGCTGGTTCGCTCCGTCCCACGATCTTCGTCGTGAATTTCCGGAAGGTTGACCCCGTCCACGAATTGCTTGACCCTTCTCAGTTCAGCAAGGGATTCGTTGATTGCCCCCGCCTGATCCGCAGCCGGCGGGACCACTTCAAAGAGCGTCACCGGAATAGAAGGGTTCAGTATTTTTTCTTGCAGCCTCATCTTTCGGTACCCTTCCTTGGTAGCCTGCGCAGCTTGCCCTTGTTTATCCTTCACTTTAACCCAAACAGGCGAAAACCGCAAGCTTGCGCGCTCAGGGGTAATGTTCCAACTCTGCGGATGAAGTTCGGCATTTGTGCTAGAGAGAACATGGCGCCCTGGCGCAAGGGGCGGAAACCCCAGAGCTCTTCTCTACCTCTCAGCGCCGCGGCGGTGAGCCTTGTTTTTGGATGCCGACGCAGGCCGCGCTGTAACACACGAACCCGGGTTTCGGGCGCCGAAAGGTTGTATATTTGGATTTCGACTGCCCATGAGTTCATCATCCGCTCCCGTGCTCGTCCAAGCTCCCCAGAGGCGGCTTGCATTCACCGCAACCGCGCTGGTGCTCTGCATCTCGGCCTGCAAGCTCCTTGTGCATTTGTATGCCGGCCGTCATTACGGTTACTTCGTTGACGAACTGTATTACCTCGCTTGCAGCCGCCACCTGGATTGGGGTTACGTCGACCAACCGCCGCTGATCGCCGCGATCACTTGGCTGGCGCGCTCTCTGCTGGGGGATTCCCTCCCTGCAATCCGGTTCTTTCCGGCCGTTGCGGGCGCCGCCGAAGTTGCTCTCACGGCTCTGATCGCCCGCGAGCTGGGCGGGAAGCGCTTTGCCCAGAGCTTGGCTGCCATTGCGGCCCTGGTGGCGCCGGGCTTCCTCGCCGCCGATAGCCTGCTGACCATGAACGCGTTCGAGCCGCTGTTCTGGATGGGCTGTGCCTACCTGCTCATCCGCATCATCAAAACCGGCAACCCGAAGCTCTGGATCTGGTTCGGCATGCTGTCGGGAGTCGGGCTTGAAAACAAGTACTCCATGCTGATCTTCGGAGCCGGCATAGTGGTCGGCTTGGCGTTGACTCCGCAGCGCCGCGGGCTCTCGAGTCGCTGGCTCTGGATCGGCGGCGCGCTCGCTTTCCTGATCTTCCTGCCGAATCTGCTGTGGAACATTCAGCACCACTTTCCGTTCCTGGAATTGCACGCCAACATCCAGCGCAGCGGGCGCGATGTGCCTCTTGGGCCGTTGGCATTCTTCGCTCAGGAAATCCTGACGCTGCTTCCCTTGACTCTGCCCATCTGGC
>JBEKVC010000117.1:0-4531 GCA_049514395.1 Terriglobia bacterium
TTAGCAACCTTAGAGGCCTTTATGAATGACAAATTGCTTGGATCTGTAATGGTCGTCGGCGGAGGAATCGCCGGGATGCAGGCCGCCTTAGACATAGCCAATTCAGGCTATTACGTCCACTTAGTGGAAAAGGGGCCAGCAATCGGCGGGGTCATGGCGCAGCTCGACAAGACCTTCCCCACCAATGACTGCGCCATGTGAATTATCTCTCCCAAGCTGGTCGAGGTCGGCCGGCATATTAACATTGAGGTGCATCCTCTGGCAGAGGTGCAGGAGATTACCGGGGAGCCGGGAAATTTTACGGTCACCTTGGAGAAGCAGCCCCGGTATGTCGATCTGTCCAAGTGTACCGGCTGCGGGGACTGCGCCAAAGCTTGTCCGGTAGTCATTAAAGATGAATTCAATATGGGGCTGGCCGAAGGTCGGGCCGCCTACCGTCTCTATCCCCAAGCCATTCCCTCGGCCTTTTCCATCATGAAGGCGTCCCGGGCCCCGTGCACCCGCACCTGTCCCTCCGAGATTAATGTTCAGGGTTATGTGCAGCTTATCAAGGTGGGGAAATTTGCAGAGGCCCTGAAGCTCATTATGGAGCGCGTGCCTTTTCCCGGAACCCTGGGGCGCATCTGCCCCCATCCCTGCGAGGAAAAATGCCGGCGTCAGGAGATGGATGAGCCGATAGCTATTATGTGCCTGAAGCGGTTCGCGGCTGACAAAGTGGATGTCAGCCAAATCTCCCTCCCCAAAGCCGAGCCCCGGAAAGAAAAGGTGGCCATCATCGGGGGTGGTCCGGCGGGGTTGACCTGCGCCTATCATCTGACCCTGCGGGGCTATCAGACCACCGTCTTCGAGGCCCTGCCCAAGCCCGGGGGCATGCTGTTGGTAGGGATTCCGGCATATCGCTTACCCCGGGAGGTCTTGGAAAAAGAGATTGACAACATCCTGAGCCTGGGGGTGGAGCTGAAGACCAATATGGCCCTGGGGCGGGACTTCACCCTGGAGGATCTGTTTGACCAGGGATACAAGGCGGTTTTCCTGGGCATAGGTTGCCATAGAGGACTTCCCCTGGGGATTCCGGGGGAGGAAACCGAGGGGGTCATGCAGGGGGTGGAGTTCCTGCGCCGGCATAGTCTGGGACTGCCCCTGACGGTGGGCAAAGAGGTGGCGGTCATCGGCGGCGGTAACGTGGCCCTGGATGCCGCTTGCACCGCCCGGCGATACGGCGCCAACGTCACCATTGTCTATCGCCGGTCCCGGGAGGAGATGCCCGCCCATGCCTGGGAGATCGACCAGGGGTTGTGCGAAGGCGTGAACATCTATTATCTGGTGGCGCCCTTAAAGGTCTTGTCCGAGAATGGACGGGTCACCGGAATGGTCGTTCAGAAAATGGAGTTAGGGCCGCCGGATGCCTCCGGGCGACGCCGGCCCATACCCATCCCGGGATCAGAGTTCGAGATGCCATTTGACATGGTGGTCCCGGCTATTGGCCAGGCATCCGAACTGGATCCCCTCAAGGATGCTGGGATCAAATTCAGCCGTCAGGGAACCATCGAGGTGGACCCGGTGACTTATATGACCTCTCGGCTGGGGGTCTTCGCCGCCGGGGATGCCCAAACCGGTCCCTGGATTGCCGTGGAGGCGGTGGGCGGCGGCATTGAGGCGGCGGAGTCCATCGATCGTTATCTCCGGGATGAGGATTTGGTTGCCGGCCGCATCAAAGGCGTTGATGCCGAAGTCCGCTGGCGGGATATTCCTAAAGACAGGTGGGGGCTCCCCCGAGAAACGATGGTCACCATCCCCCCGGAGGTCTCTTCCATCTGCTTTGCCGAGATTGCCCAGGGTTATACCGAGGAACAGGCCCTGGAGGAAGCGGACCGTTGCATCAACTGCGGCATCTGTTCCGAATGTATGCAGTGTGTGGCTGCCTGCCTGCCCGGCGCCATTGATCACAGCCAGCAGCCTCAGATAATGGACCTTAATGTGGGTTCCGTGGTGCTGGCGCCTGGCTTCCGCGCCTTTAATCCTGGCGATTATGAAAAATTTCGTTATGCCTCCCATCCCAATGTGGTGACCTCCCTGGAGTTTGAACGGATCCTCTCGGCCGGAGGGCCTTATGCCGGGCATTTGATCCGGCTCTCGGACCATAAAGAGCCCAAAAAGATCGCCTGGTTGCAATGCGTCGGCTCTCGCGACCTGAATCAATGTGAAAAAGGCTATTGTTCGGCGGTGTGCTGCATGTATGCCGTCAAACAGGCGATTATCGCCAAAGAACACAGCAAGGAACCTCTGGATGCCGCCATCTTCTTTATGGATATGCGAACTCACGGTAAAGAGTTTGAGAAGTATTATTGGCGGGCCCAGGATGAGGTTGGGGTGCGGTTTATCCGCTCCCGGGTACATAGTATCGAGCCGGTGCCCGGTACCGATGATTTGACGGTAAAGTACTGGTCTGAAGACGGCTCTTTAAACACGGAATCCTTTGATCTGGTGGTTCTTTCCGTCGGCATGGTGATCTCCCCGGACACCGTGAAAATGGCTAAGAAGTTGGGGGTAGAGCTGAGCCCCCATAACTTTGTGAGTGCAAGCTGCTTTGACCCGGTGGCCACTTCCAGGCCTGGGGTTTATACCTGTGGAGTGTTTACCGGTCCCAAGGATATCCCTCAGTCGGTTGTGGAGGCCAGCGCGGCCGCGGCGGCTTCAACCAGGGCTTTGGCTGCGGCCCGGGGCACCTTGCAAAAGAAAAAGGAATTCCCGCCGGAGACGGAAGTGACCGGGGAGCCGGCCCGAATTGGCGTGTTCGTTTGCAACTGCGGCATTAATATCGGCGGCATTGCCGACGTTCCTGCCATCGTGGAATATGCCAAGAACATTGCCAATGTGGAATACGTGCAAGCCAATCTCTTCAGTTGCTCTCAAGACGCGCAGAAGCAGATGGCAGACGTCATCCAGGAACAAAAGCTGAACCGGGTGGTGGTGGCGGCCTGCAGCCCTTCCACCCACCAACCCATCTTCCAGGATATGCTGAGAAATGCGGCCTTGAACAAATATCTCTTTGAGATGGCCAATATCCGCAATCAGTGCACCTGGTGCCATCAAACGGAGCGTGAGGCGGCCACGGAAAAATGCAAGCGTCTGGTCAACATGGCGGTGGCTAAGGCCCGGTTGCTCGAGCCCCTGGAATACATCACGGTGGACGTGACCCACAAGGCCTTGGTAATAGGCGGTGGCGTGGCGGGCATGGAAGCCAGCTTGGCCCTGGCCGATCAAGGTTATGATGTGCACCTGGTGGAGCAGCAGGCCTTCCTGGGGGGTCAGGCCCTCAACCTTCATAGCACCTGGAAGGGAGAAAAAGTTCGTCCTTATGTCGAGGGTTTGATCGAAAAGGTAGAGAGGCATGACAAGATAACCACCCATTTAGGGTCCAATGTTACCGAGGTCCACGGGGTCGTTGGTAACTTTGTCTCGCAGCTCTCCTCTGACGGTGAGGAGATCCATCACGGCATCGTCATTTTTGCCACCGGAGCTGGACCTTATGAGCCAGAAGGCCAATTTCTGTATAAGCAAAATCCGAATGTCCTCCTTTCCCTGGATCTGGATCGGGAACTAGCCCAGGAAAGCGAGCGGATCAAGAACGCCGGAGCGGTAGCCTTCATCCAGTGTGTGGGCTCACGCATCCCGGACAGGCCATATTGCAGCAAGGTTTGCTGTTCCCATTCCGTGGAGAATGCCCTGAGGCTTAAAGAGATGAATCCGGAGAAGGATGTCTACATCCTCTACCGGGATCTGCGGACCTATGGGGAAAGGGAAACCCTGTATGAAAGGGCCCGGGAAAAAGGAGTGCTTTTCTTCCGTTATGACCTGGAGGATCCACCCCTGGTGGAAGACGCCGACGGCAAAATAATCATCAAGGTCACGGATCGCGCCCTGAAGAGGCCGATAGAGCTAACCACCGACCTCCTGGTTTTGGCTACCGCCATTGTGCCTAATGACAATAAGCACATTTCTGAACTTTACAAGGTTCCGCTCAGTGCCGAGGGCTTTTTCACTGAGGCGCACGCCAAGATCAGGCCGGTGGACTGCGCCACCGATGGCATCTTTCTGGCAGGGCTCTGCCATTTCCCCAAACCCTTAGATGAGGCCATTGCCCAAGCATTGGCGTCTGCCTCCAGGGCGTCCACCATACTGTCCAGGGATTTCCTGGAACTGGAATCCACCGTCTCCCACCCCATTGATGAGAACTGCGACGGCTGCGCCTTCTGTGTCGACGTCTGTCCGTATAAGGCGATAACGCTGCTGGAATACAAGACAGAGGGAGGGTCGAAGAAGACGGTAGAGGTTAACGAGATCCTTTGCAAAGGTTGCGGCTCATGTATGGCCACCTGTCCCAAGCAGGGCATCTATATTGCTGGGTTTACGCCGGCACAGTTGGGTGCCCAAGTAGAGGCGGCGCTCGGATTAATCTAAGTGTAAAAAAGGGGTGCTAAAATGAGCGACCAATATGAACCACTGGTGATCTCCTTCTGTTGCAACTGGT
>JBEKVC010000118.1:0-4425 GCA_049514395.1 Terriglobia bacterium
GGTGGAGTGCGGCCCGCCGCGGCGGGCCGCACTCCAGAGCGGTGAAATCCAGGGGTCTCGACTTCCGTCCCAAGCCGGGTTAAGCTTTCGGCGCAGGGACCGGATTTTCAAATCCGGCACGAATATGGGTCAAGCGAGAAAACGCCAGATCAGTAGTCCTACCAACTCGATATTGAAGGTCTACCGGCGGGCTTTGGCAAAAGGGACAACGCGCGAGGGGTGGCTGGCTGTCGAAGGTCCATTTCTTGTGGAGGAAGCCCTCGGAGCCGCTCCGGCAGTTCGCGTACATAGTGTGCTCGTGGCCGAAAGCGCTCTAACGAAATTTGCGCGGCTTATGGAACAGTTGCCCGCTGAAGCAGAAGCCGTGCAGGTTCCTGACCGCCTGTTCGAGCAGGTGGCGCAGACGCAGAACCCCCAGGGAATTGCCGCGCTTGTCGAACTGCCGCCTCACAACTTGGATACCATCCTCGAGGGCCAGAATTTGCTACTGCTGGTGGCCTGCGGGGTCCAGGACCCCGGCAATCTGGGCACCATCATGCGCAGCGCGGCGGCTTTTGGGGCTTCGGCCCTCTTCACGCTCCAGGAAACCGTCTGCCCTTTCAATCCCAAGGCCGTGCGGTCTTCAGCGGGCGCGATCTTCCGCCTTCCGGTCCTGGCGGGCTTGGCAGCCCATGAACTCCTGGATCGCCTGCGCCCGGCTCGAGTTCGCATCATCGCCGCCGATCGCCACAGCCCCTTTCCGCTTCACGAGGCGGACCTGAGAGGCTCGCTCGCCATCATGGTGGGAAGAGAGGCTTCCGGCCTGCCCCCGGAGATTGCCCGCGAGGCCTCCCTGCTCTTGAGTATTCCCATTCGCCCGGGGATGGATTCGGTTAATGTGGCGACCGCTGCCAGCGTTTTTCTTTACGAAGTGACTCGCCAACGCGGATTCAGGTATTGACTGATCGGGCCATGGGGGGGTTAGACCATCGAGAGTTTTAGGAGGTGAGCGATGGATTTATTCGATTTCCTTCTCAGCGCTCGCCTCGCAGATCTCGATTGAACTGTCGAGCACTGAGGCGTTAAATGAATCAATGATTCAATGACTCAATGAACCAATTCTTATGGGCCTATTCGAACCGCCACAAGACGATGTATCCCGCCCTCGAAAGCCGGAAGGTAAGCGTGTATCGTCGCCCCTTGCCGACCGCATGCGGCCGGAAACGATCGAGGAATTTGTCGGCCAGGTTCACATCCTGGGGCCTGGCAAGCCACTGCGCAAGCAGATTGAGAGAGACGAGCTTGGCTCGATGATCCTTTGGGGGCCGCCGGGCTCAGGCAAGACCACGCTGGCAACGATCATCGCGCGCAAGACGCGCAGCGAATTCATGCGTTTCAGCGCGGTGCTTTCCGGCATAAAAGAAATCAAGGAAGTGATGGCCACGGCGGAAAAAGTGCGGCAGTACGGGCGGAGGACTGTCCTTTTCATTGACGAGATTCATCGCTTCAACAAGGCGCAGCAGGACGCCTTTCTCCCCTACGTCGAGCGTGGCGACGTGGTGCTGATTGGCGCCACCACTGAGAACCCTTCCTTCGAAGTCATTTCCGCGCTCCTCTCCCGCGCCAAAGTCTACATGCTTTCAGCGCTCTCCACCGACGAGGTCTTGACGCTGCTGGAGCGTGCCTTGAAAGACGAGAAACGCGGCTTGGGCAGGGAAGGAGTGGAAATCTCGCAAGAGATGCTGCGCCAGATCGCGGTGTTTTCCAACGGCGACGCGCGCGCGGCTTACAACACCCTGGAAGTAGCCGTCGCCGCCGCCCAACACGAGGGCGAAGGTGAAGAACATCGAGCCGTCGTTACCGAGGCCATCCTCGAAGACGCCATCCAGCGCAAGATGCTCCTCTACGACAAAGCCGGCGAGGAGCACTACAACCTGATTTCAGCCCTCCACAAGTCCGTGCGCAATTCTGACCCCGACGCCACTCTCTACTGGCTGGGCCGCATGCTCGAGGCCGGCGAAGATCCACTCTACATCGCGCGCCGCATGATTCGGATGGCATCGGAAGACATTGGCCTTGCCGACCCCAACGCCCTCGCCGTAACTGTCGCTGCCATGCAAGCCGCGCATTTCCTGGGCATGCCGGAAGGTAATCTGGCGCTTGCTGAGGCCGCTGTCTACCTTTCACTGGCTCCCAAGTCGAATGCGCTCTACGTTGGCTATGGCGAAGTCGCGCAAGACGCGCAAAAGGCCCTGGCCGAACCCGTGCCACTCCACCTGCGCAACCCCGTAACCGGCTTGATGGCCAACCAGGGGTACGGCAAGGGCTACCAATACGCCCACAACGCTCCCGAGCGACTCACCGACATGCAATGCCTGCCTGACAACCTCAAAGAGCGCCGCTACTATCGCCCCACCGACCAGGGATTTGAGAAGAGATTGAAAGAGAAGCTGGCGGCCATCGCGGAATGGAAAAAGAAATACGCGCAACGGTGACACTATGCGCTTTCCGTCCGCACGGCTGGTCGAGCAAAGGAGGCTGGTGGAAAGGGGCGCTATTCTTTTCCGTTTTTCCCGCTGTTCGCTGAGTCTGGCTTATTCTGCTCTCTGATTTGGCGAAGCTGTTCGAGGAACTCTTTGCGCTCGCGGGCGGCTTTCTCAAGGTGGCGTGTTTTCTCGGTCAGATAACGCTGCCCTTTGATTTGGGAGCTCTGCAAGGAATCAGCCCAGGCGCGCAATTGGCGTGAAATGCCTTCGGCGAGGGATTTCAAATTTGAAATCTCAGATTTCAGATCCGAGAAGCCGGGGAGTCCCTCCAGCAGGCAGAGCATTGAGCGAACTTCGCCGGCGGACCCGCGCGATATGTAGAGGAAAGTAAGCAACTCCTGGGTGGTCCCTCGTTCGAATCCTTCCGCAATGTTGTTAGAAACGGAAACGGCGGCGCGCTCAATCTGATCGCGCAAACTGAAGCGCCCTCGGAATGGGACCTTGGCCGTCATGCTATGGATTTGGACCGCCAATTCGATGGCGGCTTTCCAGACGGGCAGCTCTTCGAAGCGGTCGTACTTCATGCACATTCACCGCGAATCACATTGTTGTGTCGCTGAAGCCTGGGCTCTTGAGATCTCAAATGTGAAATTCCTCATGAACAAGGCGGCCAAGTTGCCGCAATGGAAGTGTGCTTGCCATCTTGCGGGAACTCGAGTTCAAATCCCCTCCGTCACAAACCGCTTGGCATGTTCTTTCAGGATGCAGCGGTCCTGAACCACAAACAGTCCGGCGGCGCGGGCGCCGGCGGCGGCCTCTTCGTGGATGACCCCTTCCTGCATCCAGACCACTGTGGCGTGCTTGCGGATGGCGGCCTGGACAACTTCGGGCACGAATTCTGAGCGGCGGAAGATCACCACGACTTCGAAAGCATCGGGGACGTCATCGAGGGTCGCGTAAGCCTTCTCTCCGAAGACGGATTGCTCGTTGGGATTCACAGGGATAATGCGGTAGCCGTGGGCCTTCATATAGGCGGCCACACCGTAGCTTGGCCGCGAGGGCTTGGAAGAAAGGCCGACCACGGCGAGGGTCTTACATTTTTCGAGGATATCGAGGATGGGATCTGCCATACCGAACCGCAGATTGCTGGAGCGCCCTCCGTGAGAGATCGAAGACGAAGGAGGGTGAGGGGCCATGGTTACAACCTCGCTGCCTTGAGGGAAGAGGCAGCCACGCGTTGCAAGGCTTCGAGGAACTGCTGGTTTTCTTCGTGCCTTCCCACCGTGACGCGCAGGGAGGTAGGAAAGTCGTAAAGCTTCATCGGCCGCACGATCACGCCCTCGTGAAGAAGCCGCATGAAATCTTCTTCGCAGTCGCGGCCCGTGTCCATAAGCAGGAAGTTTCCAACCGAGGGCGTGTAGCGCACGCCCATCAGAGTCAGTTCCTGCGTCAAGAATTTCATCTCCTGGCGGTTTATTTCCACCGAGCGCGCCACGTGCTCGTGGTCGTCGAGCGCCGCCCGTCCCGCCACCTGCGCCAGGCTGGAAGCATTAAAGGGCGAGCGGATGCGGTTCAGGCATTCGATCAGCTCGCGGTGGCCCAAGCCATAGCCCAATCGTATTCCCGCCAGGCCGTGCACCTTGGAGAAGGTGCGAAGAACCAGGAGATTTCGGCCCGCGCGGACATAGTCCACCGAGTGGGAATAATCCGGGCACTGCACGTAGTCGTAATAGGCCTCATCCAGCACAACCAGAACCCGCGCAGGTATAGCGTCAAGGAAGTGGTCCAGGGCGTCGGCGGTGAACATCGTGCCGGTGGGATTGTTGGGATTCCCGAGGTAGACCAGCTTGGTCCTTTGGGTGATGGCATGCGCCATGGCGGCGAGATCGAAAGTCATGTCGCGCATGGGCGTCATGACCAGTCCCGCGCCCATGTCCTCAATCGCCAGCCGGTACATGTA
>JBEKVC010000119.1:0-4237 GCA_049514395.1 Terriglobia bacterium
GGCGATCCTGGAGTACGCGATGCGCGAAGAGCAATTTCGTCAGGCGATCGAGCTGTTCCAAAAGGCGATTGACCGCGATCCGACCTACGCCCCGGCCTGGGCGGGTTTAGGCGAAGCCCTGTGGTCGCTGGCGGCAAGCGGACTCGAATTTGTCGCCCCAGCAGAAGTACGCGACAGGGCGATCGCGGCGGCCGACAGGGCACTGAAGCTCGACCCCAACCTCGCCGACGCTCACAAGGCGCGCGCGGTCATCGCTGTCGACGGGGAATGGGATCTCGTAAAAGCGCAGCAAGAGTTCGAAAAGGCTCTCGAGCTGCGGCCCGGCTATGCGGCCGCCGAGAATCTGTATGGGCAGATATTTACGTTTACTCTTCTCCGTTTTGATGAGGCGCGTCGGCACTTTGATCGAGCGCGCGAACTTGACCCCTTTTCGCCCTGGAACGACCATAACGCGGTCGCGTGGTGGCTGTACCAAGGACGCTTTGAGAAGGCCCTTGAGGAGGCCGAGCGGGTGATGCAGCGGAATCCGACTCTCTGGATTGTGCGCCAGCAAATGGGAGGCGCCCGACTTGAGCTCGGGCAGCCCGGCCAGGCTGCGGCCGAGTTCGAGGCGGCGCTCAAGCTGGTCCGCCCTGAACCCCCGCCCCCTGTGGCCTTCGCTGCCCTCGGCCTGGCGTACGGCTTGGCGGGGCGACGAGCTGATGCCCTCAAGGTTCTCGCTGAGATGGAGCAGGCGTCGAAGAATCGGTATATCTCGCCGTATTGTCTCGCGTTGGTGTACTCGGGGCTGGGCCGAATGGACGAAGCTTTCCGACTTCTCGATCAAGCGCTGGAACAGCGGACCCCTTACCTGATCATTTCCCCCCGATACGATCCCGGCTCCGTCTGCTTCCGGCGAGACCCCCGGTGGAAGCCGTTCATGGAGCGCGTCCGGCAGGAGATGCGCCTGCCTCCCGGCACCCCCAACCCGTATTCGTAGCCCGGGCTGGAATGGCAGCGGCCTCTGGAATGCCTTGGGCGGCCTTATCGAGAGGATTCCGCCAGCCCTTGCGGTCTCAGACTGAAGGCCTTCTCCGGTACGCTGCGGTGCGACACGCGCTTTCAAGACCTGCTGCGCCGCACGAACTCCCCGCCGTAAGGTGACCTGCGGCTTTTGGCTCCCCCATTTCGTACGTGTGCCTCCGATGCGATTCCGTGCCGCACATGCCCTGTTGCGGGATAGACCGGGATACATGGCACGAGCGGGCGCAGCCCTTGCGACCAACTCTGGGAGATTGGGCCTGATAAACGCCCATCCACGCCAGAATCTAGCCCAAGCAGGGGGCCAGTTGATGGGTAGGCGACTTCACGGCCGGAATCTTGAGGGTAGATCACAACTGGCCTGCCAGCAGCAACTTGCGACGAATCGAGCCGGGCGTGGTAGTTCTACTGAGATTGCGCCAAGGCTCTTGGAACCACTGAAGAGGCAACTGAAGGGCTGTGGGAGGTGGAGCGTAGACGCCGGGCTTACGGCTTCCGCTGGAATTCCGGCACGCCGAACTGCCACAACAGGAAGCTCCACTCGTCGGCCAGCCTTTCCTGGAGCTGTTTCTCCGTGCCACCGATGCCACCGTGGCCGCCCTGGTACTCGACGCGCAGCAGCACCGGCTTGGCGCTCGCCGTCGCTGCCTGAAGCTGTGCAGTCATCTTCGCCATCTGCCACGGATCGACGCGGGGATCATTGTAGCCCGTTTCCAGCAGGACGGCCGGGTAAGCAGTCTGGTCTTTGACGTGGTGGTACGCGCTCATGGCATAGAGCGTCTTAAAGCCATCCTCGCTCTTGGTGCTGCCAAACTCGGGGATGTTGGGCACGCCATTCGCTGTGGTTTCCATGCGCAGCATGTCGGAGCAGCCGACGATGTCGATGGCCGCGCCGAAGAGATCAGGCCTCTCCGTGATCGTCCGGCCGATGAGAATGCCGCCAGCGCTCCCGCCTTCGCCGGCCAGGTGCGCCGGGGAGGTGTACTTGTTGTCGATCAGATACTGGGCGCAAGCGATAAAGTCGCGCCAGGTATTGGGCTTGGTGGCTTCCTTGCCTGCCAGGTGCCACTCCTCGCCATACTCCCCGCCGCCCCGAACATGGCACACCGCGTAAACTCCGCCTCTCTCGTACCATGCGAGCCGCGTCGATTCGAAGAAAGGAAAGCTTGGATAGCCGTACGCGCCGTAACCTTCGAGCAGGGTGGGATTCGAACCATCCAACTTCATGTTCTTCGGGTAAATGATGGAAAGGGGCACCGGTGTGCCATCGTAGCTTCGGACCTTAACCTCCACTGACTCAACATCGGTGGGATTATCGTAAGGGCCGAGAGGCTGAAGTTTCGTATCGGTCGCCCGCTTCGTCTCAGGATCGTACGCGAAAATCTTGAAGGCCTTGGTCCAGGAGGTAAGAAAAAGCAACGCGCCCGGCAGTCGGGGATCCGTGCCGACAAAAGCGGAGCCCGCAAAAGGCAAGGCGACTTCTTCCACCTGGGGATGGGGACCGTACGGGACGCGCACCACGCGGCCGATACCACCATCCAGCAGTTGCACATAGAGAGCATCCTGGGCGGGGTTTATTCCGGTAACCACCGCCGGGCTCGGCGGCACGACGGTCTCCGCCGAGGCCAGGTCGGGCTGCCGGGCATCGATGCGAATAACCTTGTAGCGCAGAGCATTCTTGTACATCAGCACATAGAGATCGTCACCGTGGACTTCGATGTCGCTCACATCGTCGGAAAAATCGGCCACCTTGCGCCAGGCAGAATTGGTTTTGCCGAGGCCGGCGACCGGCTCGATGTAAAACGCGCTATTGGGCGAGACCCCGCTGTTGATCGACCCGAGCGCGTAGTCGGAATTCGGTTGCGCCGCGACACCCGCAAAGTAACGCGGGTCGACGCTGATCGATGGTACCGCCCCGTAGCCGAACACCGCCGGGTCTTTCTCACCGTTTGTTCCTAAGACGTGCAGATAGGAGCGAACCTTCTGCTCAATCTCAGTGTCCGGCGCGCCAGGAGGCAGTTTTTGTAGCTTTCCGTAGACAAATGAGTGATTATCCGGCAGCCAGTTCGGGCTACCGCCCCAGGCGCGGGGGACCACATCCCCGGTCTCGCGTCCCGAAATGGCCTCAAAGACGTGCATTTCAGTGTCCCTCTCCGCTCCGCCCGGGGCGATGCCAACGGCCACGTACTTGCTATCTCGCGATGGGGCGAAGTAGTGGATTGTGTTCTTACCCTTGCCCTGGTTCGGCGCCGCGAGCGTAATCTTTTCGGGATCGACCAAGAGCTTGTCCTCGCCGTTCAGCCCTCGGCGCAGGTAGAGTTTGTAAACGTCCTCTGTGGGAAGACGCTTGTAGATGAGGTAAAGATCGCCGGGCAGCCGGCTCGCCCCCACTTGCGGGACCGACTGGTCGAGCTCCCGGATGCGCGCCAGGAGTTGCGGGCGGCCGGGGATGCTCGCCAGCGCGGCCCGCGTGTGATCGTTTTGGGCCTTCATCCACGCTTGCACTTCCGGGTCCTTGAGATTCTCCATGTAGCGATAAGAGTCCACCACCTTGGTGCCGTAGTAGTCGTCGGTGACCGGTTTGACCGGCGCCACGGGCGGGGAAGATGAATTGGCCGACTGCGAACGCAGGTCTAAAGAGTGCGCGGTCAACAGGAGCGCCAGGGAAGCGAATGCATAGAGAAATAGTCGCTTTGCGGTCATAACTACCCCCTTGTTTGTGGGATCTCCTACATCCCTGACTTTACCAACGGGATTAGTGCGTGTCAAGGCGCCATGGAACGCATGAAATGCATCTTTGTGGGGTTCCTGGCGGGAGATTCCCATGCATCGTACAAAGGCGAGGGCCGAGTGCGCCGGCGTCCCCCGCCGACCTGCAGCTTCACGCGTTGCACGGAACAACGAACGGGCAAGCAAAAAAGTAGGTAGAGACATGACCCCGCGACGGTCCCGTGCGACCGTGTCCTGCCACTCATCCCGTGCCAACCCGGAAGCTGTCCGCCGATTCCGGTTAGATCCAGCCTCCAGCATTCCGCCTGGGAAACGCCCTTCCCACGCCGGAACCCAGCCAAGCGCCAGGATTGTCGATGGGAAGCCGACTTGAACGAAGCCGCCCGTGCGGCGGACGCTGCGCGTGCGTGCAAGTGGGCAGGGGTGTCTTGATCAGGTTATCTTCGGGTCATAAGGAGGTTCCCTATGACCCGTCAACGCAAAATGA
>JBEKVC010000120.1:0-4179 GCA_049514395.1 Terriglobia bacterium
AAGTTTGAAGGCGATGCGGGGTGCGGCGAACTTCGGGTGTCGGTTCTCGAGCGCAGGTCTTCCTTGGGCAACCCCGCAACCAGAGGGTTTTGGGCGTGGAATTTCTCAAGCTGTTCAATCACCCTTCCGGCCAATTCCTGGAAATGTCCCTGGTGCACGAACAACTCCGGCGGTTGTCCCAGCAGCGAAAGCCGATTCGTGGAGGCAAGCACCCTGCCGACGCGCAGAACCTCGGCAGGAGGCCATCCGGTGCGCGACACGAGTCCAGAGAGGGAAGCTTCTCCGGCTTGTCGCACCAGCCATTCAAGCCTAACTTCCGAATCGCCTTTCTCCAAGGTGTCGAGAAGCGGCACGACAGTTGCATCTCCCAAGCGGTGCCTGGCAGGCTGGTTATCAAGGACCGATCCGCCTCCGATGGTGGTGACGGGTGAGAACTGGCGGATGATAAAGCGATCTCCCGGCATTAACACGCTTGGTTCGGAGAGCCGGAGTTGAGCGAACGCACTGCTTCCAGGCGCCAACTCCTTTCCCTGTAACAGAACCACTTCGGCAATCGTCTCGGCTGTACCACAGTGGAAATGGAACCTGGCGCGGTTTTTCAAAGGCCGTGCCGCGGGCAGCAGGTTCAACCTGCAATCCAAACGCGATGTCGCCTGGAAAAGTCCCGGCGGCGCCAGGATCATTCCACGGGAAATTTCCTTTGCCTCGATGCCGGGCAAGTTTACCGCCGTCCGCTGTCCTGCCAAGGCGGTTCGGGCGGGAGCGTTATGAACCTCGATGCCGCGCACGCGCACCCGCCGGCCCAGAGGATAGATTTCCACTTCCGCGTCCTTCTCGATTCTTCCGGCGATAAGCGTTCCGGTTACCACCGTGCCAAATCCCTTCATTACAAAAGCGCGGTCAATAGGGAGCCGGAAGGGAAGCTCCTCAGGTTTGGGAGTCACCTCCAGCGCCAAGCGTCGCAGCTCGTCCTTGAGAGCTTCGAGACCTTCGCCGGTCTTGGCGCTCACCCGGAGCAGCGGCGCGTCCTCGAGGAAAGAACCACGCACAAACTCCTGCATCTCCAGCCGAACCAGGTCCATGATCTCCCTGTCCACGAGGTCGGACTTGGTGATGGCCACCAGGCCTTTGCGAATCCCCAGTAGTTTGCAAATGTCAAAATGTTCGCGAGTTTGAGGCTTAATGGACTCATCGGCCGCCACAACAAGGATGACCAGGTCGATCCCTCCCACTCCCGCCAGCATGTTTCTCACGAAGCGCTCGTGGCCTGGCACGTCAATGAAGCCGACACGTATCCCTTCGCCGAGGTCCAAGTGAGCGAAGCCAAGGTCAATCGTTATTCCGCGCTTCTTCTCTTCCTCCAGGCGGTCGGGGTCAATGCCTGTCAGCGCCAGCACCAACGCTGACTTGCCGTGATCAATGTGACCTGCTGTCCCCACTATGAGGTGTCGCATCGGTTCTCTGATTATGCGAGAAAGGAGGCCTGGAGGCAACCGCTGCCAAGCTGATCGACCAGCAGGCGCAAGCCGTGCCTATATTCGACAATGGGATGACTCCCATGCGAGCCTGTACCTGAGCAATCCGCCCACGGGAGTGAAGACCACGGATGGAATACTTACCACGGGATTGAGGTTTACTTTTGGAAAGCCTCTCTGAGGCGACTTGTAGGGGCACGCCATGGCGTGCCCCTACTTCTCGGGCAATGGCTTGCTGGGCGGGATTGCCGCCGGCTTCTCGGTTTCAGCGCCCAGCCAGACACTCACCACTCCCCAATTCCCAAGGCGCTTCTGCAGAACCAAGTCGTATTTAGCGATGGCAGAGGGGTCTTCCAAGGTTACGGCAGCCAGCGCGCGAAGCCTTTCCGGCGAGAATGTGAGGTTCTGGATCTCCACCTTGACTTCCGGCTTCGGAGCGGCGCGATGAGCCTCGGCATCCACGTGAGATGGAGGAGGGGGCTGAAGCGCCGGGATGAAATAAGTGCGGACGGCTGCATCGATCGAGCCACCTGCTTTCTTGCCTTCCGGCGTGGCCAGGTACTTGGAACGAATCTGAATGACGTCGAGGGCGTTTTCCAGGTCGTCGTGGATGACTACATCGTTCACCTTTTTCTCCGCCTGACGAATCATGTCCGGCAGCTTCGGGTCGGTCCGAACCGTGAGAGCCAGAATCGCCGCCTCAGTCACCGTCCTGTCCGGCTCCGAATCCGACTTGTTGATGACCTCAAAGAGTGTTTGAGTGGCTTGGTCGGCGTCGTACTCAGCCAGGGCGCCGTAGTAAAAGCGCCGCAAGTTGAGATCGCGCTTGTCCTCCTGAAGTTTCCAGAGGACTTGCAACGCCTCTTCGCCCCCGATAAACGCCAGTGACTGTGCGGCGTACTCGGCGGTACGGTCATCCTTGAGGGCCTCGGCGAGTTGCGGAATGATGCCCCTCCCCGCCGCGAATGCGGCGCGAAAGAGCGAGTCCGCCGCCTCGGGGTTATCGGAGCTCAAAATGCCGTCCAAAAGTTCCCCAGCCCAGTCCTGGGAGATAGACGCTTCCTCCTGCTCACCGCCTTGATTCTGGGGAGCCTGCGTCGATGGGAGGTTTCCCGGGGGACTTGGGGGCGGCTGCTGCGCTACGCAGAGGGCGGCGAGGAAAAGGCAGCAGGCCGTGAGCAGAAGGCTCTGCGACACGCGCCTAAGCAAACCTCCGCTGTTCGCTCCGTTCGTGATGCCTTTCATCCTGTGCATTCTGCAGTCTGCCAATTTTTGGATGCCGAGCGACCCGTAAGAGTTGGAATAACTGCCGCCCTGTAGGGGCTAGGGCCTATGGTCTGGGGGCTGGGGCGATTTTGGATTCCAGATTTTGGATTTTGGATTGCCCTCTCCCTTGCGCCGACCGCTTGCTGCTTACCCCTTACTGCCTACTGCTTACTGCCAACTGCCTACTGTTCTTCCCCAGCCCGGCCATCCAAGATCAGAGGCAGATCGCGCAGGTCCTGCAAGAGCAAGTCCGGACCGGCCTCTTCCAGCGCCTGCGGTCCGAACCCATAAGTTACACCGCATGTCCAAACGCCCGCGTTGCGTCCTGTAAGCACATCGGTTTCGGAATCTCCGACCATGAGCGTCTTCTCGGTAGGAATCGATAAAAGGCTCATCAAGGTCTTAATTCCCATCGGATCGGGTTTCTTCGCAGGAAAGCTGTCGCCGCCATAGATCTCAAAAAAGTACGGGGCGAGTCCCAGCCCGGAAATTATGGCACGGCTGAAGCGAGTGGGCTTGTTCGTCAGGATGGCCAGCGTTCGATTCCCGAGTTCCTCCAGAGCTTCAGGAACCCCTGGGTAGGCGACCGTGTTATCGAGCAAGTGGCGGCCATAATAATCCAAAAAGAATGCAAGCCCCTTCTCCACATCGCCGTCGGGAGCTTTATTTCCCAGCGTTCGCTTGACCAGAACGGTCACGCCGTGGCCCACATAGGACGTGACGACTTCCAGAGGCAGAGGGCCGAACCCCATATGCTCCCGCATTGCATTAACGCTCAGGGCCAGGTCTTTCTTGGTGTCTGCGAGCGTGCCGTCCAAGTCGAAGACGACCAGTTGGATTCCTGGCAGGGTGCGCCTGTATGTTGTCATCATCATTGGGTCCGTTCACGACCCTAGCGGGGTGGCTTCTGACTCCGGCTCCAGCGCCCGAAGCACGAGCGCCGCTTCCTCTGCTGAAATCGGGTTGAAATAGAATCCCTCACTGCCCAAATATCGGCGTTCGCCCTCGACATCAGGGTGGAGTTCGATGTGCCAGTGGAAGTCGTCTGGCACCGTGTTCCACCAATCCTTGGTCGGCTTGTGCGCCTCGAGGTTGGGCTCGGTGTGGATGACGAGGTGCAAAATCGCAGAAATCTTTTCAATCCTCTGAAGGCAGGGCTTCAAAAAGGAAGCAAGCGACTTCACGCGGGCCGGCTCCGCCAGATCCTTTTCAAACGAAGAGGAGTGTCGTATCGGCAGCAACCACAATTCGTATGGCGACCGCGAAGCGAAGGGACAGACTGCGACAAAATCCGCATTCTGGTCCACGACCCGCTTCCCATCCTGAATCTCCTGTTGAATGCAGTCACAAAAAATACAACGTTCTCTCCTCAGGAAATGGAATTTGCTCCACCGGAATTCAATCTCCAGGAATTGCGGCAGAACCGGCGAGGCCAACA
>JBEKVC010000121.1:0-4044 GCA_049514395.1 Terriglobia bacterium
TTAACATTCCCATCCCTTGCTCGAAGTGCAAGTCTGCCGGCTTGGGTGATGGCTGCTGAGCTGCCGCCTGCCAGGAGAAAAGGAAAGCCGCACAAAAAATCAAGCTGCAAAATAGTGATAAGACATGTTGACGGGGAAGCGGTCGCGCTGGCGCACGCAGACCTCGGGGTGCAGGCTGTTTCGTCGTGCGGGGGGGGGTGATCAGAGATCGGAATCTGTCCTCGCTGGCAGCGGCTTCCCACATCAAAGGCTTGCAGCCTCCTTACTTTTGTTTCATGTCCATCCATCGGCAGGTCAGGCGTGTTACTGCGGGTTCGGCAGCGAGAATCCGGTTGCTCCTGTTGCAACTGCTGCGCGATTTTGATTCCTTTGGCCGATTCCTCGCATTCTCCCGGTCGCGCAAGGAGCACGCTGTAGGGATAGTCATCAGTGAGTGAATTATAGTCCATTTGCAGCACCTTCTCAAGCTGTCCGTGCCAAAAACTCTAGTGTTGTTCCCGGGCGGTCGTGGGGCTGGATCGAGAAAATCAGCTTCCAGGATGCCGCAGGATTGCCGATCTCGCATTGACCCATCTCCCTGCACCCTCGGAATCAGAAACCGCACTCAGCGCGCCGGCGCGGGCCTCCCCTCCCGCCGCGGCGGGAGGGGGTAGGGAGTCGTGCTGTTACTGCAAATTCCCGGCGGGTTACCTGGCCCAGCGCTGTAGCGCCAAGCGCTTGGTGAGCGTGCTTCTGGTTACATGGGGAATCTCAGAATGTCATGTCATCCTGATCCCGCCCTGCGGGAGAAAGATCTGTTTTTCTTCGCGCCACGCGATGAAGTTCGCCATTAGTGCCACAGGGATGCAGGCAGAGAAACCGTGCGGCCTTATATTCGAAGGATCCTTGCGGTGCGCAGCGGGGTTAGTTAGGCGGCGGTGGCCCGGTGGACTCGCGGATGACCACTTCCGGGTCGATCAAGAAGCCGCGGCCCTGCACCTGCCCACCTTCGGGTGGAACGAGAGCTTCGAACGACAGGCGTCCAATCTTCTCCCGAGGGATATTGACCGTGGTGAGAGCCGGAAAGGCGTACCCGGAGAGACTGATGTTATCGTAGCCGGTCACGGACACGTCCTCGGGAACCCGCAAGCCACTTTCCCGAAGTGCCTTCAGCACTCCCAGGGCCATGTAATCGTTCACGCAGATGATCGCCGTGGGCCTGAAGCCAGTGGCCAGCAGGGTCCGCGTCGCCTGCTCTCCTCCTGCGGGTTCGTCCCGGTCTGCGACGGTGGTGAACTCCACGGCTCCGGCATGACGCTTCATCGTTTCCACGAAGGAAACTTTGCGGTCAAGGAGCGGCTCCAGGCTGGTATGGTGGCCCACAAAGGCCATGTGCCGGTGCCCGAGCGAGTAGAGGTATTCCACGGTCTTTTGAATTCCCTTTTGATAATTCACCCGGATGTTCGAAATGTTTTTCGCCGGCGTCCCCACGTCGTAAAAGACAATGGGGAGGTTTGACTCGATGAGCTCCTGCATGAGGGTTGGCTCCATTTCGGAGACAATGACCGCCAGCCCCGCCACACGACGGCCCATCATCAAGTGCACACTGTTTACCAGCCGACGTGGGTTGTAGTCGGTGTTGGCCACCACAACCTCGTAAGCATGGCGACGCGCTTCCGATTCCAGACTCCGGAAAATGTCCAGGAAAAACGGGTTCTCCAGATTGGAGACGATCATACCCAACGTGCGGCTTCTGCCGCCTGCTAAGGTTCGAGCGTGGATATTGGGATGATACTTGAGATCTTGAACCACTTTCAGGACACGCGCTTTGGTGGTGTTCCTAACCGGACCGACTTCGTTAAGGACGCGAGAAACCGTAGCAATGGAAACCTTGGCTCGCTTGGCGACATCTTCCAGTTTCATGTGGGATTCGGACCTCGCAACAGGGGATGATCATAGGCGAAAAGTGAAAGCGCTTCGCTAGAACTAAACCTCTGCGAAAGATTAACATAAAAGCCTGGCGCAAGGCTATTCCCTGCTGGTTTCAGTCCGTTTGCAGGAGGTTGCCGGGAAGGCGGGTACCCTGCTGTCGTCCAGGAAAAGGTCTGTGAGGTTTTTGCGCTCGGAGCGTCCCATTTCTACTTTTCAAGCTCCGCGAATTTGTCGGAGGAAATTTGAATGGACTTCGAGTGCAGGACCGTGCGCTTGAAGGTCTGCGGCTTCTCTCCGGGCTGATAGAAAACTGATCCATATCACCAGGAACGCGCTGATCGAAAAGTGCACCGCCTACAACACTGGGCAGACCACCGTCGCCAGCATAGGAACTCCCAGTGCAATCTGGAATTGGGATTGCGACACTTGCACCGTGCAGTTCAACGAGGCCTACTTCTCCCACACACCCACGAACAACGACGGAGGGGACTACGACAGCGACTACTACAATAACAACATCACCATCCAGTACAACTACGGCCACGACGCCGATGGGTACTGCGTTTCGGTTTTCGGCGCCGGTGGTCAGGATACGAACGTCAACACGACCATCCGCTATAACGTATGATCGAACAATGGACGTCATCCGAATAAGGCTGGGCAGGGTAACTTCTTCTACTCCACATGGGAGGGCGGCACCATTCTGAATCCCCAGGTGTATAGCAACACCAGTTATTGGAATCCTGCCAACTCCACCGCCTATGCTCTCAACGTCCAGAGCACATTTGATTCGAGCAAACCGAATTACTTCGTGAATAACATCATCTTCGCGACGGTTCCAGGCCTGGAGAATTACAGCGCTACGAGCGGCATGGGGCTGACCTCCGACTACAATATCTACTGGTACACAGGCTCGGGCTCGCCACAGTGGCAAGCGAACGCGGTCAATTGTGGTTCGTTGGGCGACTGGCAGGGCGCTATGGGCATGGACTCACATTCCCTGTTCACTGACCCGCTCCTGAATAGTCCAACATATCACGACGTGGGCCGGCCAACGACCGCCTTCACCCTGGCGACGAGATCCCCCGCGGCCAATGCCGGTTGGAACATGGGAAACAAGGGCAGTCAGGATTTCTTCGGGAATGCACTGCCCAAGTCCGGCGCCGTGGACATTGGCGCGTGCCAAGCTCCTTAGGATGATGTGCTCCTCCTACTGCCCGGCTTGGCATGGTTTGCAGCTCTGAAAATGCGGCGCCGGGCTGGTTTCATTGAGCTTGGTGTTCGCCGGAACGCCCCGCTCAAAGGCCTTGAAATGGTAACGGGCAATCGGTTCAAGAACAGTCAAGAGAAACTTGAAAGAACATCTCGAGGGCAGATGGGATGGTTGCTCGTCGCTGGTGTCGTGGCCGTGTCGGTTGTTGGTATTCTCGTTTGCCAGATACGGCCAAATCCCAAAGGTGTTTTCGCTGGCGACACCGCACCGTCCTTCAGCCTTCTCGCGGCTCGAGGGGGAAGATGCGACCTGACCGATCTCCTGGCGAGGAAAAGAGTCGTGCTGCTTCCCTTTATTGACACCCGCTCGCAGCCATTGTCGCGCACTTATTCTGATCTATCTCGCGGGCAGTTGGTTTTCCTGAAAAGCATGGCCCAGCAGCATGCGCCTAGTGGTGTGGTGGTGTTGATAGTGGGATGCAACTCGCTATTCGGCGGTAAACCGCTCGATCCCAGTGCGCTCCTCAACTTCACCTACGATTGGCAGCTTGATGGCGTGACCGTCCTGCGGGACGACGACGAAGGCACAGCCTTTCTCTATGGCGTTTCCAGGCTTCCCACTACACTCCTTATTGCGTCTGACGGTCGCATCCAGCGGCGTTGGGATGGATTTGTCACTCCCGCCCAACTTGCATTGGCCTTAGAATCTCTAGTCGGTCCCCCGCGCTTTCGGCGATGATTCTGCGTGCTGCGCGATGGGAAGTGCTATCGCAAACTGGACTTGGACTCCCTGCAGGGAAGTCCGGGTACATCGTATCCCCCCTGGCCGTCGAGACGGTAATCCAGGAAGGCAGGGGGAAGCAAGCAGAGTTTAAGGGGGAGGCGGGGATCGAGTTGGTGGATGATCTGCCATGGGGTGAG
>JBEKVC010000122.1:0-4037 GCA_049514395.1 Terriglobia bacterium
CCGCGTGTGACAGCAGCCCGAGTCCCAACGCTGCCAGCGAGGCGGGGGAGATCGATGGGCGGCGATCAACAACGGAAGGGACGAGGAGAAGCGTTCCGAGCCCGTAGAGAACAAGGCCAACCCACAGTAGTACGACCGGCATATGAACCTCAGCAGTCAAGCCACAGACCAACAAATTATAGCACCAGAGAGACTAGCGGACTTCCTCCTCTGAGGTGATCACCTCAAGCTGCACTTGTTGTTGCCCCTCCCCGATGTGGACGGGTGTGCCGCGGTCCTCGAACGCCTTGAAGAAGTCGGGATCTGTGTAGTTCTTTCCTTGCACGAGCTCCCAAGCGAAGAGTTTAAAGTCGCCGGGCGGCAGGCCCAGCAGAGAGAAGCGACCGAAAGCGTCAGTCGTCGTCATGCCATACATCTCCTCCCGATCTCGGTGCGGCGGGTCCGGCACCAGCACGACCAAGGCCCCGCTGACCGGGTTATGCTCTTTCGACACAGTGCCGTCCACACGCCCACCATCCGGGGAGAGGACAATCTCGAGACGGGAGGGTGGTTGGCTGCGGCTGATGGTTAGTCCGGATTCGAGCACATCGCTCCCGCCTTCTCGCGCCGATTTGACGTAGTACGGTACGGGGAACCCTAAGATGCGCAGCCGGTAGTTTCCGTCATACACGTTCTCCACTACGAAAGTGCCATCCGCCTTGAGTTGTGAGCTTCCCCCACCCCTTGTGCTGTCGATGGGCTGCAACCACAGGCCCAACCGTGTGAAATCGAATGGGTCGCTACCCTCGACACGAAACCTTCCCACGAGCGAAATTGGGCTGCCCAAGACGAAGGTGACACCATCGAGGTTGGCATTGCCGACCTCTACTGGGACTCTCCCGTAGAGTTGCCGTTTCCCGTCGTTCCACATGGCTGAAAGGTCATAGGGCCCGGGCGGAACCCCGCGAATTTCAAAGTCACCTGAGTCGCTCTGGACCGGGGCGCCGAAATTTGAGAGGGAATAGCCCCCTTCGGCGGCGACGCGCGGCGCCAGCGAAACATAGACGCCCCGCAGCGACTTCACCGGACCATCGACCATGACGCGACCCCGGACCATGACGGTGTGTGCCTGCCTAAGGTCCACATCAATGCCGGAGACTTCAGCGCCGGGCTGAACCTCAACAACCGTGGCCTGCGACGTATCCGCTGTACTGGGGTGGAAGGTGGGAAGATAGACCTCATCCATTTGCTGGCCCGGGTTGGTTTGCGGGCGCTGGTACGTTGCCGCCACGAGATACTGCCCCGCCTCCAGCCCCCAGATTCGGTACTCGCCGAGGTCATTGGTCTGTTGGGAGCTGGCGCCGCCGATTTGCCGGTGCGTACCAGAGCCGCTGACACGCAAAGCTTGCACTTGTGCCGAAGTGACAGGCTCGCCATCTTCATCGTAAACAGTCCCCGTGATGACGCCGGGCGGCAGCAAGCGGAAGGCGATTCCGCTCACGTTTTTCCCCGGCGCGAGGTCGAGGATTCCGACTTGGGTGTTCCCCTTGCCCTTCCCGGAAGCTTGCTGCCTGTATCCGTTGCCCGATGCGTTGATGGCGTACCGGCCTGGGGTGATGTCGCGCATGATGAAATAGCCGTTACTTTCCGTGAACGTGGAATATGCTTGCTGGCCCCCGCCTAGGGGAATGAGTTGGACCATCACTCTTTTTATGCCTTCGCCGGTAGTGGACTTAACCACCACTCCCGTAACACTGCAAAGGTCCGAGGGTTTTACGTTTGACTTCGGAGGAGCAGGATTGGGTTCCTGACCGCCAACCACCATCGCGCCGGCGAGGAGCAAACACAGGGCTCGGATGATTGACATAACAACCTCTTCTTTATCCGATGCGAGTCCGCCAGCCGGAGTTGACATCGCGCTTTCCCAAACCGTCAGACACCCTCAATGAGCTTCAAGTTCCTCGAGGTTCGGAAAAAACGAGGCCGTGAGTAGTATCTCGAGGGATGGCAAGGTGCACGGTACGGGTCAGTCGGAGAGCCCTTCCCGGACCCCCTCGGGCCTCACGGCAAGCATCAGGAACATTCCCACCACGGCAGCCAACATGAGGGTCGCCATCATGTGGCTTGCAGAAAAGCGCGAGAGGGCGCCTGCCACTGCCCCCCCAACGAAGCTGCCTAGGAACTGTGCAGTGTTGTAAATCCCTAGCGCCGTCCCGTACGTACTTTCGGGAGCGGATTTGCTCACCAGGCTCGGCAGGATGGGTTCGAGTCCGGTAAATCCAATGTAGAAAAGCGTGCCTGCAACTAACACCCCCGCAAGACGGTTGGGGTCCAGACCTGCCGCTTGGGGCCTGAAAAGCAGAAGAGAACTAGGGATAAACGAGAGGAAAGCAAGTGTGGCGAGTGGTCTTGCCCATCCGCGGTCCGCGCCCAGCGAGAACCCGAACATCGTGAAGCCGCTGATCAGCATCATGGGCAACAGGAGGGCGTAATAATGGTTCACCTTCACGTGGTGTTGGCCGGTGACGATGAGGGGAAAATAGAAGAAGAAAGTGGCCATGAAGAAGTTCATCAGGAAACCAGCGGATGCAAAAGCCAGAAGTGGTTTGTTGGCCAGCATCTGGGACAGGGGTGCAGGAGCGCTGGCCGAGGGAGGAGCGTCAGGAAGGTACTTGGCCAGCAAGAGGTCCGTCCCGAAACCCAAGCATCCGGTCAGCCAGAAGAGGAACGGGGTCCCCAGAATTCCGGCGAGGATCGGCCCGCCAATGATGCCGATGGCGAATGCCGCCCCGATGGGAATCCCCAAGACGGCCATTGCCGTAGACCGGCGTTGGGGCTCGATGAAATCGGCAACAGTGGCAAACGCGACGGAAACAATGGCTCCGCCGCCCTGAACTAGACGACCAAAAATCAGAGCGCCAATCTGCAGAGAGTGAGGAAGCCAGTGGGGGACGGCGCAGAGGAAAGAACCCAGGCTGAAGAGCGTCATGCCCAGCAGCAGGACCTTGCGGCGCCCAATGCGGTCTGAAAGCCTGCCAAAAGGGATTTGCAGGATGGCCATGGTCAGGCCGTAGCTGCCGAAGGCGAAGCCCACCAGAAAACGTGAGTTTGTGAATTGCAGACCGTAAAGCGTAAAAACCGGCAGGACCAGGAAAAGTCCCAACATGCGCAAACCTACCACGCTGGCGAGCGCGAAAAGGACCTTCTTTTGCGTCGAGGTAAATGCCGCGCGGCTGGGTTTTGTGAGGGTAGACATTCAAGAGCAGTGACAAGTGAGGAGCAAGGAGTCAGAAGTCAGGAGTCAGAAGTCAGAATCCGCAACCCCTGAGCCTACATCCCCCTGACATCTGAAACACGGCGCCGGCTTTTCTGTATTCTGACTCCTGACTTCTGACTCCTGTCTCCGGCTCCTTACTCGTCACTCTCAACTGAGTTTCTGAGCGCCTTTGCGGCGGTCACCACAGATTGCATTTTGGCAATCGCCTCCTCCACGGTTCGCGTTTTCAGCCCGCAGTCCGGGTCCACCCAGATAGCTTCTTCGGGAAGGGTCTCAAGTGCTTGGCGCAGGCGCTGTTCGACCACCGGCTCGTCTTCGACCACGTGCGTATGGACGTCCACCACGCCAAAACTGATGTCCTTGGTGTAGCGGTGCTTCTTGAAAAGTTCGAGCATGTCGAGCCCGCTGTTGGACATCTCCAGATCGAAGTTATCGACCGGGAGATCCAGCATACCCGGGTAGATGTTTTCAAAGGCGCCATAACAAATATGGGTGATGAAGTATGCCGGCAGGCCATCTGTCACGATGTGCATGGCTTCGATGGCCACGGGCAGTTCCTCGGGCCTCACGGAGATGGCGGGTTCATCGATCTGGATGATTTTCGCCCCCTCCTCGATTAAGGCCTCAACCTCTTTGCGGATTTCCTTCGCGAGTGCCAGGCAAGCCGTGCGGCGATCCGGATAGTATTCAATGAAGGACCAATCCATCACCGTGTAAGGGCCGGTCAGCATACCTTTCAGGGGTTTTGAGGTGAGGCCCCGCGCGTACTTCCACCACTCGA
>JBEKVC010000123.1:0-3978 GCA_049514395.1 Terriglobia bacterium
CCAGCGTGGACGGGCGGAGGCAAGGGGATTTGTACGTGTCGGTCTATGTGGTCACCCCTACCGGGCTCTCGCGGGAGCAGCGACGAATGTTCGAAATGCTGAATCCGGCGGTGCGGGTGGAAAATCACCCCCTCGAGCGCCGGGCCTCCGAGAAGGTTAAAGACGTCTTCAGGTAGATCGGGAAGAGCAGGTGTCAGGTGCCAGGTTTCAGGTGTCAGGGGGCAATTCTGAATGGTGAATAGTGAATTCTGAATGGTGACTTCTAAATTGCCCTCCTCCTTCTCTCTACGGCCTACTGCTTACTGCCTTCGGTTCTGCCCCAGCCCCTAGCCCCCAGCACCCAGTCCCTGCTTTCTTGCCCAAGATTCAAAAGCTCTGCGGCTCCGGCGCTTTGACCGGCTTGAGTTGGGCATGCCAGCAGCGATACACAGTCAAGAGGATCTTAACCCCCGCGCACACGCTGCCCCGGATGGTCCCGGAGATCTTCGACTTTCCGAGCCGGCGCCGGAAGTGCTTCACTGGCGCCTCTGTCACCCGGAGCCTGAGGCGTGCAGCTTTGGCCTGCATTTCCACGTTCCAACCGAAGTCATGATCCTGGAGGTTCAGCCGATTAAGCGCCTGGCGGCTGAGAATGCGCATGGGACCCAAATCGGTGAACGAGACGTGCCAGATCATGCGGATCAGCAGAGTGGTCAGCCAATTTCCGAAGCGTTGCAGGGAAGTCAAGGAGCCGGGTTCGGGCCTCCCGAGGACCCGCGAGCCAATGACCATGTCCCATTCGCCGTCCTCGAATAGGCGAACAAGCTGCTCGAGGTCAGTGGGATCATCCGTAAGATCCGCGTCCATGAAGGCAACGGCGTAGACCTGCGGCGCGAGGTGCGCTAGCCCTGCTAGACAAGCTTGCCCATAACCCCGCCGCGGCTCTCGAATCACCTCCGCCCCGGCCGCCTGAGCCACTTCAGACGTTCCGTCATCACTTCCATTGTCCACGACGATGACCTGGGAAAAGAGCCCCCTCGGGAGCCGATGCAGAACCAGGCCGATCGATTCGGCTTCATTAAGTGCGGGGATGATGAGAGCGTACACGGCATCAGCCAAGTTGCGTGAAGATCCTCCGGGTTGGGATTCTATCAAAAAAGCAGGTGTCAGGTCCCAGGTGCTGGGGCAATTCTGAATTTTGAATTCTGAATTATGAACTGCCCTCTGTCTATCGCTTGCTGTCTATTGGCCGTCTATTGCTTACTGTTCTTCCCCAGCTCCGACCAGACAGAAGGTCGGCGGAAGGCAATAAGCAGGAGCCCGGCGGCAGCGGAGACAATGAAGAAGGCCATTTATAATTCATAATTCAGGATTCATAATTCAAAATTGCTTTGGTCCTCAGCCCCTCCCTATTGCGCGGCATCCTTAAACTGGTGCGCAAAGTTACCCATGTGGTATAAAATCTTTAAGGAGCCAATGCAGCAAAAAGAGCTACCCCCAGCCCAAGTGACCGACAGACGGGAAACGCAACGCAGCCCGCGACGCCGATTTTTCGAGACGCGTTACTGGTTGCGGGACCTCATCCTCTCTATCCTGCTGGCGTTCATCGTGATTGTTTTCCTCTACCAGCCGGTGCAGGTGGAGGGAACCAGCATGATGCCGCGGCTGGAGAATCACGAGCGGATCTTCATCAACAAATTCGTCTACCGCTTTGAGCCCATCCAAAGGGGCGACATCGTGGTCTTCTGGTATCCCCTCGATCCCTCGAAGTCTTATATCAAACGCGTAATAGGCTTGCCGGGTGAGCGGGTCAGCATTCAGGATGGCCGGGCGCTGGTGAACGGCGCACCACTTGCGGAACCCTACCTCCCCGCATATTACCTGGATCACCAGAGCTATCCACCCGTTCAGGTCGAGCCGGATCACTACTACGTGCTTGGCGACCACCGGGATTCTTCCAACGATAGCAGGGTTTGGGGGACCGTCGATCGGAAATACATCTACGGGAAAGCCGTATTCGTCTACTGGCCTTTCAGGGTGTTTGGATCTCTGGAATGAACCATTGTCCGTTGTCCGTGGTCCCGCCGCGGCGGGTCCGTTGTCAGACTGTGAACTGTCGACTGTCAACTGTTAACATTTTTATGGAGCCTTGATGGAGGCGATACTCGCCTTAGAGGATGGAAGAATATTCCGGGGGCGCGGCTACGGCGCCACTGGCGAATGTTTTGGTGAAGTTGTCTTTAACACTTCGCTTTCCGGCTACCAGGAAATCCTGACCGACCCCTCGTACGCCGGTCAGATCGTTATTCTGACTTACCCTCACATCGGGAATTACGGGATAAACCCGCTGGACTCCGAATCGGCGCGACCCTACGCGGAGGGCTTGGTGGTGCGTGAATTATCCGAACTGGCCAGCAACTGGCGGTCGGTTGAGGAAACATCGGATTTTCTGGCGGAATACGGTCTTCCGGTGATTTCTCACATCGACACGCGTGCCCTGGTACGGCACCTGCGGCAGTACGGCACGAAGCGAGGCGTGCTCTCGACCGTGGATTTCGATGAAGCCGGCTTGGTGGCAAAGGCCAAGGCGGTACCGATAATGGTGGGGCTCGACCTGGCCAGCCGGGTCACAACTTTGTGGCGCTACCAATGGACGGAACCGACGCGCGACATTTTCAAGGAAAGCAAGCAATTGGAGTTGCTGGCCCGGTTTCACGTAGTGGCCTACGATTACGGGATCAAGCAGAACATCCTGCGCCGCTTGGTGGATGTAGGCTGCCGCGTCACTATTGTGCCCGCTACGACTTCGGCTGAAGAGGTTCTGGAATTGAAGCCCGATGGGGTATTTCTTTCCAATGGGCCGGGCGACCCCGAACCTCTCGAGTACGCCGCACAGGCCGTGCAAGGCCTCATGGGTAAGGTTCCCATCTTCGGGATTTGCCTCGGCCACCAAATCATCGGCTTGGCGCTCGGCGGGAGAACTTACAAGCTCAAGTTCGGCCACCACGGCGGCAATCAACCTGTCATGAACTTGGAAACCCGGAAGGTGGAAATCACGGCCCAGAATCATGGCTTCGCGGTGGACCCGGACTCGCTCAATTCCAGCGAAGTCGCATTAACCCACATGAATTTGAACGACCAGACGCTCGAGGGCCTGCGGCACAAGTCCCTGCCGCTTTTCAGCGTGCAGTATCACCCTGAGGCCTCGCCCGGCCCGCACGATTCGGCGTACCTTTTTGATAGGTTCGCCTTGATGATGGAAGAGTTCAAAAAATAGTGAATTATGAATAGTGAATGGTGGACGGCAAGATGACGCGCCAAGGCTGGGTTTCATAATTTACTATTCATAACTCAGAATTATTTACATGCCCAAACGCACTGATTTACGCAAAATTCTGATCATCGGTTCGGGGCCGATCATTATTGGCCAGGCGTGCGAGTTTGACTATTCGGGCACGCAGGCGTGCAAGGCGCTGAAGGCGGAGGGTTACGAGGTGGTGCTGGTGAATTCCAACCCCGCCACCATTATGACGGACCCCGAATTCGCCGACCGAACTTATGTCGAGCCGCTCACCCTCGAGTACCTGACGGCCATCATCGAGCGGGAGCGGCCTGACGCGCTCCTGCCGACGGTTGGCGGGCAGACGGCCTTGAACCTCTCCGTCGAGCTGGCGGAGAGCGGCGTGCTGGAAAAGTACAACGTGCAATTGATTGGCGCATCGCTCAATGCCATCAAGATGGCCGAGGACCGGCTGTGGTTTAAAGACGCCATGCAGCGCGTAGGGCTGGACGTCCCCAAGAGCGTCCTGGTGAACAATGTGGACGCGGCGCTCAATTTTTCTCAGCAAGTGGGATTCCCCCTCATCATCCGACCCTCCTTCACGCTGGGCGGAACCGGGGCCGGCATGGCCTACAACCGGGAAGAGCTGGCCGAAACGGTGAGGAATGGTTTGGAGATCAGCCCGGTCCATGAGGCGCTGGTCGAAGAGTCGGTGGTGG
>JBEKVC010000124.1:0-3848 GCA_049514395.1 Terriglobia bacterium
ATTCTCAGGGCGTGCCGAGTTTGCGCGCTTCGGTGGCGATCTTGGTGAGGCGGTTGGAGAGCCGGTCGAGACAACTGCGTGCGGCACCGACCGGCAGCGTCCGCCGGAACATTTCCAGCGCATGTTGAGCGGCCTGCAAGGAATCGATGACCCCGTCGAGCCCAGTTCTAATGAGGGCGATAGACGTTTTCGGCTGTGGAACGAGATGCCGAGGTTTTGAATGAGCCAGTTGGAATTCCCGCTGGAGATCATTCAACGCCACTTCGACATAGAGCATCGTCATCTCCGGGGAAGTGTGGCCGAGTAATTTCATGAGAGCGGGAAAACTGACCCCGGCGCGAAGCATTTCCGTGGCATAGGTATGCCTCAATTGGTGCGGGACGATGCGTGCGGGAAGGCCCAGGGAATGACAGACCTGGTGCAGATACCGGCGGAGTTGTCGAACGAGGGCATCCCCGGTGCTGCGCCGGGCCAAGAGCCGGCCATCGGGAGGCCGCGGGTCGAGGGAGCGAAAGAAGCGTAAGCGTTGGATGACCGTCACCACCAACGAATCCACCGGGATCATACGTTCCGTTTTGAGTTTGCCGAGCGGCACGTGAATCGCCCACTGATCGGGGCCGGTCGAGTGCAGGCAATCGAAGGATAAATCGGCGCACTCACCAATGCGCATGCCGGTATAGCGGATCAGCAGAAAGGTGTTACTTTCCAGATCGTTGCGGTGGACGAACTCTCGCTGAAGAAGTTGATCCTGCTCGGCGGTGAGCGGGCGTGCAAGTCTTTGCGGGAGGCGCGGGATGTCCTCGCGACGGATTAGGCGGGCGAGCTGAGGAAGCTGTTCGGTCCACGCCAGTTCGGTGAGCAGGGGGCGCAGAGCGATGAGCCGGTTGATATAGGAGGAGGTGGCGAGCGGCGGCGTCTGGGAGCGCAGGCGGGACATCCAGCCCAGGAGGTGGGGCTCCCGGCGCAGTTGGTCCAGGGTGTTTACTTCGGGGTGAGCGGCGCCGAGATAGCTGAGGAAGTTGCGGACGGTCCCGCGGTAGTGACGATTGCTTTCCGGGCTGAGCGCCGCGCCGAGAGAATCGACGGCGCGGTCGAAGAGGGGAGCCAGCGGATGGAGGAGCGGGGGGTGTCGGGCGCGGTTCATGAGGAGAGCCTCGGCAGGGGACGAACTTGCTGCGCCACGGCGCGCGTATACTGCAGGTAGACGTCTTGCGGCGTGATCTGCACATAGCGCAGGGTGGTCTGGATGTCGGCATGACCCATCAACTGCATAAGCGCGGGCAGGCTGATCCCGCCGCGTACCATGTCGGAGGCAAAGGTATGACGGAAGCGATGCGGGTTAGCGAGTTGGACGCCGGTGCGCTGGCGATGGTAGCGGAACAAGGATCGTAATCCTGCCAGCGTCATGCGGGCTCCGCGCGCGGGTCCCTTGAGCGAGACGAAGAGCGCGGCGGTGCCGACCCGGGGCCGTTCCAGCCGCCGATAGTGATCGAGGAGTTGCACGGTTTCGGGAGCGAGCGGCAGGAAGCGCAACTTGTTGCCTTTACCACGGACGCGCAGCTGCGCTTCGGAAAGCAACACGTCGTCCTCATTCAAACCCAACACTTCGGCGGAGCGCAGTCCTTCGAGGAGCATCAAGCCCACGATGGCCAAGTCGCGCGCCGTGCGGAAGCTGGACCCAAAACGTGCCACCTCCTCCACCGACAGCGGGACGAGGTTGCGTTTAGGCACTCTCACTCGCAACCGGCTCATTCCTACCCGCGGCCGGCCCAAGCCCAGTGGCCCGCGCCGCAGAAAAGCTTGCTGAAAGCCGCGGGCCGTCGGGTCGGGGGCGTCGGGGAACTCGTTGCGCAGGGCGCGATCGGCGACGGCGACGCGGTCATTGATGGTGGAACTGGAAAACGGAGGTTGGTGGCTGCACTGGAACTTCACATAATCCAGGAGTGTTGACTCGGTCAGGTCACCTTCGACCACGTCGCCGGTATGATGAAGACTCTCCCACCAGCGAACAAAGTGCAGCAGGCTGTAAGCGCAGGAGCGCAGACTCGCGTCTGCTAGGCGGCGGACGTACTCGCGGTCGAGGTAACGATTGACCCAGCCGACCTCCCGGCCGGTTTCGTGCTCGACCACGCGAAGGGGACTTTGGGCGGGGTTGGGGGTCTGCGAGCGGATGACGTGGAACCTCATGATGGGGCTTCCTCCAGGAGAGCGTGGAACTGTCGCGCGTCACCGCCCTGGACGAAGAAGGAGTTGGGATCGTGGCCTGGGGGCAGGAGGACGCGGCGAGTGGTGATGCCATGCGCCCGGAGACGATGGGCTAACCCCTGTGCGGCCTGTTGGCCGCTGCCGTTGGCATCGACATCAAAGGTGAGATAAACGGTGCGCGGGCGGTCGCACAGTTGGCGAAACTGGTCAGAGGTGAGATGAGTGCCCAACGAACAGGTGGCGTGGCGGAAACCTGCCTGCCACAACACCGCGAGATCGAACATACCTTCGACGAGAATCACGCTGGGAAACTGGCGAACCGATTCCCAGGCAAACAAGCCGCCCTTGGAGCCGGGGAGGAATCGATGGGTGAAAGCAGTGCCGATACTGCGGCCGTACAAGTTGACGATGTGGCTGTCCCGGCAGCAGGGGAAGACGACGCGTTGGAAGAGGGCGTCGTGGCCTTTGCGGTTGACGAGGCCGGTGCGCTTCAGCAGATCGAGCGAATAGCCTTGAGCTAGGAGGTGACGCCGCAAGTTCCCGCCCGGGGCATAACCGATCTGCAACTCCCGGATCAGGGCGGGGTCGCGCACTCCGCGTTGTTCCAGATACCGCCATGCCTCCGGGTAGCAATCGAGTTGCTGTTGATAGAAAGCGGAAGTCTGCCGCAACACGGCGTCGGGGTCCGCCACAGCGCTTGGCTGTTCGAGGTAGGTGAGACTTTGGCGGAAGGACAGGTGCTGGGATAACTCGACCAAGCGAATCAGATCGCCGCCCTGACCGCAACCATGGCAGTAAAAGAGATTCTTGCGAGCATTGACATAGAAGGAAGGCCGAGTCTCCGGGTGCAGCGGACAGAGTCCCACGAACTCGGAGCCCTGACCCGCTGGCCGGCCGATCCAATTCCGCTGCCGCAAGTAATCGAGCAGCGGAAGTCGTTGTTTGAGTTGTTCGAGATCCTTGCCCATGGTGCGGTTTTTGCCTCTGGAGACGAGCCTAAAAGAAAGGGGGCAGCGTTCCCAGGCAAGGATGGTGGGAGAGCAGAAAATTTCTCAGAGCCGCAGAGGCCAGAGAACCCGCAGAACCGGAGTCAGCCCCGATAACGGCTCAGCCGGTGGATCGGCCAGATCGCCGCGCTCCAGCCAATGGGCCAAACGGGCGAACGTTTGGCGCCGAAAGGAAGCCGCCGGTTGGGAGCGATCCAGGCCGCCCGACCAGCGGCGGAGGGTGGAAGGATCGGGCACCCGATCGGAGTCCTTCAGCGTAGGCGTCGCCTCTTCCCACGAGCAGTGCTCCATAAAGTGTCGCCGCAGCGCCTGAGCGCGAGCCAACAAGCTGTAGTGGGTGTAGGGGAGCGAAAGCCACGGCAGGAAGGTGAAGGTCTTCCCGCAACCCGGGCAAAGGCCCCGTCGGATCCCAATCCAGTCGTGATGCTCATCGTGCGCCTGCTTGCGGCGGCGACCGTGACCGATGATGGAATCGCGTTCGCAAACCGGGCATTGCCGCATGACCTTCTCACCGTCGCAAGCCCAGTCGGTTTCGAGCTTGTGCGGCGGGGCAGAAAGTGGGATAAAAAGAATCGTGGTTCATAGGGGCCCTGCCCCGGCGTTGACCCGCCAAGATCTGAGCCGGAAGCGGGGCCC
>JBEKVC010000125.1:0-3839 GCA_049514395.1 Terriglobia bacterium
CGTGCGTCCGCTGCAGCCTCCGCCCGGAAGCTTGCGAAAGCTGTTCATCATCACCATCAACGTACCGACGTTGCAGGTGTGGTGGCGGCGCGTTCGCGGCAAAGATCCGGACGGTTATCCCTTCAAGCCAAACTGAACCTCTGCTCTCGCACTCGATTACAATGTTCTCTATCAACTGCGGAGTGGGGAGGCACAGTGGAAGGAAACTTCTGGCCGCGGATTGCCGTACTGGGTGCGGGCGCCGTCGGTAGCTATTTTGGCGGGATGCTGGCGCGCGCGGGTGCGCCTGTCACCTTGATTGGCCGCCCACCGCACGTCGGAGCCGTCAGCCGCTACGGCTTATTTTTCGACGGTCTGCATTTTCAAGAGCAGATTGCGGTTGCGGCTTCCACCCAGGTCAGCGCCGTAGGGGACGCGGAAATTGTGCTTTTTTGCGTGAAGACGCTTGACACCGAAGAGGCCGCGAAATCCCTGGCGCCCCATCTTGCGCCCAGCGCCGCCGTCATTAGTCTTCAAAACGGGGTGGACAACGTGGAGCGAATTCGCTCTGCGGCCAAAATCGATGCGTTTGCAGCCGTCGTCTATGTAGCCGCCGCCATGACCGCGCCGGGGCGCGTGAAGCATTCCGGCCGCGGCGATCTGATCCTGGGGGATCTTCCAGGGCGCAGTGAGGAAGAGGGGAATCGCCAGCGCCAACTGGAGAGCATTGCTACGCTCTTCGAGCGCGCCGGTGTTCCGTGCCGTGTCTCAGAGAATGTGGAGGGCGAACTCTGGACAAAGATGATTATCAATTGCACCTATAACGCGGTTTCGGCTTTGGGTCGCGCCCCGTACTACCGCGCCACAGGTAATCCCTGGACGCGCGCGGTGATGGTGAAGGTTATCGAAGAGGCCATCGCCGTGGCGCGCGCCGCCGGGGTTCGATTGCCGGATGTCAACATGGTCGAGACCGTGCTAAGAATTTCGGAAACCATGGCCAACGCTACCTCCTCGACGGCTCAGGACCTGGCCCGTGCAAAGCGCACCGAGATCGATTCCCTGAACGGCTATCTGGTGCGGCGTGGCGCGGAGCTGGGCGTTGCGACGCCCGTCAATCAAACCCTCCACGCCCTCGTCAAACTCCTCGAAGAATCTGTCTGAACAAAGTACGGGTTGGACAAGCTCCTCCAAACCTTCCCCAAGAAATTCGCCAAGGTCAACTACAGCATGGTTCACGTCCTCAAGTCGCTTACCTACTTTGAGGACGCCGAGCAGGAACCCATGCCGGATATGCTGGTTCCCTTAGCGTGGGACGAGGTGAAACAATTCTTCTGCCGCGAGGTCCCTCCCTTATTGGGGCGATTCGAGGATGAGAGTGGGACGTAGAGACGAGCGCATCGACCGTGTCGGCAGCGACAAGGTAGCCCTACGTGTGGCCAATGCTAGGTACGGGATTTCACAAGCGCCCTAACCTATTCGCGCGGCGGGTCGAAGGGTAGTTGGCCACAACAGGCCCTTGGGTCGCACAACCCGTCCCTAGCGTGAAGTATTCTCTCCGAGTCGCCCATCCTGGAGGTATCCAATACCGTCAACACTCCAGGATTATCTTCCTGAAGCTCGAGTTTATGAGAAGGGCTGTTATCGCCAGCTATCGTAAACCCCGGTGCCGGTATGGGCGGGCAGTCTAGGATTTCGCTCCAATGCCAAGCTTCGGGCTTCGGCCGCTTCTCTGGTGAGCCGTACGGCGAGTGACGAAATTCAGACCGACGGCGGTTGGCGCGACTTCATAGAACTGGACTCTTGGGGAAGTTCTCAAGAACCTGTCTGTCCTGTACGGGCGTTGCAATATCTGCATATCGTCCTATAATTGGGGGACAAGGTGGCACCAGTATGCCTCGAATCTTGGCCAATCGGCCGTATGGACTGCTGGCAAAGTATTACGACCAGCTCTTCACATTTCACCTGTCCTGGTATGAGGCGGCCCGACAGCGCGTGCTTGGCGGGATTCTGCTCCACCTTGAATCCGCATGTGACCTGGCATGTGGCACCGGAACAACGGCCCTTGTGCTGGCGCGCAAGGGCATCAAGATGTACGGCGTGGATCTCTCCCCAACTATGTGTCGGCTGGCCCGTGAGAAGTCTCGACATCTCGGCCTGCCACTTCGCATCGTCCGCGCTGACATGCGGCATTTCCGATTGCCGGAGCCGGTCGACGTGATATTGTGCGAATTCGATGCGCTCAATCATTTGGAGCGAAAGGGCGACTTGGCACTGGTCGGACGTGCTGTTTCACGCGCCTTGCGCCCCGGCGGCTACTTCTATTTCGATGTGAACAACTCCCTTGGGTTTGAGCGATACTGGTCGGGCACCGCCTGGTTCGAGAAACCGGGCGTGGCGGTGGTGATGCGCAATGGGCATAGCCGCCAGGCCGACCGAGCATGGAGCGACATTGAATGGTTCATCCGGGAGGCAGGCTGCTGGCGAAGGCACCACGAACGGGTGGAGGAGGTGTGCTGGAGTTCCTCCGAGATCCGCCGCACATTGCGTAAGGCTGGCTTCGACCGGATCAGCGCATTTGATGCGACGCCCTTCTTTACCGGCGATCCTAAAATACACCCCGGCTGTCGCACATTTTACTTGGCGCGGAAATCCCGCCGACAATGAGGCTACAGTTGGGCGTGAACCATCAATCGGGTGAGGTGTTCCAACTCATGCTCGTAAGATCGGACTTCGCCTGATCGGAGCAGCTCCGCCCTCGAGAAGTAGTAACGCCAATAACTGTCATGAAATCCCCCTCTCACCAGCAACGGGATTGGTGACCTCAGGCAGCCAGTTTCCTGTTTCTAATCTCTGCTTTCTAATCTCTGCTTTCTAATCTGCCCTTCCTGGGCCTGCCACCTGCGTGAAAGTCATCCTCCCCGCTGCCGACTACCTACTGCCGACTGCCTTCTGCCTACCGCCGACTGCCTACTGCTTGTTAGTAGGAGTTCGGCAGGTGCTGATGGTAGTTGGGGTAGGCCGGCTTCTTATACGCCGGCGGCGGATTCTTCTTGAGCGCTTCCATCGTCACCTCCACCGCCTTCTCGAGTTGCGGATCGTGGCCTTGGCGCACCAGCTTGGGATCAAGCTCGACCTCGAGGTCCGGGGCGATGCCATGGTTCTCCACTTCCCACTCGCCTTTGGTTCCGTAGATGGCCCAGCGCGGGGCGGTAACGAAACCGCCGTCCATTAACTGCGGATAGCCGCCGATACCGACCAGCCCGCCCCAGGTGCGCGTGCCGACCAGGGGGCCGATCCCAGCCTTGCGGAAGTACCAGGGCATAGCGTCGCCACCCGAACCCGCGAACTCGTTAATGATCATCGTCTTGGGCCCATAAATCGCCTCTTGCGGCTCGGAGTAAGCCTCGCCTTCGCGCGTCATGACGAAACTCATCACCGGGCGGCGCAGGCAGTCGACGATGTAGTCGGCAAGGGAGCCGCCGCCGTTGAAGCGTTCGTCCAGGACGGCGCCTTCCTTGCCCACTTGCGCAAAGTAGTACCGGTTAAAGTTCGTATAGCCGGCGCCGGCGGTGTTGGGCAGATAGACGTAAGCGAGCTTGCCGCCGCTCATCTGGTCCACCTTGCGGCGGTTGGCCTCGATCCACGCCAGGTTCCGCAGCGCCGTCTCACTTTCAACCGGAACCACGGTCACATCGCGGGCTCCGCTAGCGTCCGGCTTGGGACCGACTTTCAACACCACCTGCTTGCCAGCCGTTTCCTGGAAGAAGCTGTAGATATCGTCGGTGGCGTGCAGGTCGCGTCCGTTCACCGCCAGCAGATACTCTCCTTCTTTTACGTTTACACCCGGCTGGGTGAGGGGC
>JBEKVC010000126.1:0-3681 GCA_049514395.1 Terriglobia bacterium
GGATGCATGGAGACGATCTGCTCGACGAGAGTTGTGCCGGACCGCGGCATGCCGATGATCAGCACCGGCGTCGCATCGGAGCTGCCGAGTTCGGGCGCGCGCGCGATCCATTCGGGTGTGCAGCGGGCAATCAGGCGGTCGATCTCGGTGGAGAACGCGGCCGAGTCGAACCGCACAGTGCCCCGGCGCACCGCGTCCGCGGCGTCGAAATGCCGCATGGCCAAGCCGTCGTCGCCAAGATCCTCCGCCGCCTTGCCGATCGCGAGGTGAACCCGCAGGAGTTGCGCCGCTTCCAGTCCGGGCGTGGCCAAGGCGGCTTGCATCCCTTGAAGCAGACCGTCGTCAGCGCTCGTGACCGGGCGGCACCGGACCAGTTCGTAGTAGCTTCCCGCCAGCATCGGCGCGATCGCGATGGCGCGTTCGAAGCATGCACGGGCTTCGTCGAAACGGCCGAACTCAGTGAGCAGATTGCCCAGCAAATCATACGCCATGGCGTTCCTCGGATCGGCTACCAGCGTCTCTCGCAATACCTGTTCGGCTTCCTGATTGCGATCCTCGGTCAGCAGCGCGCGCGCCTTGCCAAGGCGGCCGAAGCTGTTCCTATCTCCGGTCGCTGCCGCGCGCCGGAAACAGCCGATCGCCTGGTCGCGATGGCCCAGGGTGTAGACCAGGGCGCCGGCGCGGAACCACGCCTCGGTTAGGGATGGGAGCAGCTTAGTGGCGCGCTCGTACGCAACGATTGCCCCGCCGATGTTGCCCAGCTTCTCCAAGGCAATTCCCAGGCGGAAATATGCATCGGTGTAGCGGGGGTTGCTGGCGACGGCCCGCTGCAATGCCGCGATCGCATCCGGTAAGCGGCCGACCTCGAGGCAGGCGAGGCCGAGATCGTGCTGGATGATGGGATTGGACGGCTGCAGCAGCGCTGCATCGAGCAACGGCGCGATCGCATCGGCTGGTCGCCCGGCCCTGAGCAACTTAGTGGCCAACGCAAGCAGAGGCGCCACCTGCTGCGGCGCGGCTGGGTTTGGAGACTGGGACATGGCGCGAACCTAGCGTGGAAGCTGTAGCGTGGCCATCGGAATCGCCAGCGCAAATTGTCACCCGACCATGATCTGCCAACCAGGAGAATTTTGCCATAGGCATTGAAGGCCTATGGATTGTGCAATACGAAGGTTTATAGGGCAATGGGTGGCGTGGCAGTTTTCATCAATGGAAAAATCTTGGGGGGAGATACAGGCTACACCTATGAGGGAACGTATGCACTCCGGAGGAACACAGTTACAGCTCTCGTTCGTGTTACTAACTTCCTAGCTCATGTTCCGAATGTGCTCGGTGTGGTTGGTGCCACCCATTCTTGATATAGACTTTATCGAAATCATAACCGAGGGTCTTCCCTATTTTCACCAGGAGCTCGGCCAGCAAACTCTCCGCAGTTTCGATATCCCTCTTGTCATCGATTTGGCGTCGCTCTGGTGTCTTCCTGCCCCAACGGCTCGCCGTAGGGGTCGCTGCCGACTGTGTTTGCACCACCGGTCAATGGAGCTGGAAGGTACTGGTAGAGGGTCTTGCCGCCCGGGTCAATGGAGTAAACGGTGCTGTCGGTCGCGGAATACTGGTGGGCTTTCTTATAGTTTGGGCCAGGAGCGCCATTGGCATCGACAATCCCTTCAGAAAGTAAGTTGTGTACGGTTTGGCCATCGCGGGGAACATAGGTTCCGAAGACCTGATCGAAGCTGCGGTTTTCACCGAAGATCACAATCACGTGCTGGATCGGCGTGATGGGGGTTGGTGGGGTTTGTGCCTGACCGACCACCGGCAACGCGGCGATCACGGATAGGGTTAGCAACGTGCCCAGCACTGACTTGCCATTTGGCAAGCAAGAGCGTTGAGCGCTAGAAAATGACTTCGTCAGAGTTCTCCTACCTTCGCTCCTCATTTCGAAACAAACCTGGCATCACCTGGAAGAATGAACCAGCGCTGTCAGTCTAGCTACTTTCCGTCGCAAAAATGCTGTTTCCGACATAGGCCTGTGACAGAACACGCAGTGGAGACGGTCTTCGGTGGTGATTTTGGGTGTGTCCATTCTCGTGTGCGAGGCGAGTGGACGGTACCGGCTAGGTACTCTGTCGTGCAAGATAGCACCCCATCTGGATAACGTTGTCCGCAATCACGCCTAGCCCCACCCATCGTCGCATGCCATCCAGACCGGGATAGAGGCAACGACGCAACCCGTGTCTGCGTTTAAGCACGCTGATTCGACCCTCCGATCCCGTCCTCCACTTTTGCCCTCTACGAAACCAACGCTGATGCTGCAGACATTTCCGTTCGCTACTGGTGGTTTTCTTGCTGGGCACCGACATCCACTTCACACCTAGCGCTTGCCCCGTCTTCTCGTTCTCGCGCGAATAAAATCCCGCATCGGCAGCCACCATGCGCGGGATTCGTCCTAATCTCTGTTGGTGTATCTCGATCGAGGACAACAACAGAGTCGAATCCGCAGGCCGCTCAGCATAGACCTCAAAGTGAGTTACGATTTGGTTTTCCGCTTCCTGAATCTTGACCAGCTTGCCAAACTCGTTGGGCTTGCTCGCTTTCCCTTTGCGAATGATCTCCGTGTGCGCTTCGAACACGCTCACGATCTTTCCCGGCATCTTCGTGTCGCCTGCGAAAATCCGTATCTTGGTCTGTTTCACCACTTGCCGAACTCTCCCCACCATGGTCTCCAGCGATTGCGTCAGACCTTCCAGGGGAGCGCGACGCCGCCGCCGCGACTGTTTCACTTCCGCCAGTACTCTCTGGGCCTGATTCACCACTTTCCGCGTCAAGCTGAGAAGCTCCCGATACTGCCGCTTTCTCCGCTCCTCTCCGGAGGGTCCCAGCAGTCGAGTCGATAAGGCAATCGCCACCACTCGCTTCCGTATGCTGCGCATGCGATCCCGCACCTTGCGTTTCAGACCTCCCGACTTCGACTCGATCTTCTTCATCGTGCGCGTCAGCGCCCGCGTCCCGTCTCCCAACAAACTGCTGTCGGTCGGATAATGAATGTTGCTTTCTACCACCGTAGTATCCACCCGCAACTTCTTACCTTGCGTCACTCCTCGCTCCTGCGCCAGTTCCACCACCCGCTGGTGCAATTGCTCAATGACCCTCGGCCCGATTACCTGCCCCAGTCGGGCCAGGGTCTTCGCGTCCGGCACTTTTTCATCCCCGATCCGAGTAAACGCGCGATACACCAGATTGGCCCGCACCTCGCGTTCCAGCACGTCATAGCTCCAGTTCCGGATATGTTTCAACAACAGCAGGCGGAGCGCGACTTCCGCCGGCGTTTGCATCCTGCCACGGCTGCGGCTCTGCGGGTGGCGTTCTCCCTGAGCTTCGTACACCGTATCCAAGAGTTGCTCATCTTCCAGAAGTTCGTCCACCAGCCGCATCCACGGTTCCCACAAGCCCTCGATATCCTCGGCCAGACCTCGATGCCACAGCGACGGTTGTTGATGACGTAGTTTGATCATGACCGTCATCCTAATCACCGTTCCTGTCGAAAACAATATGTCTTCAAAATGTTTTATTACTCTCTCGAATACCACTGCACAAACGGAACGTTCTGGCTCCCACCCTTGGGTCCGCCTCCGCTGTTTACGCTCCTCTTATCCTTCATTTTTGCGATGGAAAGTAGCTAGC
>JBEKVC010000127.1:0-3536 GCA_049514395.1 Terriglobia bacterium
AGAAACTGCTGGATATCGAAATCCCCCCCCGCGCCCAGTGGATACGGGTTCTGCTGACTGAGCTCACGCGCATCCAGAGCCACTTGGTTTGGCTGGGAAGCCACGCTATAGACCTGGGAGCCATGTCCGTCCTTCTCTATTGCTTCCGGGAGCGCGAAGATATCCTCCACATCTTCGAAATGGTGTCCGGCCAGCGCATGATGACCAGTTATTTCCGCGTTGGCGGCTTGGCTCTCGAGCCCCCCCTCGGTTGGCTCAAGCGAGTGGAGAAGTTCGTGAAGGCATTCCCCGACCACTTGAAAGAATACGAGAATCTGTTGACCAAGAACCCCATCTGGCTCCGCCGGACCGTCGGAATCGGAAAGCTCACCGCCGACGAGGCCATTGCCTGGGGGCTTTCAGGTCCGCCACTCCGCGGCTCAGGAGTTGACTGGGATATCCGAAAGAACCAGCCCTACTCGAGCTACGATAAATTTGATTTCAAAGTGCCCACCCGGCCGGAGGGTGATGTGTACGCCCGCTACTTGGTGCGGCTGGAAGAAATGCGACAGTCGCTGCGCATCGTGCAACAAGCGATGGAGGGTCTCCCCGAGGGTCCCGTTAAGGCAAACGCGCCCCACATCGTTTTGCCGGACCGGGAGAGCATGAAGACGTCCATCGAGGCGCTCATTTATCACTTCAAGATTGTCACCGAGGGATTCCATCCGCCTGTCGGCGAGGTTTACCAGGCGATTGAATCTCCGCGCGGCGAGTTGGGGTTTTACATGGTTAGCGACGGGTCACCTAAACCCTTCCGCTGTCACGTTCGCGCGCCCTCCTTCGCCAATTTGCAGGCTTTGCCCAAGATGATCGAGGGCCGCCTGATCGCGGACGTGGTCGCCTGTATCGGCACCATCGATATTATCTTGGGCGAAGTGGACCGGTAGGGCGATTTTGGATTTTAGATTTTGGATTTTGGATTATGGACCTTGGCGGGTCGCCGAAAAGGACGATTCAGAGGGCATACTGAAGATTGGCGATTTTGGATTTTCGATCCTGGAGTTGCGCCGCTGGTTTGTGCCCTCAGGAGAACACAATTTCAGGTTTCCAGTTTGCAGTTTCGATTTTCGAGTTTCGATTTTCGGGTTTCTAATTTCTGGTTTCTGATTTCTGGTTTTCGTCTGCCATGCTTTCCGACGCACTGCTTAAAAAGTTCGATCAAGTGATCTCCCACTACCCGCTGAAGCGATCGGCCATCGTCCCGTGTCTCCTCTTCGCTCAGGATGAAATCGGGTTTATCAGCGACGAGGTCATCGAGGGAGTCGCCCGCCGGGTTGATGTCCGGCCGATCGAGGTGATTGAGGACATCGGTTACTACTCGATGCTCCATCGCAAGCCGATTGGCAAGTACAACCTCCAGGTGTGCACCAACGTCTCGTGCATGGTTCGGGGTGGAGAGGAAATCCTCGAACACTGCAAGAAACGGCTGGGAATTGGCCACAAGGAGACGACGCCTGACGGACTATTCTCCTTGGAGGAAGTCGAATGCCTTGGCGCTTGTTGTGGCGCGCCGGCCATGCAAGTGAATTACGACTTTTACGAAGACCTCACTCCGGAAAAGGTTGATAAGCTCTTGGAGAAGTTGCGGGTAGGGAACAGGGAATAGGGAACAGGGAATAGGAAATCGATAATGGTGACCGTCAGCGAGAAGGGGGAGTCTGTCATTCAGAGCGAAGCAAGGAATCTCGCTCTGGCCTAAGAGGGGGGCGGGAACGCCGTTGTCACGCTGTTCCCTGTTCCCTATTCCCTGTTCCCTAAGGAACGCATGTCGGATTATCAAAATTACGCCAAAGGATCGCCGCTGGAGGTGAAGGTTCTCACCCAGCGGTTTGGTATCCCGAACTCGACCTCGATTGACGTCTATCTCCAGCACGAGGGCTACAAAGCCTTGAAGAAGGCGTTCGAAATGGGACCGGACGCGGTCATCAACGAGATGAAGAACTCCGGCCTCCGAGGGCGCGGTGGGGCCGGCTTCAACACCGGCATGAAGTGGAGTTTCGTACCCAAACAATCCGCCAAGCCCAAGTACGTTATCTGCAACGCGGATGAGAGCGAGCCGGGAACCTGCAAGGACCGGCCATTGTTGGAATACGATCCCCACCAATTGATCGAGGGGGTGAGCATCGCCGGCTTTGCCATCGGGTCCCACCAAGGCTATATCTACATCCGGGGAGAATACCGCTATTTAAAGGACATCGTTGATCGTGCCCTGGAAGAGGCCTATACACGCGGATGGCTGGGAAAGAACATCCTGGGAACGGGTTTTGATTTTGACCTTTACACCCACACGGGTGCGGGCGCCTATGAGTGTGGCGAGGAAACAGCGCTCTTAAATTCGCTCGAAGGACTGCGAGGATACCCACGCATCAAGCCCCCCTTCCCTGCTATCGTGGGACTCTACGAAGGCCCGACAATTATCAATAACGTCGAGACGCTGGCAAACGTCCCACATATCATCCTGAACGGCGCGGAATGGTACGCCAAGCTGGGAACGCCCAAGAACGGCGGCACTCGCCTCTTTTGCCTGAGCGGCCACATTGAAAGGCCGGGAGTCTATGAACTGCCGATGGGCTTTCCTCTCCGGCGCATGATCGAGGAGGTAGGCGGCGGCGTGCTGGGCGGAAAGAAGTTGAAGGCTGTGATTCCCGGCGGTTCTTCTTGCCCCGTGCTGACGGCTGACGAAATTGACGTTGCCATGGACTTCGACGCCGTGGCCAAAATCGGCTCGATGCTGGGCTCCGGCGGAGTCGTAGTTCTGGACGAAGAAACATGCATGGTGAAAGTCGCCCACCGCATCATGAAGTTCTACGCCCACGAATCTTGCGGTTGGTGCATCCCCTGCCGTGAGGGAACAGCATGGCTGAAGTTGCTGCTCGAACGATTCCACGCCGGCGCCGGACTCCCGGAAGATCCGGACACGGCTCTGGACGTTTCGTACAACATGCTGGGCAAAACGCTCTGTCCCCTCGGAGATGCCGCGGCGATGCCCACCATCAGCATCCTGAAGAAGTTCCGGCCTGAATTCGAAGCGCACCTGAAACTGGGCTCGTGTCCATTCGAGAAGAAGGCGGTGGCGGTGGCATGAAGAATCCTGTAGGGGGACGGCTTGCCGTCCCCTGCGGCGGGGTAGGGCAAGCCCTACCCCTACAATCGGCCAGAAAGAGGCGGTGAGCGTAGCATGAAAGACCGGACGCAAGACCCGGGTTTCGAAACCGTGGACCACCCTCTGAAGGAAGAGAACCGTCAGATTCCGGCTCCTTACACTCGTAGTTCGGCTTTGATGCCCGGTCCCCTAACCAAGAAGGGAGCTGCGCCTGAGCCGGTCAAGTTCACGATCGATGGCAGGGCCGTGACGGTCCCCGCCGACACTTTGCTGATTGAAGCCGCCAAGCAAGTGGGTATCGAGATACCCTCTTACTGCTATTACCCAAACCTGACCTTACAGGGCGCCTGCCGCATGTGCCTGGTCGCCATCGAGAGGATGCCCAAGCTGCAAA
>JBEKVC010000128.1:0-3509 GCA_049514395.1 Terriglobia bacterium
TAAGGTGGGGAATGGGCACCCTGCTGCTGTGGCCGATCATTTTTCCCTGGTACCTGGCCAGAAGAAGGCGGCCCAGGCAACCCTGCCCGTTCGTCGAGGCGCAGGTCAGCCCCATAACGCGAGCGGTACTTCTTATCCTTCTGGCTGTTCTCGTTTACCTGATTTTCAAGCAAGCCCCGCCGCGCTGAAATTCGGCGATTTTGGATTTTAGATTTTGGATTTTGGATTAGCGATTCGAGGTTGCCGCTGTCCTCCGAGGCTTTTGAACATTGGTGAGAATTGCCGAGAAGCAAGGTTCATGAATCCAAAATCCAAAATCTAGAATCCAAAATTAAATGCTCAGTGCGCCCTGAGAAGCCTTGCAGATATATATCTCCGCCTTCAGGCCCAGGGCGTCCTCATATCCCCGGCGGACGGCCTCGGCAAAAGCCTCAGCGGCGTCCTGGCGGACCAGGTTAACCGTGCACCCACCGAACCCCGCGCCGGTCATGCGGGCGCCGAGGACTCCAGGTTGTTTCCACGCCAGCTCAACCAGAACATCCAATTCCTTGGAGCTGACCTCGTAATCGTCCCGCAAGCTTTCGTGCGAAGCGTCCATGAGTTGTCCGAATCGCTCGATGTCACCGGATTCCAGAACCTTGACGGCCTCCAGAACCCGATGGTTCTCCGTGACGACGTGGCGGGCCCGGCGAAATAGAATCCCGCTGAGGACCGAACGCGCAGCCTCGAGGTCTGCGGGCTCCACGTCACGAAGCGACTTTACCGCAAGGCCAGCGGAAGCAATCTGCGCCACCGCCTGCCGGCACTGCTTCAGACGAACCTCGTATTCCGACTGCGCCAGGGCGCGCTTCACGCCGGAGTTACAGACGACAATCTTCACGTTGTCCCGCAGAGGCACGTGACGGTAGGAAAGATCGCCGCAATCGAGGAAGAGGGCGTGATTTTCCCGTCCCAGCGCGGAAATAAACTGGTCCATGATGCCGCAAGGAACGCCCACAAATTGGTTCTCAGCCTTGCGAGAGAGTTTGACGAGATAAACCGGATCCACATCGAGGTGGAGAAGGTTTTTCCAGAATGCGGCCGTGCCCACTTCCACCGCCGCCGAGGAGCTGAGGCCCGCCTCGCGCGGCACGTCGCCCCCAAAAACCATGTCGGCGCCCGAGAGCCGATGGCCATCCTCCTCGAGGTATTTCGAGACCCCGCGAATATAATTGCTCCAGGAATTCTTGCCATCCTTTTGGATATCCTCAAGATTGAATTCGACAGAACCGTCGAAATCGATGGAATGCACTCGGACAAGCCGATCGGCCCGCTTACGGCCAGCGAATCCGATGCTCCGGTCAATGGCCGCCGGCAGGACGAACCCGTCGTTGTAATCGGTGTGCTCGCCGATAAGGTTCACGCGCCCCGGGGCGCGTACCACCACTTCCGGAGCCGTGCCATATATTGCGTGGAAGAATGTCTCAATCATTGGGTCTCCCATCGTTACAGTAGGCAGTAAGCAGTAAGCAGTGGGAAAGATTACCTCGAAACATGAAACGCGTGAGCGTGATTCAAAACAAGCTCCAGCCTTTTTGGTTGGCCTTCACCAGCGGCTCAAGGTACGCTTTCTCGGTCAGGCACTGAGTGTATTGCCCCCACACCAATCTGCTTACTTCCCGTGCTCAGCGCGAACCCGGGACTTGCTCCCGGCGCTGCGGTGGCAGATCGCGGAGTTGCGCAGCCTTTTCCTCCGCCAGCGAGTCGTTCAGAAAGGTTCCCGCGCCAGTTTCGACGCTGGCCAGGTATTTCAGCTTCTCCTTGCTGCGATGGGGAGGATAAAACTCGATGTGAAAATGGAAATAGGGAAACCTCCCTTTCGTGGGCGCCTGGTGGAGCAGCATCATGTAAGGGAACGACATCTGATAAAGATTATCGTATTTCAGCGTGACCCACTTCAACATTTCGGCCAGCCCGCGCTCTTCGGAAGGCCGGAAGGCATCCAGGGCGGCCAGATGGCGGCGAGAGAAAATGTGGACTTCGTAGGGCCAGCACGCGTAAAAGGGCACGAAAGCCGTGAAGGCCTCATTCTCGGCAACAATTCGCCGCCCCTCACCACGCTCTTTCTTGAGAATGTCACAGAACAAGCATCTCCGTTCGGCTCGCTGGTGAGCGCGCGCCGATGCAATCTCCCTCTGGAGACGCGGCGGAATGAACGGGAAAGCATAGATCTGCCCGTGGGGGTGAGGCATGGTCACGCCAATCACCGCACCCTTGTTTTCAAAAATCAAAACATAGCGAATCCCCGTAGTGGCTTTGAGTTCCGCAAAGCGCTTTCGCCATATCTGGACGAGCTTCACAATGTGGTCTAACGAAAGTTGCGGCAAAGAAGTATTGTGGTCCGGATGGTAAAGGACCACGTCGCATTTGCCATACGACCGCGCCACTCGATAGAAGTCGTCGCCCTGGATGGCAGGCTGCGGCGGGGGAATGGAGAAGGCGGGAAAATCGTTGGGGTAAATATAGCAGTCATAGTGGTCCGGAACTCTCCCCGAGCCCGGGCAGAATGGGCACCAATCCTCCGGCATCTGCGGTCGGTCCTGGCGATGGGAGGCCGTTGAGACCCATTCACGAACAGTAGGATTCCAGCGGAGTTCAGTCATGAGGCGCCACGGTGCGAGGCCCTGAATGCGAGAGTGCCCATGAACAGGCCGAAGAGCAGCATCGCCGCGCCCCACCATATATCGATGTTCACTCCCAGAGAGTTCACGAAAATGGCTGGATCGGCCACCGCGCCATAAATTATAAGAACGGCGCCGTAAATGGTGAAGATGATTCCAATCGGCAAGCGAATGTCCAAACCCATGGTTTTCACCAGAAGATGATATTCAACACCACGCAGAGCGCGAGGATGCCAATGGCAAGAATGCCAGGCCTCTCATACCAGGGGAGATCCTGGTTTCTCGGCTTTGGAGTCAGAGAGTACACAAGCCCCACCAGCTCTTCTTCCTTTCGAGGTTCGGTGAACAGGGTCACAACCACCGTCACCACAACGCAAACCGAGAAAGCCCAGATAGCCTGATAGAAATTCGCCGCCATATCGGTGGGGTAGAAAATCACATGAAAGTGGTAGAGGGTGTAGTGAGTGGCGGCGGCGAGAATCCCGGAAAGCAATCCCCAGAAACCGGAGTGGGCGCTGGTGCGCTTCCAGAACATTCCCAGCAGGAAGGTACCGAACAGCGGCGCGTTGAAAAAGGCGAAGAGGAGTTGGAGATAATCCATCAGGTTGTTGAACTTCAGAACAATGAAGGCCGTTCCGATTCCCACCGCCACCGCGAAAACCGTTGCGAAACGGCCCATACTCAGATAGTGACGGTCAGGCTTGCCGGGGTTAACGTGCGTCTGATAGATGTCGAAAGTCCAAACCGTGTTGAAGGCGGTGACGTTTCCGGCCATGCCTGACATGAAACTGGCCAGCAGCGCCGTCAGCCCGATGCCTAAAAGGCCCGAGGGATAAAACTTGCCCAGCA
>JBEKVC010000129.1:0-3492 GCA_049514395.1 Terriglobia bacterium
TTATGTAGAGCCGGAAATTATGTGGAGCAAAGCCGGATGAGCCAGTAGTCCCGCGGCGACACGTCGCTCGCGCTTCACATAACTTTTCGTGCGTCCCATGCTCCTCCTTCATCACAACCCCACGGAGGTGGACATGCACGACACATTTTGGAACGGCCTATTCGACGTGCGGTGGGAGGGCGCCCAACTCGGCGAAGAAGCCCTCCGTCTCGTTCTGCGGCTACGCAAACGTGGGTACGCGGAACGGACCTGCCGCGACTACGGGCACGCGGTTATCCACTTGGGAAGGGTCCTTCACGAACGAGGTGTTACCTGGACACCGGACGAGGCGATGGTCGAGGAGTTCATTCGCGATCACCTGCCCGTCTGTCGCTGTTACCGCCATCGGCCGGGGTGCCGAGGAGCGTCTGTGCGGATCGGCCTCGCACACCTGCTTGCGATGCTTCGGGAGGAAGGAGCCCTCCCCGCTGTCGTGGCCAACGAGCCGCCGTATCACGAGCTGATCGACGGCTATTGCCGGTTCCTCCGACACGACCGTGGACTCGCCGAGACCACGATCGTGAACTACCGGCGCTACCTGCGCGACTTCCTCGTCAGCCGAGGCGACGCTGTGAGGCCGAACGAGCTGGTGTCCCTCAGTCCCGACGACCTGCTTGGCTTCAGCCGCCAGCGCGGAGCGAACCTGGGCCACACCGCGTGGAACCACATGGCGACGTCCCTCTCGGGCTTCTACCGATGGCTGGACCTGCGGGGCTACGGAGGGGCGCACCTGGTCGGCGCAGTGCCGCTCCGGCGGCGATATCGCCTCGCCGATGTTCCGTGCGCTCTGTCCTGGGACCAGGTGCAGGCTTTGCTGGGCGTGGTCGACCGGGACCGGCCCGGAGGTCGGCGCAACTACGCCATGCTCCTTCTCATCGCCACCTACGGCCTTCGCGGCTGTGAGGCCAGGGCGCTTCGCCTTCGCGACGTCGACTGGAAGAACGATGAGCTCACGATCGTCTCGCCCAAGACCGGCCGTCGGCGCGCCCTGCCACTCACGCGCCCGGTGGGTGACGCCGTCTTGGACTACCTCTTGGAGGAGCGCCCTCCGTCGCCCCACGAGGAAGTCTTCCTCTCTGCCCGGCCGCCCCATGGCCCGTTACGGAGCAGGATGAACGCCTGGCTTCAACGCCAGCTTGACGAGGCGGGCATCGTTGCTGCTCGTGGCGGTGCTCACGTTTTGCGCCACTCCTTGGCGGTGCATCTCCTACGCGGCGGCGAGACCCTCAAGAGCATCGGAGACGTTCTTGGGCATCGGAGTCCCGAGACGACCTTTGTGTACACCAAGCTTCATGTCGAGGATCTCCGGACGGTGGCATTGGACCCGGAGGTCGTGTCGTGAGAGCGAACCCATTCTCCGGGCCGCTGGCGGCTGAGCTCGCGGCCTTCGCCGCGACGCTCGAGGCGAGCGCGAGCGCCAACAAGACCACCCTTACGCAGTTGCGCTCGCTGGACCGACTGACTATCGAGAGGGGCATTCCGTCGGGCACCATCGACGAAACGCTCGCCATGGCTTGGCTGGCGGAGTCTCCGTCGCGGGGACCCAACACCCGGCAAAGTCGCTATTACCTGCTGCGCCGCTTCTGCCGCTTCCTCGCCTCGCGCCGGAAAGGCACGTTCGTTCCGGGCGAGTCGCTGCGTCCCCGCCGTCGACCGCCCAAGCCACCCCACATCTACTCCCCCGAGGAGCTGCGTGCATTGCTCGACGCCGCTCTCTCGCTGCGCGACTGGACCATCGGGCATCCGTGCCCGATCCGCTCCCGGACGATGCACGCGATCATCCTGTTGTTGGCCACATCGGGCCTGCGGATCTCCGAAGCGCTGCATTTGACTCTCGCCGACGTCGATCTGACAGCAGGTGTGCTGTCCATCCGCCAATCGAAGTTTCGCAAGTCTCGACTCGTCCCGCTCTCGAGGGGAACCACAGAGCTGCTCCAGCGCTACCACGACCTACGCGTCTCGGTGGCTCCGGCCGGCCCCGAAGGGGCGTTCTTCATCTCCGGCCGCGGCACGGGCTACGACCCAGGCACGGTGCAGACGATGTTCCGCCAGCTGGCCGTCCAGGCGGGACTGCGCGAACCCCACGGACGTGGCCCCCACGCGCATGATCTGAGGCACACGTTCGCTGTCACCCGGCTCTTGCAGTGGTATCGGGACGGCGAGGACGTGATGGCACGCCTCCCGTTGTTGAGCACGTACCTCGGCCACGCCTGTGTCGCCGACACCGAGGTCTACCTGTCTGTCACGACCGCGCTTCTCGACGAGGCGAGCGCGCGCTTTCATACATTCGCCGAGGAGATCCTTCCCCGTGTCGGAGGCCGGCCATGAGCGCGCCGACCACGCTTGCAACCTTGCTCCGGGGGTTCTTCGAGAACTACCTCGCCGCACAACGCGACGTCAGCCAGAACACGGTCTTCGCCTATCGCGACGCGATGAAGCTCTTCCTGCGGTTCGCGGCTCGCCGCCATGGCCGCCAGGTGATCCGGCTACAGCTGAGCGATCTCGGGCCGGACACCGTCCTGGCCTTCTTGGACCACCTTGAGACGGAACGCAAGAACTGCGCGGCGACCCGGAACTGCCGGCTGGTCGCTATCCACCGCTTCTTCGCCTACGTAGCCGATCGAGACCCCTCCCACGCCGAACTCTGCCGCCGGGTGCTGGACATCCCCATCAAGAAGACGTCGTCAACCTCTATGACCTATCTCGACCAGGCTGAAACAAAGGCGCTTCTTGCGGCTCCACCGCCAACGCAGCGTCTCGGCGTTCGCGACCGAGCCCTGCTTACGCTCATGTACAACACGGGGGCCCGTGCCTCGGAGGTCGTCGGGATCGACGTCAAGGACCTGCGACTCGAGCCACCCACCCAGGTGCGGATAGCGGGGAAAGGACGCAAGGAGCGTCTCTGCCCACTGTGGACAGAGACCGCGGACGTGCTACGCGCCTACCTCGACCAGCGCCCGGACCGGGCCGATCCCGACACGCCAGTGTTCCTCAACGCTCATGGCGGACGCATCACCCGCTACGGCGTGGGGGTGATCCTGGAACGCAACGTCGCCATCGCTGCGGAGCACGAGCCTTCTCTCGCGTCGAAGTGCGTCAGCCCCCACACTCTCCGCCACACGGCCGCTATGCACTTGCTTCAAGCTGGCGTCGAGCTCAACGTCATCAGGTCGTGGCTCGGGCACGTCAGCATCACCACCACGAGCCAGTACATCGAGATCGACATGGCCATGAAGCGAAAGGCAATCGAACGCTGCCCTGGACCCGTTGCGGTCCCCACCGATGACGGCCGCTGGCACACCAACAAGGACATCATCCAGTGGCTCGACGACCTCTGAGCGCAAAAGTTATGTGGAGCTGATTTCCGGACTCACATGGCGTTGCACCAGGTCAACCACACACGCCGATGTCAGTCGCCGCTCAGCTCCACATAATTTCCGGCTCTACATAACG
>JBEKVC010000130.1:0-3448 GCA_049514395.1 Terriglobia bacterium
TCCGACGTGCACCAGTAGCGAGACACTAACAAAGACAAGGTTCTTCATACCGAAGCTCCGATCAAGACTGCATGGTTTAAATGCGACCGAGAACGAGGAGAATAACAACGATCAAAAGGATCAGCCCCACTCCTCCGGTCGGGTAATAGCCCCACTCTCTGCTATGCGACCATGTTGGGAGCACACCTAAGAGTGCTAAGACGAGAATCACGATCAATATAGTTCCAAGCATGTTTTCACTCCTTGCTTTCCACGCAAACGAGCGTCTGTGGGCAAGCTCCTGACTCAAGAGGTAGGCCGTCTGGTTTGACGGATCAGCTTGTTCTCTCCAGGCATCTCTACTTGGCATAACGACTGGGAGTCCCGCCCGGAAAGGGGCTGGCACGAGCGCTTTTGAGACTGTCCCGCTTCGCAAAAGAGCCAAAAGAGGACAGCCCGAGGCCGTCATCCCTCAAGTGAGTCAGGAGACTCTGGCGGCAACGATTGGTACAATCCGCTCACGAGTGAATTTCTTCATGAACAAATTCAGAAACCTTGGCTTCATTGTAAGCGTCCGGAGTAGACCGCGTCGACGAGCTGTATGGGGCAGTACAAGTGTCCACAAAGGGATGATGTGGACACTGTGCGGCGTGAACAGTTCTTCGAGATCGCTGGTCACGCTAGATCAAGTCCGGTAGTTCCTCGCGCGGAATCAGCAGACGGATGGATCGAGCCTGGCCTCGTGTTCGCTCGATAAGGCCATGAGTTTCGAGCGTCGAGATCATTTGATGCACGGAAGGCGGGGAGACTCGAAAGTATTGTTGCATTTCGGACTCCGCAGGTGGGCACCCGTGGATTTTGTCGTAGTAGTAAATGAAGGCCAGGTACTGCCCTTGCTTGTCGGTATAGGGTTTCTTCATCGCTGGTTAAGACCGGAATGCCTGCAGAGTTCTTCACGATAACCTTAACCTTCTTGTCTAAGCTGCGGGTTGGATTGCCGACGGTACGCTGGCGGCGATGTTCCAAGGCAGCAACTCCTCGATGCGAGTGATGGGGTGGTCGGCAATGCGCGTCAGGACCTCGCGCAAGTACGCTTCCGGATCGATCCCGTTGAGTTTTGCTGACCCGATCAAACTGTAGATGGCAGCAGCACGCTCGCCGCCTGCGTCGGAGCCGGCGAACAAGTAGTTCTTGCGACCCAACGCGACGGCGCGCAAAGCCCGTTCGGCCGCGTTATTATCGATCTCCAAGCGACCGTCATCGCAATACCGTGTCAGTGCCGGCCACAGTCCGAGGGCGTAGCGGATGGCTGCAGTCGTATCCGACTTGCGGGACAGCTTGGTTAGCGAGACCTCGAACCATTCCTGTAAGGACTGGAGCAAAGGCCGCGCCCGGGTGGTGCGAACCTGTTGCCGCTCGTCCGGTGGTCGGCCCCGGATCTCTTTCTCGATGGCATACAGATCTGCGATTCGTTCCAGAGCCTCGCTGCTGATGGGCGATGCGTGCGCTTGCTCCAAGTCGTAGAACTTGCGCCGAACGTGCGCCCAACAAGCGACTTCCTGAATGCGGCCATCCTCTTTATAGAGCTGATTGAATCCGGCATAGGCGTCGGCCTGCAGCCAGCCCTCAAACTCCCGCAAATGCTGCTGGGGATGTTCGCCCTTGCGATCCGGCGAGTACGCGAACCAAACCGCCGCTGCCGAAGTGTCACCCGACGGGCGATCATCTCGTACGTAAGTCCACAATCGTCCCGTCTTGGTTTGTCCGTTGCCCGGCGCCAGCACCGGTACCGGCGTGTCGTCGGCATGGAGCTTGCTAGCGGTCATTACATAGCGACGCAGCACTTCGACCAGAGGATCGAGTAGTTGACTACTCCCGCCTACCCAATCGGCCAGCGTCGAGCGTTCCAACTCGACTCCGCTACGGCTATAGATCTCGGCCTGGCGATACAGGGGAAGATGATCACAGTACTTTGAGACCAACACATGAGCCAGCAGTCCCGGGCCGGCCAGCCCCTGCGCAATCGGCCGGCTCGGCGCCGGCGCTTGCACGATCTGTGCACAGGTCCCGCAACTCAGCTTCGGTCGTACATGCCGAATGACATGAAAGTGTGCCGGCACATACTCCAACATCTCCGAGACATCTTCCCCCAGCGGACGCAGCTTCCCGCCGCATCCCGGACACGCTTGCTCTTTCGGTGCATGGGTATGCGTCACTCGCGGCAGGTGGCTGGGCAGCGGCCGTCGCCGCGCCGCTTTCTTCTGCGCCGGAGTAACATCCGCTGTCTGAGCTGGTGCGCTTTCCTTCGCTGGCTCGCTCTCCGCCTCTTGTGCTTGCTCCAGATCCTCCAGTCGCAGTTCCAACTGTTCGATCTGTCGCTGCAGCTTCTCCGACTTGCGTCCGAACTGCATCCGCTGCAACTTGGCCAGCAGCAACTTCAGATGCTCGATCTCACTCTCCCGCGACTGCAGTCGCTGCGCCGTCGTGCAATAGCGCTCGTGGGTTTCCACCAACAGCGCGCGTAACGAATCTGCATCCAGAGTATTTAGATCAGGAAGGATCGCGTGCGGCACAACCATGCCGCGAGTATGCCATGATCTCTACTTCTGTCGACGACAAAATTATCGATGTTATCCACAGTGCACCTACACTGACATCTGCGGCGTCCACGTGCGCTCCGGTCGTCGCCAGTCGATACCTTCTAACAGCATCGATAACTGCGCTCGCGTCAATCCCACCGTGCCACTGCTTGCTTGCGGCCACACAAAGCGCCCGCGTTCCAAACGTTTCGAAAATAGACAGAGCCCATCGCCATCGAACCACAACACCTTGATCAGGTCGCCGCGCCTTCCACGAAACACAAATACGTGCCCCGAAAATGGCGCCTGTTCCAACTTGGTCTGCACCAAGGCGCTCAACCCGGTGAAACCGCGCCGCAGATCGGTCACGCCTGCGGCAATCCAAATCTGCGTGTTGACTGGAGCCGTGATCATCGTTGCAGACACTCCAACAACACACGCAACAACACCGGATCGGTGCTACCTTCTATGCTCACTTGCGCATGATTGAGTCGGATGTGAATCGTGCCCGCCGAGGATGATGGCGTTGCGCCAGGCGCACGATGTAGAGTTCTCAAACGCGGAGAACTCTCCCGAGTTACTCTAACCGGCAACAGGTTGACTCCGGCGCGTTCCCTCAATCGACCTGCTCGATACTGCCTGCGCCAGTTGAAAACCAGGTTGGCGTTGACTCCGTGGGCTCGCGCTACCAGTGCTACCGATGCCCCCTCCGCCAACGTCTCTTCGACAATCCGTCGCTTCTCTTCCAACGACCGGTACTGCCGTTTCGGTGGCACGGGTTGAGTGTAAGTGTCCATCATCGCTCCAAGTGGACACTATCGCTTGTGTCCACATCGAGAGCATGCCTTCCAATTACACTTCTGTCCAGACGGCCACGACCGGACGCTTAC